>JBEBFT010000006.1:0-71493 GCA_040081825.1 Candidatus Peribacteraceae bacterium
CCCCCCCTCTTTCAACTATCCCAGTCGCATTGGAGTTTTTTCGTTTCGATTCCCCGCGAGCGAGCGTGACAAAGCGCAGCACCGTATTGCGCTTTGTAGCGGAGCGAGCGGATGGAATCGAAGAATAAAACTCCACAGCGACGATTTTTTCTCCACTTTTTTCTAAAAAAAGTGGAAAGGAGCAAATTTCTCAATCAAGAAAGTTCAGCCCATCCCGCTAATGTGCTATCGCCTCCTGCGCGCTTCGGTACTCACCGTATTCCATGTACGTCGGTTCCGATGACTCTTTTGCTGTGTAGAGTGGCACGCCATCCTGTTGCATCGTGAAGATGAATGCATCGGAGCCTGCACCCGACCCATACGAAATCAGGAGAATTTTTTCGTCCTTCTTTGCCTTTTCCAGAACGAAGGTGAGCGCAAGAGGGGAGCACGCAGAGTAGGTATTGCCAATCGTTGGCACAATGAATCCTAGTTCCAATTGTTCTTTGGTGAATCCCAGTGACTTCGCTGCAGCCATCGGGAATTTTGCATTCGGCATGTGGAAGACCACATGATCGAAATCTTCCGGACGCATGTTGGTTGTCGCGAGCATCGCCTTTGCTGCAGCTTCTACGTGATGGAAGTATGCGGGTTCGCCTGTGAATCTTCCTGCATGAGACGGATATTTCTCCCCATTGCCGCGCCAGAAATCCGGAGTGTCCGTGGTGTAGGAGAGCGTCTGATCGATTGTGCAGATCCCCGGCAGAGCTTTGGTCGGAGTGCCGATCAGAAATGCCGCAGCACCAGCAGCCGCAGAGTACTCGAGTGCGTCGCCGGGTTTGCTCTGAGCGGTGTCCGCTCCGATCGCGAGGCCCATGCCGATCTGTTTACTCTCTGCCATCGCCTTCACGATCTGCATCGCTGCTGTTCCCGCTTTGCATGCAAATTCTAGATCAGCTGCGTGACAGTAAGGGCTTAAAGCGAGTGCCGTAACCACCATTCCAGATGTCGGCTTCACCGCGTAGGGGTGACTTTCGGATCCCACGAACACTGCACCGACTTTTTTTCGATCAATCTTCTCACTGAGGGCCTGCTCCGCCGCCTCACATGCGAGAGTAAAAGTATTCTGATCGCTCGATGCGACTGTTTTTTCCTTGATCCCGAGAGCATGAGCTTGATCCATCCCACGCTTCCAGTGTTCAGCGATCGTCTCCGCCTTTATTTTTTGCGAGGGCAGTGCACGGCCGAAGGAGAGGATAGAGGCGGTCATGAGTGGATTTAAGATAAAGATTGTAGCAGGAGAGTCGAGAAGTGGTTAGTGGCTAGTGATGAGTACGAAACTACCCACTAACCACTTATTTCTTGTTCTACCTTGCTAGTTTTTCATGCGCTTTCGCCAGCTGCCCACTCGCCTGTGCTGCGAGAAGCGAGATCTCGCCCGCTAGCACTGCCGCTGCGATCGACTCAGCTAGCTGTTGCTTCGGGTGCAGTCCCGCTTTTTTTGAGAGGATCAGATCCAAACATTGTTTTTGGACTGGTAGATTCGTGCCTCCACCACGAACACCGACGATGATCGCAGGAACACGGACACTGACCTTGAGTCCATTTGGTACTTTCTCCACCACCGTATCGGCGAGTGCGCCTTCACTCACGTGTGCTGGGTCCTGACCCGTTGCGATGTAGAGCGCTGCAATGATATTGCCTGCATGTAGATTTTTGCCGATTGCTCCGGCGAGAGTGGATCCCGACTTCAGTTTCGCCTCTGCGGTGCGGAGCATCGAAGGTGATGACGATTTGAGCACTTGTTCGATCACGTCTTCGGCGAGCGTCACTGATGCAGTCACTTCATATCCTCGCCCTCGCTCGTGTGTGCGCTTACTCGGTTTCTTATCCGAATCGACATTCCCGGCAATCGTCACACAGTGAATGCCACTGTTCTTACCTTCCGCCCAATCGGCGATCGCCTGTGCTGCAATCGTGATCATATTCATGCCCATCGCTTCGTCCGCATCTCCGCGGATCGTCAGAAATACTTCTTTTTTTGCCACATCCAGATCGTAACCGAGGATTTTCAGATGCCCGCTCGTTGCTTCGGCTACTCTCTTCCATTCTGCTTCCTGATCACGCAAAAGCTCGATGATCGTCGTCTGATCCCCTTCGAATGCGATCGATCGGGTGATGCCATGATGCTGTGCCTTTGTGATTTCGATCGTGCCTGACGCTTTCGCTCCACGGTTCACCGATGCGACTAGCGCTCCTTCCGTCGTCGCAAGCGGTAGTCCGATGCTCTGCGTGGTTCCGTTCGAAAACTTGATACTGAGTGGGCCAGCGTAGCCGACAGGAACCGACACGACACCGAACATCTGCTCACAATTTTTCTGTTCGGCTTCACCGATCACGTCACCCGACGGCGACACGAGCGAGAGGTTGATGCTGTGCTCAGTTTCGATCAATGTGCGACGCTGATTGATGCGCTGCAGCGGCGAGAGAGAGTCGGGGAGATTGCGGAGGTCCATTGACTGATAGGATAACTTCTCGCAGCCGCGATTCCTAATCGCGGCACATGCCCGTAGGGCATGTTATACGGCCGATAACGCGGAGGATGTCGATCCTCCGCTACGGTTAATTTAGAGGAGTCGTGACCCCGATCCTGTCTTCGCCCTAAACACAACGCAGCCTTTTTGAGACGAGGCGTAGTCCTCGATCGTGTTTCGACTGTCCTCTGTGCAGATCAGGTGCACGGTGGGACCTGCATCCATTGTGTAGAGAACATTCAACTTTTCACTTTTTCGTAGTGCTTCGATCTCATGCACGATTCGATGTGTTTCAGCTGATAGATACTGAAGCGATGGCGTCTGTGTTTCCATGACCCTGTGCATATCAAGTGCATCTTCTTCGGAGATACGTTGTAGTTTCTCAAAATCTTTTGTGCGTAGTGCATCTTCACACTCTTTCATTCGTCTTGGAATATCGCATACTCGTGCTTCGAAGATTGGACTTGTGTGTGCCATCGCGTGCCCCTCGGTGGAACCCACTTTTTTCTCTTCTTGGCTGGGGACCACGATGATGTCGTGCAGCATCCAGTGTGTTTCATTGGCGATCTGTCGACTCACAGTTCCTGCGAAGCCGTCTCCACTATTTTCCAGCGCCACATATCCTCCGAAGCTATTGCGTGCACCAGATCCTGACCCCAGACGTCCAAGGATCGCCACATCTTCTCGCGAGAGATTACCTACAAAGCCCGCGTACGCCTCTGCAAGGCAGCTGAAGACTGCCGCGGAAGAGGCAATGCCGATAGCTTGCGGAATATGAGAGTGGATTGTGAGCGAAACATGCTCGGGAAGATTATTTCTTCCGATCGACGATAAATATTGTCTCGTGAGCTGCCAGTGCTTCTTCAGTCGTTCGATTGCCTCCGGCTTCTGCGTCTTTTCATTTCCTTCTGCATCAAACGATCGAATCGAAAATATATCTGCATGCTCGGCGATCACTTCCACTGTTGGTGTGTCGAGCACCATCGAGAGTGAATCAGCTGCCGGGAGTCTGAGTTCATTATTGCGGTTGCCCCAGTACTTGATGAGCGCGATGTTTGGTGAGGACTGAGCTTTGATCATGAGTACGAAATTATAGCTTATTTCAGCGCCATCACCATCCCACCTCCCCCCGTGCGACTCCCTGCACCGATCACTTTCGCAGCACCGCCACCGCGCTCAATCTCTGCGATGATTTTTTGCACTGACTCTGGCACGACGCCGAGTGCAACCTGTGCCAGGTGATGATCGCGGATGACGGTTTTGATGTCTTCGCCACTCAGGATGCGATCAGTACAGGTGCCGATCATGTGCAATGCAGCCGCGATCTTTGGATCATCTTTTCTGCTCTTTACCCATGCCACGAGCTCGGGCGTTGCCTGCTCCGGTCTCCCAGTATCGATGAGTTCGATGTCTTTGATTGCATCAGGGAGCAGGGCAGCTTTCGACGCTTCGTCTTTTCTGAACACAATAGGCGCATTTCCCCAAATGACGGCAAAATCGATGCCACTGTGCCCCGGATTCACTTCATCCTCGATCTCTAGCGCCATCCTCTCGTCTCCTCCCGCTGCCTTCACACATCCGATCACCAATGCAGTCGATGCGCCCATTCCTTTTCCGATCGGCAAGTCTCCCGTGATTGTCCATGCTCCACCCTTGCCTATTTTTCCAATGACTTTCTCTGCATAGGATTTCCACTCATCACGCCATTCAATCGTTTGTACTGGTCCTTCCTCGAATGTCACCTGCAGCGACTCTTTCGATGGCATCGCGATTCCTGGGAAACCAAAAACGACTGCGTATTCACCAGAGAGGATGATTTTGCCTGGGACGAGTACAGTGCGAGGTTTAGACACAGATGAGAAATTTAAAATGTATAATGTAAAATTTATAATTAATTTCCTTCTTCTTTTATAGAGTCGCAATTTTACATTGTACATTATACATTTTACATTCGGTCATCCTCCAAATCTCCTCTTCCTACGTTCGTATTCACCGAGAGCCTCATCCAGATCATCTGTACCGATATCGGGGAAATACTTGGGACTAAACACCCATTCCGCATACGCACTCTGCCAAAGGAAGAAGTTGCTCGTACGTTGTTCGCCTGAGGAGCGAAGAATCACATCGATATCGGGGAGTTCGGGGTGGTCTAGGTATTGCCTAATTACACTCTCGTCCGTGGAAGCGGGTAGCGGGTAGCGATTAGCGGGTATTTTATGTATTGCACGTACCACTTCATCCTTTCCTCCGTAATCGACTGCCAAGTGCAGTGTGAACCCGGTAAAGTTTTTCGTCTGCTCTTCCGATTCCTCGATCAACTGTTTGAGTGAAGGAGGGATTCTGTCACGTCGTCCCGAATGCACAAACCTCGTCTGTTTCTTCTCGAAGTTTTTTTGCTCACGCCTCAGGTACGTTTCGAGTAGCTTCATGAGTTCGGATATTTCTTTTGGATCACGCTTCCAATTCTCGGTCGAGAAACACCAGACGGTAAGTATGGAAACACGAGGGTCGTTTCTGCACCATTCACTCAGGGTCACGAAATTTTCCACTGCCTTCTCGTGCCCTTTCCAGACGCTTTCGAGTAGGTGCTCGCGTGCCCAGCGACGGTTGCCGTCGGGGATGATGGCGAGGTGGAGGCCAGAGGATTTGGGGGATGTTGGCATTACAAAGAAACGTTATCAGTGCGCCCCTCCGGGGCGCGAGTGGTTAGTGGTTAGTATTTCTTTTAAGCCTATGTGGAACCAGGGAGCGTATTGAGTCGGATGTTCTTTCATATCCCTTTCTAACTGATCGATCTCAACCCACTTCCATTCCTCCACTTCTTTTGGATCTGGCGTTATTTTTTTTGTTTCATCCAACGTTCCTATGAGCATTGTGACGTGTTCGTGTTCCACACCCTTTCCATTCGGATCCTCTGCGCGATACACAAAGCTCGTTCCTTGATGGAGAGAACATTCGATTCCGAGCTCTTCCTTGAGCCGCCTTTCTCCCGCCTGCTCGGGTGTTTCATTTGGGAAGGGATGGCTGCAGCAGGTATTTGCCCAAAACCCGGCGAAGAGCATCTTTCCCTTTGCGCGTCTTTGCATCAGAAATTTTTTGTGATCGGGCGTAAAAACATACACCGAGAAAGCGAGATGTAGCGTGCCCTCTCCCGTGTGGGCGTGCACGATCTCTACTTCTTCCATTGTTTCTCCCCGCTCGTTGGTGCGTGTGACGGTGCGCATGAGTGCCAATTATATACTTACCCTTCTCCTTACTCATAGAAGATGAGGGCAGGCACGAGCCTGCCCTCGGTTCGTTCAGTCAAGTCCCTGGAGGGATCTGACAATCAATAATGCTACTCCATGAATGATACAATGTACAGATTTCTATACCTTCAATTTCTCGGCTTTCTTCTGCAGATATTTCGCAGTCACTCCTTTTTGTACAGCCTTTACTTGCTGCTCATGCACCAGATTTGAGGCCTTCAGGAGGCTCTCGAACGTTCCGGCATCGATCCATTCCTCATTCAGTATCGTGGCTGTGGCTTCGCCTTGTTCCACGTACCAATTACTGACATCCGTGATCTCCAGCTCTCCGCGCTTGGATGGCTTTAGGTTTCTGATGACCTCGAAACATCGCTTGTCGTAGACGTAGCAACCGGTGACAGCCATGTTGCTCTTTGGTTTCAGTGGCTTCTCCTCGATGCTCGTGACTTTTCCGCCTTTCATCGTCGCGACACCGAAGCGCGCTGCATCTGACACTTCTTTCAAAAACAGATGTGCGCCACCTGTGAAATTTTTAATCTTCTCCGAGAGATCATCGAAGTACACGTTGTCACCCAGGATCGCACACACATCATCATCGCCAATAAATTTCTCAGCGAGTCCCAGTGCCTGTGCGATACCACCAGCTTTTTCTTGCACGCGGTAACTGAATATGCATCCGAATCGGTCTCCGCTACCGAGGTACCCTGCCATCTGATCCACATGTTCGGCACCAGAGATCACCACAATCTCGCGGATCCCTGCATTCGTCAAAATAGAGAGGGGATAGTGAATGAGCGGCTTGTCGTAGACCGGCAGCAAGCTCTTATTGGTCACATCGGTCAGTGGCTTGAGCCTACTGCCCGTACCGCCGCAAATGAGGACGCCTTTCATCCTGGATAGGGTAACAGAAGGGGAGGATGGACACAATTTAATAATATGTATTGAGTATTTAGTATTGTGTATCTTGTATAGTGCAGATCACACTTTCTGTATGACGAATATCTTGGTCACCGGCGGCGCGGGTTTTATCGGCTCACACTTTGTACTCCGACATGTCGCGCAGCATCCAAGTGATACGGTTGTCGTCCTCGACAAGCTGACATACGCCGCGGATAAACATTTTCTTGATGCCGTGATTGATCGCATTACTTTTGTCGAAGGGGACATCGCCGACGAGAAGCTCGTCTCTGCGCTCATTCAAAAATATTCCATCGATACGATCGTGAATTTTGCAGCGGAGTCGCATGTGGATCGAAGCATCGATGATCCGATGCCGTTTCTGCACACGAATGTGATTGGCACACAATCCATTCTCAGCGTGTGTCGTGCACATCCTTCACTTCGCCTGCTACATATCTCCACCGATGAAGTGTATGGCGATCTGGAGGATGGCGAGAGACCAAAGATACCGACAGATCCGCTGAGGCCGAGCTCTCCGTACGCCGCAAGCAAAGCAGCCTCCGATCTCTTGGTGCTGGCAGCTATACGCACATACGGCGTGAATGCACTGATCTCGAGGTGTACCAATAATTACGGACCGCATCAGGCGAGTGAGAAGTTTCTGCCGACTGTCATTCGTTCTGCGCTTTCTGATAAGCCGATCCCGATCTATGCCGAGGGCAAGAATAAGCGTGACTGGCTATTTGTGACCGATCACACCGATGCGCTCGAGCGGGTGCTCGCATCTGACTGGTCCCAGTTTCCGGAGCGAGTAGCGCATGTGTCTGCGGATATGGAGCAGGAGAATATCGCTGTCGCCAAACAGGTGCTCGCACTGCTCGGCAAACCAGAGAGTCTGCTTACGTTTGTGAAGGATCGTCCGGGTCATGATTGGCGGTATGCGCTTGATTCGTCGGTGCTTCGGAAGATGGGTTGGAAGCCGCAGGTGCAATTCACTGATGGTGTTCGTCAGGCGCTTGACTGGTATCAGGCAATGCAAAAATAGTTCGGAGATTTCTTTCGATCCTTTCGCGTGATTGTTGAATCCAGTTTTCGTCGTACTGCAATTTGTATGGGCAATCCAATTTCACAGGTGTAAAAGGCTTTGCTCTTTCGCTGATGAGCAAGTTATGCGGGACTGTCGCTGCAAATGTGCGACAGAGATACTGCTGTAAACGCCGCACAGTATCGTCGTCGTCTTCAGTGAGCCCCAGAGTCAATCGTTGCTCATTGAGCATCGTACGAATTGTTGTGAAATTAATGAGGGGATATTGCCTAGATATCTGTTCCAGCATCATCGCTTCATCTGCGCTTTCTACATGAGTGGCATGGTATGTAGGGTCAATAATGCCCTTATTAACTGCGAAATTGAGGGATTCAATAGACATAGGAGAATGAAAGGGGCACGCGATGCTACACTTCTCCCTGTACTTTTCAAAACTCATGCGCATCATCCTCGCTACCGGCATCTACCCTCCAGAGATTGGTGGAACGGCGACATACGCCCACGAACTCTTTCGAGTGCTGAAAGAAAAGGGGCTGGACGTCTGTGTAGTGAGTTATGGGCGAATGAACAATGAACAATTAACAATTGATAATGGAGTGATGAGTGTTTCGAAGTCGGGAAACTTTTTTTCGCGATGGAAGAGATACGCGCGTGCACTACAAGCAGTTGCGAGTGATGCCGATGTTGTGATCGCTCTTTCCTCCGTCAGTGTCGGGATTCCACTGCTGATGGCAAAACTGAAGAAGCCGAAGAAGATCTTACGTCTTGGTGGAGATTTCTTCTGGGAGCGTTACACCGATCGGGGTGGCATGAAGAGCTTGCAAGAGTGGTATGCATCTGGCGTCGGATTCTGGAAGCTCATGAACATATTGTTCATGGGCAGGATTCTCCGCTCTTTCGATGCGCTCGTGTATTCCACTGAGATGCAGCGACAACTACATACGAAGTACTATCAGTCGCTTCCGTCTTCTACGACCCTCGAAAATGCACTGCCATTGGCTACTCCGGTACTGCACACACTACATCAGCCGATGCGACTCCTCTGTATGAGTCGCTTTGTGGGGTTCAAGAACCTCCTCGCACTGCTGAGTGCCGTGAAGGAGTGTCAGGGTGTCAGGCTCACCATGGTCGGAAGCGGACCAATGCGCGGAGTGCTCCTTGCGCATGCAGAGCGTTTACAGGTTAATGTTGACTGGCGTGGGGTTGTGTCAGATCGAAAAGAGGAACTGTTTAAAGAGTACGATCTTCTAGTCATTCCATCGACGACAGAGATCAGTCCCAATACTGCCTTGGAAGCGCGCAGCTGCGGCTTGCCTGTCTTGCTGACGAAAGAGACAGGACTGAGTAGCATGCTCACACAGGGTATGGTTACTGCACCGCTTCGAAGCCCACCAGAAATCAGCACTGCAATCGAGCATGTGCGTGAGGACTATGAGAAGATAGCCAAAGAAGCTTCGGCGCCTACGCCAGATCGATCGTGGTCAGTGGTTGCGGATGATTGGATCCATTTTTTATCTCGACTATCATGATGTTTTTTTCTTCCTCCACTTTTTTTAGAAAAAAGTGGAGCAAAAAATCGTCGCTCTGGGGAAATTCGAGTGACTTCATCCGTTCGCTATGCTGTGGCGTGCAAACTCGCTCCGCTTCGCAGACCTCAGACACGCACGCCACGACGCTCCGCTCACGGGAAGTCCCATCGAATTTCTCCAAGGCGACAATATTTGGTACTCTTCTCACTTCATGAAGCTACTTATGATTTCCGGCGATCGGTCTGTTGCTTCCGGCAAGGAGAGTGCGTTTTTCCAGACGCTCAGTCGTCTGAGCACACAGTTCGACCGCATCGATGTACTCTGCCCCAGAGTGCGCGGGAGGGCAGTAGAGCAGGTTTTCTCCAATGTGTTCCTGCATCCTGCTCGGACAGGTCGGTTATTCTATCCTCTCTGGATTCGCGTTGCAGGTCGGACTCTTTTCGAAGCGCACGGGCACTCGGTTCTCACCGTGCATGACTATCCACCGTTTTTGAACGGAATCGGTGCACGTTTGCTCCTTCGAAAAATTCGCATTCCTTCAGTATGCGAAATTCACCATTTAGTTGGCGTCCCTCATGCAGCGTCGTTGATCGAATGGTGTGCTCGGATGATGAATCGTTTGTATTTGAGGAGACACGTCAGACATTTCACTGCACTCCGCGTCGTGAATTCATCTGTCAAACAAGCACTCGTTCGAATGGGAATTCCGGACGATCGGATTACGATTGTGCCTTCTGTGTACTTGGATCTTCCTCTTCTGGATGGCATTCCTGAGACAGAGAAGCGATACGATTTCGTCTTTTCAGCGCGCATCGTTCCGAATAAGGATCTGAAAACTGTACTCTCTGCGCTCGCAGAAGTGCCGAACGCCACGATGCTGATCATTGGTGATGGGCCAGCACTGCCTGCAATGAAGCGTCATGCTGAGAAGCTGGGCTTGGATGCACGCGTCACGTTTGCTGGGTGGCTTGCAACCGCACACGATGTGATGAGCGCGATGAAGAGCGGGTCGGTGTTCATCATGCATTCCAAGAGTGAGGGCAATCCGCGCGTCGCAATCGAGGCGATGGCACTCGGACTTCCGGTTATTGCTACTCGTGTTGGCATCATGCCTGATGTCATCGAAGATGGACGTAATGGCCTCATCGTTTCAGGCAAACGAGACGATCTCACGCGTGCTCTCAAGGAAATTACGAGTGCCGAAGAGCGTATCCGCCGCATGGGATCAGCTGCAGTAGAGGACGTGCGACGATTTTCATCCGATCTTACGCTGATAGGCTACGCTTCTTTCCTTCGTTCGTTTCACGTCTCTGCATGAAGCTTCTTTTTATCACACAGAAATTGCACGGACAGGATGCGTTTGGCGCACTCTGGGTGCGTGAGTTCATTCGTCAGGGACATCAGGTCACGGTGCTCTGCCTTGAAGGAAGTTCTGATATGTTCGAATTTCCCGTGCACTCGATGGGGAAAGAGAAAGGCTCTTCCAAGCTTTTGCAGATCATGACGTTCGAGCGAGCGATTGTGTCACTGCCCTATGATCGTGTCTTCATTCACATGGCACCCGTGTGGTACGCACTCGGTTTCTGGTGGTGGCTTATAAAGCGCGTTCCTACCTATCTTTGGTACACGCACTACACGATGCAGTTAGGTGTTCGACTGTTTGGATGGTGGGGGACTAGGTTTTTTGCTGCAACCGAGCAGAGCCTGCCGATGTTCTCGGGCTCTCCTAAAAAAGTAGTCATCGGTCACGGTATCGATCTCCCACTCTGGCAGAAGAGACAAAACCAGTGCGATGATCCTCGGGCACTCCTCGCGGTTCACAGGCTGAGTAGATCCAAGCGTGTGGAACTCTCGCTCAAGGCACTCACACTCCTTGATTCTTCGTACACTCTGGATATCTATGGCATCGAGGCAGAGAAGGACTACGTTCAGGAGTTGCATCAGCTTGTACAGGAACTGAAACTCTCCAATCGAGTTACGTTTCATGGCTCAGCTCCAATGAATGCATTGCACGAGATCTACGCCGCACACACACTCATTCTCAACATGGCATCGGAAACGATCGATAAAACGATGCTAGAAGCGATGACCTGCGGTTGCTACCCAGTGACGACAATGCGCAATGCGCGATCGATTGGACTGGTTGATGCTCTGAAGAAGTCGAAGAACGAAGACCTGCTCGCTGCTCCTGCTGCTGATACGCCCGAAGCGATAGCTTCATTCATCGTGGAACACAGTGGTGATACTCCGCTCAATGCTGATGAGATGTATGAAGTCGTACGGACTCGTCACAGCCTCGTCTCACTTATCGAAAAAATGTGCGGATACATGGAACGCGGCGAGTAATAATCCTCAGTACACCACAAGCTTTGCTGCTGAGACATTCCTGAGTTCTGGTAACTCGGTGTCAGAGATTGCGCGATATCCCTAGGCACTTGCGATACTCTCCTTGAGTGCGGTACACACCGTATCTACCATCTCGTTTGTCATTTCTGCGTACATAGGGAGCGTTAGAATTTCTAACGCTAGCTTCTCAGAAATCGGGAATTGTCCTTTCTTCCATACCCCTTTGTACGCTTCCTGCAGATGGATCGGGATCGGATAGTGAATACCAGTACCGATTCCTTTTTCTTTGAGCTTGGCCATGACGCTCTCGCGACTGAGAACCCTCACCACGAAGAGGTGATAGTTAGATTCGCGATCAGCATGTACCACCATCGGTATGACTCCTTCGATATGACCCAACTTTTCTCGGTAGCACTCTGCATGTGCTCGGCGCTTGCTATTCCAGATATCCAGATGCGGTAACTTGACGCTGAGGATCGCTCCCTGGATCCCATCTAGACGCTCGTTCCGTCCGACGACGGCGTGGACATACTTCTCTGGCATGCCGTGATCGCGGACGATACGGATATGCTTCGCGATCTCTGGATCATTTGTCGTCACACCTCCTCCTTCACCGTAGGCACCGAGGTTTTTGCCGGGATAGAAACTAAATGCTCCACCGTCGCCGAGTAGCCCTGCGCGCCTACCCTTGTACCGTGAACCGTGTGCCTGACACGCATCTTCTAAAACCAAGAGATGATGCTTCTTTGCGATAGCATTGAGCGCATCCATATCCGCACACTGTCCGTAGAGGTGAACGGGGAGGAGTGCTTTCGTTTTCTTTGTGATAGCCGCCTCAACCAGTGTGATGTCCATGAGTGCATCATCTTCACGGCAATCGACGAGCACGGGTGTTGCCCCCACGTTACTGATGGCCTCCGCGCTTGCGAAGAATGAGTTCGCAACCGTAATCACTTCATCTCCCTGCCCGATACCGTGTGCCCGCATGAGGAGCTCGAGTGCTGATGTGCCGTTCGAGACGGCGACTGCATGCTGCGTTCCGCAGTACTCTGCAAACTCCTTCTCAAATTTCTCGACAAACATACCGCCTGCAAAAGCCGTTTTATCGATGACGGCTGCAATTGCAGCATCGATCTCGGATTTGATAGATAGATACTGTGCTTTGAGGTCGAGAAAGGGGACTTGCATGACGAAATCATAATTGATAATTGATAATTGACAATCGATCATGAACAATGGGTCTGTGGCAGGGGATTTCATTCTCACAGGCAGTCTTGTCGCGCTTGCGACTATGACAGTCGACGATCAGGCTTTGTTTTGCCATTGGTTGCAAGATACGTCCCTGCGTGAACAAATCAATGATCATCGTACACCCACCATGGAAGATCAAATGCGATGGTTCAAGAGAGTCCAGGAACCAGATCGAGTCTTCTTTTCCCTTGTGACAGTCACTGATCACACGCTGATTGGCAATGCCGGTTTCGTAGACATCGACGAGCAGAAGAAGGAAGCAACACTCCGCATCACCATAGGAAGCCCTGAAGCCCGCGGAAAGGGTCTCGGAACTGAGGCTATGACACTACTCATTCAGTATGCGAGTGTGATGCGTCGCTGGCAGCGCATCCTCCTCTTTGTGAGTCCTGCAAACGAGAGAGCCATACGAACGTACGAAAAAGTGGGCTTCACTCGATTGCCCGATGGGGAGCAGAAGGATGCTACACTTTTGGCTATGGTGCTCGTGCTTTAATGCTTCTCCTCACCTGAACAATGACAGTACATGTGAAGCCATATCAGGAGTCCGATGCGACCAATTGGGACACGTTTGTGTACGCGTCTCGAAATGGGACTTTTTTTCACACTCGTCGTTTTCTGGTCTACCATCCTGCAGATCGATTTGCTGATGCATCACTCTGGATACTGGATGGAGAGAAACCTTTGGCAGTATTGCCAGCAGCTACAAAATCGATAGATGGCAAAAAAATATTGGTTGCTCATCCAGGTGCGTCCTATGGTGGACTCGTCTTGCAGAAGAGTTGTGGGGTAGAGGACACGAGGAGCATCGTTGATGCTGTGACAGCATTTGCCCGTGAGAATGGATACGATGGGCTTTCCTTCTTGCGTCTGACGCCGCCCAGCGTTCGGTCTAATTTTTCGGATGATCAAGAGTATTGGATGTACCAACGCGGCTGGTCGTGTACTCGATTCGAAATGGATGGATCGATTGATCTGGATGGAATAAAAAAAGGAGAGGCACTCTCGCTCCTCAGTGGTAAGTGTCGCAATATGGTGCGTCAGGCTGAGCGTGCGGGTGTGACCGTGCACTCAGATCCAGCATTCGAAACATTTTGGCCGATACTCGATGCCACACTTGCACGTCATAATGCGACACCGACTCATTCACTGGAAGAAATCCTGCGACTACATGCACTCAGCCCCGAGCATGTTCGCCTCTTCTCTGCAAAGAAGGACAAGAAACTCGTCAGCGGCATCGTGCTGATTACACTGAATGATTCGAGCGTGTATACGCTCTACATGGCTCAGAACTACGATTTTCATGAGTATCATCCTCTCCACGCGATTCTCGCGCAGATACTGGAGACTGCTATTCAAGAGCGGCGTCGCACCGTGCACTTGGGTGTTTCTACCGAAGACGGTGGCAAAGTGATCAACGAGGGGCTCTTCTTCTTCAAAGAGAGCTTCGGCTGCAAGCCTGTACGAAGAGAATCGTGGGAGATTCGTTTCTAGAATGTCGGTACACTACAGCTAGATGCCCAATAAGATTCCCTGCTCGGTTTTGGTTCTGACCAGAAACAGTGCTGCGTCACTGGAGCGTTGCTTGGCACCGCTGTCACGGTTTGCCGAGATCGTTGTGCACGATGCAAATAGCGAAGATGATTCAAGGGAAATAGCACTACGGCATGGCGCCAAGGTCTACAAACAATATGACACTGATGAAAAGAGTGTACGGGTGAAAAATTTTACCGAGATGCGACTGAAACAACGTGCTGCTGCTTCCTATGATTGGGTGCTCTACATCGATTCTGATGAAGAAATGACAGTGGAACTCGTGGAGGAGGTGGGGGTACTCCTCAGCACAGTGAAGCCTAAAACGATTATTCAATTTCCGAGACTTCCGATTATTGACAGACGACTGCGCACACACGGTATTTTCTTTCCAGAAATCGTTCCTCGTATTCATCATCGTGGGAGTGGCGCGACACTCCAGGAAGGAAAGGTGGTGCACGAAAAGTATGTCTATGACGATACATTTACCGTTATCACAACTAAGAGCCATCTCCGTGTGCCCACAGATTCTGTGCAAGACCTACGAGCGAAGGATGATCGCTATCTTTTATTGGAAGTGGAGAGAATACGAGAGCACGGCTTTCGCTGGAGTCGCTATGTCCGTTGGATTCTTTTCCGCGAACCAGTGATTATACTTTCTCTCATTGCACGCATTGTTCGGAATATTCCTCGGTACCGTGACCCCTCATCCGTTCCATTCGGGCATGAGTGGCGATACGTTCGGTATCATTGGAGACTATTTCGTGCGATCACCGGAGCGCTCTTCCTGCGTCCGCTGACAGCTGGGAAGATTCGTTAATAATTCCCCGCACCATCGGCTCTGCCGTTGAATTCCAGAGTTTTCCTTTCCACCTTTTCGTAACCGAAAAGGTGGAGCCAAAAGGTTCCGGCGCAGTGCTCGTCGCCTGTGAGACTACTCACTCATCTCGCGCCGCGCCGCAAATCTGCCTGACGGTAGACAGGATCGTCACTCTTCATCCTCTTCGGATCACTCTTCAGGCAGTGAGGCGCTCCCTCGAGGCGCTCGGCTCGTGCAGTCTCACAACGGCGCCTCGCAAGGCGCCGGGAGATTGAATGATGCAACTCCTTCTAGAGATCATCCTCATGCACCGGCTTTGCCGGTCGTCACTGACTTAATGATATTTCACTTTTACAGGCGCACCTTTCTTGATGGATTCGTTGACGAGTGTCAGTATTTTCATCATCGTGGCACCGTCCTCTCCAGAGACGAGAGGCTTCTCTTCTTTGCGTATGCAAGCCAAAAAGTGTCTTGCTTCAGTGTCGAGTGCTTCTGTGAGTTGGATCGCTGGGATCGTGACATCACCATTTCGATACTTCGGGAAAAAAGGATCTGGCTTTGTCGTGTCATGGTCGACGCCTTTGTCATAGAAACGTATCTTCTCGCTCGGTTGCATATCATCGAAAATCACCATCGCCTTCTTCCCTCCGATTATTGTTGATCGCATCTTGACTGGTGACAGCCAGCTGACGTGGATGTGTGCGTGGAAGCCCGATCGGAACCGAAGATGTACATGACCCTCCTCAATCTGTTTGCCGTAATGAGCGCTACCGCATGCGTAGATCTCGACAATCTCGGAGAGCGGCATCACAGCGTTCAGGATCGTCAGGTCATGGACAGCCAAGTCATAGAACACATTGGCGTCCCTCTGAATCAGTCCTAGATTGATGCGAGAGGAATCGAAAAACAGCAGATCGCCGAGTTTCTTATCCTCGATGTATTCCTGGATCTTCTTTACAGACTGGGTATAGGCAAACGTATGGTCGACGAGGAGAAGGAGACGTTTCTTTTTTGCGAGCCGCACCAGCTGATCTGCCTCTTTCGTACTCGAAGTCATTGGCTTTTCCAGTAGTACGTGTTTGCCTGCCTCCAGTGCTGCTTTCGCAAGCGTGAAGTGTGTGGATGTCGGGGTTGCGATCACGACGGCATGCACAGCTTTGTCACTGAGCACTGTCTGATAAGAATCGGTGAACGTGACAGCGGGATACATGCCACGAAATTTTCGAAGACATTTTTCATTCAAATCACAACCGTGTGTAACGGTGCACTCTTCGAGTTGTACAAAATTTCGCAACCAGTTCGGTCCCCAGTATCCCAGGCCGACAACTGCGATTCCTATCTTGCTCATTTTGTCATGGTGATGATGGCTGTCATTCCAAACGTACGACAGATCCACTCCTTTACACATTTTGGCAGCAGCTTGCCGAGTGGAAGCCATGGGTGTGGCAACTGATCTGGCACACCGTGGTTATCGTGGATGAAGAGACGCACATCCTTGAACGCATTAAACAAAGCATAGAACTGTTTTCGTGTGTAGAAACGTGCGAGCATGTTTCCTCCCACACTTGCTCCATCTGTATACCTATTGATGAGTGACTGGTCATCGTATTTCAGATACTTCAGACGTAGAATGCCGCGACCGAGCTGGATGCAGTAACGCAGATGCACTGAATCGCGGTGATACATCATGGCGATCGACTTTCCTCCAGGCTTGAGTACACGATGGATCTCGGAAATCGCTTGCTCCGTCATCGGCATGTGCATGAGACATCCCCACGCACACACGTAATCAAACGTATTGTCCTCGAATGGCAGTTTCTGCGCATCTGCTTCCATGACATCCGCAGTTAGTCCGTAGAGGGCGAGTCTCTTCTTCGTGAGTTCCACCGCCTTCGGTGTCAGATCAATCGCTGTTACAACGGCGCCCATGCGGACGAATTGCTCAGTCAATACTCCTGTTCCACACGCGATATCCAGGAGCTTCTTTCCCTTCAGTCCATGCATGTCCACATACCGCGTTAAAAAAGGATGCTGTGGACCGGTCTGCATGAATGGAATCCATTTTAGAAATTTACGATCGATCTCTCGATAGAATTCCCAACTCCCTTCTTCGATGTTCACGAAATAGTTGAATGGATTGGCATTCCACCACGATCGAACGCGGCTATTGAGCTCTGTATCATTTGTAAATTGTTGTCGCATGGAGTGCAGCCTAGCGTTTTTGGTATCCGAGTGAAAGACCCTACTTCTTCTGGATAGTCATGAGATAGGCCTGCCCGAAGCGTTTCAGGACTGGCAAACGGCACAGAAAACCATCAATTGCGTGGATGAGTGGGTTCGTGAACCAGAATCGCGGCACCCCATAGAGGTGCAGTGGTGGCCAGAGCGTCGTGGCACGAGTGCTGACGATCTTCATGTCCTGCTCTCGCACGAGATCTTCCCACTGTCGAACTGACATTTCTGCATTGTGTGCATCCAGGTCACCCTTTGGTAGTTCCTTTATTCTTCTCCCGAGCAGTGCGCCGATCCGCTTGATTGTGTGGACATAGTGATCGTGCATCGCAGGGACAGAGAGGAGGAGAGTGCCGTCCTTCTTGAGTAGCCTTTTCGCTTCTTGTAGGATTCCACGTGGGTTCGGCAGATGCTCGATGATATCGATCGCGAGTGCGTGGTCAAAACTCTCTCCCGGTAGCCCCGTATTCTCTACAGGAGCTGCGAGCGTCTCGTATCCTGTCACACTGTGTTCCTGCAGCAGTACTTTTGATTGCTCCAGACGATCAGCATTCAAATCCACTCCGACCATTCGTTTATAATTTCCTTTATACACCACTGCTTGGGGCCCAACTCCACAACCCAAGTTGACCACCTCGTCCGTCGACTGCATCGGAAAAAACTCAGGGTAGACCCTGGAACTAATCACTTTGCCGTCAAAGAGCCTTCTATCGAGCTGCATGACAGAGAGCATACATCAGGCATGCGCTAGACTGTAGGTATGAAGATTGCGTACTGCACGAACGTTCGGCTCCCGAGCGAGAGAGCACACGGGCATCAGGTTGCACGTGTGACAGAGGCTCTGGCACTCCTTGGGCATACGGTGACGATCTTTGCTCCTTTTCGTTTGAATCCGATTACAGAAAACTTTGCGGGCTATCATCACCTGAAAGCCGATGTGACCCTGCGCACCCTTGGGTCATTTGACCCTATTTCGTCCAAGCTCTTTCCTGGTGTCTTGGGTTTATGGATGCTCAACTGGAGAATGCGCACGAATCTCCGAACCGAACTGCACGACTTCGATCTCCTCTACACCCGATCACCCTCTCTCCTACCCACATTCGTTCGCTCGACTATCCCTACAGTATTGGAATTGCATTCCATTCCAAGGCGAGGGACGCGTTTTTTCGTACGTCTCTGTAATCGATGTTCCCTTGTGGTTGCGCTGACCAACGTGATGGCGAGTGAACTCAAGGCAATCGGTGTGACTGCTCCTATTATCGTTGAGGGAGATGCTGTCGATCTCGAACTGTTCGCAAATGCGGTGCCCGTAACGGGGCATTCCACGAACGAACCACTCATTGTCTACGCTGGGCAGTTGGAGTCGATGGGTCTCAGTAAGGGCATACCAGAACTACTGGGTGCATTGGCACTTCTGGAGGAGCAAAAATTTCCTTTTCGTGCAGTCATCGCTGGGGGTCCTGAGGCAAGTCGTACAAGATTCGTCGCGTCCATGTCACCGTCACTCCAATCACGAGTGACGTTTACAGGTTTACTGCCCCATAGCAGTATTCCAGCCTTGCTCAAGGCAGCGTCTGTTCTTGTCTATCCTGCACCAGCATCCGATCATCCGTTTTATCGTCGCGATACTTCTCCTCTCAAACTCTTTGAGTACGCGGCATCAGGTAGACCGATTGTTGCGGCTGACCTGCCACCTCTTCGTGATGTGTTTGATGACTCGTCGGTGACGTTCGTGCGGCCGGGGGACGCCGTTTCTTTGGCTCAAGGAATAGGAGAAGCGCTCAAGCATCCTGAGAAGGCGACGAAGGCTTTTCAAGCGACAGCAAAGCACACGTGGACCAATCGTATGCAGCGAATAGTGGCTGAGATCCCCGTTGCAGCCTAATTGCGATTATACCTTGCTACGGATACCATTGTTGTATGACGGTTCCTACCTTTAAATTTGGGGAAAATTGGCAGGCATTCAATCGAAATTACCTCAATCAAGAGCGAGTTGATCTTACGAAAAAATCACTCACCAGTTTTTTGGGAGTGTCTGACTTTGCGGGGAAAAGTTTCATTGATGTTGGTGCAGGGAGTGGCATAGTTTCCCTTGCTTCACTACAACTCGGTGCGAATGAAGTGGTCAGCTTCGATGTCGATCCGGATTGTATCTCTTGCTGCGAAGCACTGAAGAAGGAGTCAGGAGATCCACCTCATTGGAAAGTAATGAAGGGATCCATTCTTGATGATGCTTTTGCTCGTTCGATGGGACAGTTTGATATTGTGTATTCCTGGGGCGTCCTGCATCACACTGGCAAGATGTGGCAAGCAATTGCAAACGCAGCGACGCTTGTGAAGAGCGGGGGTGCCTTCTTCTTTGCGATCTACAACAAGGCTGATGGGTTCTGCATCTACCCTGATGGTCGTTTTGGACCATCCTCATTTTGGCTTCTGGAGAAGAAAATATATGTATCGCTTCCATTTATACTGCAGCGATTGGTTGACTACTTCGTGATGGGCACTCTCATTGTTCTGTACACGCTTACGCTCCGAAACCCAATGAGCGTCATTCGGTCGCACAAGAACTATTTCAATAAAGGTATGTCTTGGAGTATCAATATCCGAGATTGGCTCGGGGGATACCCTTATGAGTGTGCGACGGTCGCAGAGATTTTTGCCTTCATGAAGGAACGTGGTTTTGTATTGGAAAATATGACCTGTAACAATGGTTTGCTTAATAACGAATTTCTGTTTCGTAAGATTTAGTTTCCCTCAGTAGCTCTGATGAAGTGCTTAAGTAGTGCATCGGCTCGTCCAAACTTTGTGAAGCTCGCATCTGTTGACCACGCACTTCGAGCCAAGGGTATCGAGCATGTCATCGTGCATACGGGGCAGCACTACGATCCGTTGCTCTCTGATGTCTTTTTTACGCAACTCGATATCACGGAACCAAAGTACAACCTCGGCATTAAAGGAAAAAGCGACCGAGAGGCTGTGATCGCAGATACGGCAGATGCTTTTGAGGGAGTTCTCATGAAAGAGAAGCCAGACGTTGTCTTTGTCTACGGAGATGTGAATGGAGCGGTAGGTGCTGCGAGGGCAGCTAAGAAGCTTGGTTTCATACTCGCGCACGTGGAGGCTGGACTTCGCTCTTTTGATACAGATATGCCTGAGGAGCTGAATCGCATCGAGATCGACAGTATCGCTGACTATCTCTTTACAACGGAAATCTCAGCAAATGAGATCCTGAAAAAAGAGGGGAGAAAAGGAGAGGTGCACTTCGTTGGCAATACGATGATCGATACGTTGCTCTCTCTCCTTCCGCTCATTCAACAAGAGAAAGCACCAGAGGGCGTCGAAACATTCGCAGTTTCAACCATTCATCGTCCGAGCAATGTCGACTCACAGGCGTCACTACAGTCGGTCTTCGACTTTCTTTCCGACATTCCGATGACTGTTCTTCTTCCATTGCATCCGCGTACAAAAGCAGCACTGGCAAAGTTCGCACTGAGTACGCCGCAGAATGTGCGGCTCATCGATCCACTTGGTTACATTCAATTTCTCGGACTTTGTTCGCATGCCGCGTTTATCCTTACAGACTCTGGAGGCATCCAGGAAGAGGCAGTGATACTCGGCAAGAAGTGTTTTACATTGCGTCGGAACACCGAGAGGCCGTCTACTATCGCGAGTGGCAGCAACACATTGATTGACCCTTCCCTCCCAGGCGATCGGCAACAGGTCATCGATTTTGCAGTACATCCCTCAGTTTCTATTACGGTTCCACCCCTCTGGGATGGAAAGGCGGGAGATCGTATACTGGATGTGCTGTCTGCATTATGAAGCCTACGATTCTCATCACTG
The DNA here is from genome assembly GCA_040081825.1 of Candidatus Peribacteraceae bacterium. Lineage (GTDB taxonomy): Bacteria > Patescibacteriota > Gracilibacteria > Peribacterales > Peribacteraceae > JBEBFT01. The sequence goes on from JBEBFT010000006.1 coordinate 21,261, forward strand.
GTGGCACGGGCGCAATCGGTAGCGCCCTTTCCCGGCAGATTCTCTCCGAAACAGAGAGTGATCTCGTTATTCTAGATGATTATTCTTCATCCAACCCCGCCTTGGTGCAGGACATTGTGGGAAGTGGCAGAGTGCAGTTTATTGAAGGGTCAGTCACCGACGACGTAGCGTTACTCAAAGCCTTTGCCAAGAAACCGGGAACCGTCTTTCACCTCGCTGCCAATTTTGCTAATCAGAACTCCGTCGATCATCCAATCAGGGACACAGAGGTGAATAGCATAGGAACGATCAAGGTCCTGGAACAATCTCGGTTATCAGGAGTAGAGAAGTTCGTCTTCGCTTCTTCGTCCTGTGTCTATGGCAATGCCACATCGTTCGCGGTGGATACACGCGATTTTCACCTCGATACTCCATACGCCGTGAACAAGTTGCACGGCGAGTACCTCGCACATTTCTATCACGATTACCATGATATGAATGTGACGGTGCTTCGATACTTCAACTCGTTTGGACCAGGGGAACTGCCCGGGCAGTACCGCAATGTCGTACCCAACTTTTTTGCTCTTGCGATGCAGGGCAAGCCGCTTCCGATTACAGGGAATGCCAACATCGCGCGTGACTTTAACTATGTCGAGAATACGATTCGTGCCACTTTACTCGCTGCAGAGAGTCAGGAGAGTAAGGGGCGGATATTGAACATTGGATCTGGTCAGGAGACGAAGATTGTCGACCTTGCTTCGATGATAAACGATATTACCGGCAACACCGCCGGTATCGTGATGCATGAGGCGAGATCATGGGATACGATCGAAAGAAGGTGTGCCGATATCTCCGAGACAGAAAAGGTACTGGGGTACACGCCTATTATTGATCTACGGAAGCAGCTCGAGAGTACGTACGAGTGGCTACAGCGCTATCAAATACTTTTTCTGAAGAGCGCATGAAGATTCTCCTGACATGTGAAGACTATCTTCCACACATTGGTGGCGCAGAAATCTGTGTTCTGAATCTTCGTAAAGAATTACGAGCGCTTGGGCACTCGGTATCTGTGGTAACCAACACCACACCCCTCACGAGTGATGAAGACGGCATCATTCGCACTGCGTGGAGCTTTACCCCGTGGGGAATCTGGAGAAACGTCAGAGCACTCTGGCGCGAGATTGGTCGTCATGATCTCGTGCACTGTCAGTACTCGTTTCGACTGGCGGCTATTGCGGGCGTACTTGCTCGCATCAGACGAAAACCGATGCTTCTCACGCAGCAGGGCAAGGGAATCGTGCCGGAGGCTGGAACGAAGTTTTTCCATGACCTACTCATCAGTCTCTGTAAACAGGTCTCGATGAAGAGTGCAGCGTTCCTTACGTCGACAAGCGACGAAATCACAGATCTCACCGCTGCGTATGTTCCTCGCTCAAGAATTACGCTTATCAGTAATGGCTATGACGCAGATCTATTTCAGCCAAACCCTTCTCTTCCTATTCCGCCTGAGTTCTCTTCTCTTCCTGCCTCTACAAAAAAGATTCTGAGCGTACGTAGACTCGTTCCCAAAAATGGCATTCATATCTTCATTCAGGCGCTTGCACTTCTTCGCGAGCGACGCACAGACTTTCACTACTTCGCTATCGGCGAAGGCCGCGTAGAATCATACATTCGTCAGTTGATCGATAAGCATGGGTTGCGTGAGAATGTGACACTCCTTGGCAAGCGCGGCAACGATACGCTCGCGTCGTACTATCAGCATGCAGATCTGGTCGTGATCCCTTCCAGCGCAGAAGCACGAAGTATCGCATGCATTGAAGCGATGGGAATGCAGAAACCCATCATCGCGAGTCGTGTCGGAGGGCTCATCGATCTCCTAGGAAAAGAGAGTACGTACGGTGAACTGGTTCGTATCTACGAAAGCGAAGCATGCACATACGGTCCTCCTGATACTCTTTCTCCTGCCGAACTAGAACCTCTTGTGCTGGCACTGGAGGCATTTCTGGAGAATCCTGCACCTCTCCGAGCAAAAGCCACACTTGCGCGTACCCTTGTTCAGCGTGAATACTCCTGGAAAGCGATCACACAACATTACGTTGCCATCTATGAATCACTCCTCCTCCATCGCTAGTTCCGAACGTAATAAAGAAATTTATACGTCACTGGATGATCGCATAATCGAAAAGCGTCTCAGCTCACCGTACCCAATTCGTAAGCACGCGCACGACATGCAGTGGCTGGCATTTGTGGATCGCGTTCCTGCGGGGGCGACAGTGCTGGATGCAGGATGTGGCCCGGGAGTTCTGAGCATCATGCTTGCGGAGAAGGGGTGCATCGTGACTGGTGCTGATATCTCTGAGCCGAATATTGAGGAAGCAAAAAAGTATGCAGCGATGAAAGGTGTTGGTGACCGCATCACATTCCTGACTGCAGACATCGAGTCGATGCCGTTTCCTAATAAGAGTTTCGACTATGTGGTTTCGAGCCATGTACTGGAACATGTGCCAGATTTCGAGAAAGGTGCTCAGGAACTTGCTCGCATCGCGAGAAAAGAAGTGATCATCGCTATCCCCACATGCCTTAGCCTTGGTGCAGCTGCGCTACTTGGCAGAGACAGGTACTGGGTACTCTCACGCAGAAGTCTTACTGCAGTTCCGCACGGAATCATCAGAATATTGATCGCACTACTTACTGGCGAGGAAGGAGTGAACGAAGGGTACGAAGGTCGCATGGAACTCATCCATATTTGGCGCTTCCCATGGGTAGGCAAGAAAAAGATAGAAGCAGGGGGACTGAACGTTACGTCCTACGGCTGCAGTGCCACCATCTTTCCGTACTTTTCATTCTTGCTCCCTCTTAGCCGCGTGCTCGAAAAACTAGCGTGGCTTCCGTTTTTCCGAAACTTTGGTCACGGCACGACGTACGTGTGTACGCCTCACGCGTCGTAGACAGCATCGAACCATGCCCCCAGCTGCACGATGCCATGCAAGAGATGCAGTGCATATTTCTTCTGCGTTCTGTGGTCTTCCGCAATGACTCTGATTTTTTCAGTATCAAAGAGCTCCTGTATACGTTTATTTTTTAATGCTTCCTCGATCAGTGGGGCTGATTCTCTGCGGAACCACTTTGCAAGTGGGGGATAGAAGCTCGCTTTCTTCAGTGAATAGAGATGTGAGGGCAGCGTGTCTCGGTAAGCATTTTTCAAGAGTACTTTTGTATTACACCATGTGAGATGTCTTGAAGAAGCGAAACTTCGTGCATGTGCACGCACGCTTGGGGCAAGAAGCGGCACACGTGCCTCGAGCCCGCTCGCCATCGTGGTTCCGTCCACAAGTTTCAGTGATTCATCCACTAGCCACAACGTGCGATCACATTCCATCGCTTGTGTGAGAGCGTCTCCACTAACGTTCTTATAGCATTTCTCAAAAATGTTGGTGACGACCGAAGGCTCAAACCAGTTTCCTCGTACTATATCACTCCATTCATCCGTAGGACGAGCCAAGAGTCTTTCCATCAGCTTTGCTCCTGGAGACATCTTCAGAACATCGGCAGGATATCCAAAGAGAGAACCGAGAGATCGAATCTGCGACGGAAGAAACCGAAGATCATGCAAAATTTTTGCGATGCGATACCGTGGATAGCCACCAAAGAGCTCATCGCCACCTGCGCCAGTCAGCACAACATCGACAGATTTCTTTGCTTCCCTCGCAAGTAGAAATTGTGCGACCGACACATGGTCACTGTTTGGTTGATCTAGTGCCAGCGCTGTCTCTTTGTAGTGCTCTCTGAACATCTCGGCAGTCAGCAGAAGCTCTCTGTGCTCAGTTTTATAGTGTTTTGCTGTGAGTGCCGCTAGATCTGCATCGGCATTGAACCTGGCCGCACCCTCTTGCTCTGTCGCATCGAATCGAACAGTGAATGTACGAACAGGCGACGAAGATTTCTCAGCCATGTGATGCAGAACAATCGACGAATCCATCCCACCGCTTAAGAAAATGCCAATCGGTCGATCGGAAATCATCTCCGCGTGCACTGCTTGTCCGATTGTCTCTCTAAGCGAGGACGCATTCGATTGTTGCTTCTCTGTTCGCACGGCTGGCGCGTATGTTTCTCGCGTCTCTTTTCCACCTTTCCAGGTGAGCACCGTTCCGGGTGGCAGACTTTCGATGCCTTCGCACATCGTCATTGGTCCTGGGACGTACTGGAGTCTCAGGTATGCCGATAGTGCCCGCATGTTCAGTGCAGGCTTCACAGAAAACGCAGTCATGAGCGAACGCATCTCGGATGCGAAGTGCAGTATTCCATTAGGATAGGCGATGTAGAGCGGTTTTATGCCCTGCGCATCTCGTACCAGCGTCCATGTGCCTGTTGCCGTATTCACAACAGCAAAGGCAAACATGCCGTGCAATCTCGGTAAAAACTTCGTCCCATATTTTTCAAATAATTTGAGAACGACCTCGGTATCACTTTCTGTTGAGCATGCGAATCCTTCTTCTGCTCGGAGTGCCTTGAAATTATAGATCTCACCATTGAAAACGATGCCCATTGTCTTCTTCTCATTCCACATCGGCTGATCACTTCTGGGTGACGGATCCAAAATCGCAAGACGTGCATGACCGAGTGACGCTCCATTCACGACACTCATCGCATTGCCATCAGGTCCGCGATGCACCAGTGCCTTCACCATCTTCTGTATGGCTTCGGGCTTCTCTGCCGCTATCCCTGCGATTCCGCACATAGATGCATTGTATCGCTAGATCAGTCCTGACGCGACGCGTCTCGCATTCGCCATAATCGTGAGGGTGTGCGGGAGTGAGGGTAGTTTCACAAACATCGATGCATCCGCGACGAAGATGCGCTCGGATCCATGGACCTGACCGTTCTTATCGCAGGAGAGTGGCAGCTTCGGTACGTCTTCGATCGGAACAGTACCTGCGTAGTGTGAGCTGGAGCCCTCAGGCAGCGTTAGAGTACGAGCAGGAAAAGCGCCCAGCTTTCGTAACCCCTGATGAATCCGACGGAGCGTCTTCTGTCTCTGTTTCTTTTCTTCGTCTGAGACGGACATCGAGATCGATACTGTGCCTTCGTGCATTCTGAGAGAGTTCTTTCCAGGTAGTGCCGAAAAACGGATGTCGGCCACCATCAGGGCAGGCGAGAGAAGTGCTGCTGTGCGGAGTGCGAGGGGCATCGGCAGGGGAATCGATCGTACGATCCGGAATAAGCCCATCGATCGATAGCTGTAGAGCTGTGCTGAACCTGCTTCGATTCCTTCTTCCCCCTGTTCGTCGATCAGGAGTGCCTGACAAAGACTGAATCGGTCATCATCTCCCTTCTTTCCGAGGAGTGCAGGATGAAGCACAGCGGTAAACACGTGTGGTTTCCCGACGAAGGAAACAGGGGTATCGATTCCTTTCGATTGGAGGAGTATGCGAGCCGTATTCACTGCACCCGCAGCCAGAATCAGATGCTTTGCAGTGTGCGTTACGGTCTCACCTGTACCCATCGTTTCCGATTCGATCTTCACTAGTCCTGCACGTTCTTCGAAGCGACGCACCACTGCTGCATGGAACTGAAAGTTTGGTCTTTGCAGCAAGTGTTCAACGGTCATCGCTGGTCTGTAGACCGACTGCTCGGGGTCACTGAAATAATCCATATCGCGTAGCGGATTTTTCTTTCGTTCGCCTTTGTCGGTGGTGAGCACCGCAGAGTGGGGGAGTACCATCTTTAGATTCTGCTCCTGGAACCACGCACGGTCAGTGTTGTATCTCTTCTGCATTGCACGCACATGGTGATCAGCAGGAAGTGGAGGCTGTACGGCTGGTCTATCTGATGGACCCGAGATGCCGATTGATTCAGAGATGCGCGAATACCACGGCTCCAGATCGATCTCGCTTAGGCCCAAAAAATCGAGCTGTGCGCGGGAAAAGAATGCCGATGCTGCACCCCATGCAGCCCCAAGTCCCCCAAGAGCAAGACTCTGGATCACTTGTGCATTGTGACGCTCTATCGGGAGCAATTGATCCGCATCTTCCAGTACATACTTTCTGTTACCACTTGTCATGCCGCCACCCAAGCCTCCTTCCAGTCCGCCGAGCGGGATACTGGACAGGTCTTCACCTAGGAACCATTTCCACTGATCCTCTCGCGTGCGGCGGATTTCGTCATACCGAAGTGGAGGTAATTCGCGAAGAATCTGAGGCCCCACTTTTCCTCCATCGATCATGAGCACTGACTTTCCAGCTTCTATAAGCGGCAGTGCCGCATGGGCACCTGCAGGACCAGAGCCGATGACGATCACGTCATACTCCATGTCGTGTACGAGCAGGGAACAGGAACAAGATGTGACAGGCAATGATCATTACTGCGCCATAGAGCCCGTATAGAATGGACTGAAGAATAACTATTGCGAGAGACCGTTCTCTTGGCAGGAGTGCGTTTGCAGAATGGATATCCGCTTCGTAGATCGCTGCTGCGATCAGCAATTTATCTTGTAGTACTCCATTTTTTTCATAGAGCTTCGTCCATGCATCTTGTAGTGGCAATAGGAAGCGACTGGTGTCGATCGCTTGCTCTCGGTTATGTAGGCGACATGCTTGGCTGTATCGCTCAACCAGACTTGGCATGGGCTTCGCTCCTATGTAGCCAAGGAGTAGGGCTGGCTCCTTTCCTATTTTTGTTTTTTGCCAAGCTGAGCGCAAAGCTTCTGCGAGAGGACGTGACTGTACTTCTCCGAGTCTTCGGAACTCTCCTACGTCCATTGGTACCACTTCGTTCCCACCGATGACATTACTGCGCGTGATCGGTGGATGTGGTAGGTGCGAAAGGACCTTTGCAATGATCAATCCCATCCATACAGGCAGCTTCACAGTCTTCCCTCGCGACCCTCGGACACCTCGTAGTAGATGCAGTAGCTCTATGAACGTGTACTCTTCACTTCCACCCGCATCCATTACTTTCCCTTTTGACTCATCTTTCAGGGCTAGCGTTATCAATGCAACACTCAGATCATCGATGTGCATCGGTCGAAAGATTGCTTGTCCAGATCCAAAGACAGGAGTGAACAAAAGTGCAACGGCGCTCATTAAAGTTCCGATGAGTCCATCAATCGTATCGCCGATGAGTAGGCTAGGACGGATGACGGTGACGTTTGGAAAGACGGATCGCACTGCATCTTCGCCCTCGCGTTTGGTTTTGGCATACACGCCCTGCTCCTTTAACTTCGCTGATTGCGTGCTGACATAGATGAAAGACGAGACACCGTTTCGTCTCGCAGCTTCTGCAAGGATTCTGGATCCGTCCACATTCACATCGTGACTATCTGGCTCATCGCGCTTACGTGCGGCAAGGTGAAGAACGATCTCGACATTTTTTGTTGCCGTATCTGCCAGCACCACATCCTGAATGTCGCCGTCGATATACTGAATCTCACTCGTCTTCGAGACTGCAGGACGATGTGTCCATGCACGAACAGTCACGCCTTTCTGAAGTGCGGCACGAACGACCGCGCGTCCGAGAACGCCATCAGCGCCGGTGACCAAAATACGTGTCATTGCTACTACACTAGCGCTTGGTACCAGATCCGCGCCAACTGACTCCTCTGTATGGGCTGATATGAATGTCGGTGAACTCCTGTTCGTTAAAGAGCTTTCTCAAGTCTTGCTCAGTCAAAAACCATGTTTGCGGTGCATTCAATTTATCAAAGACGTTGAGCATATTCATCCGGAAAGAGAGTTTCCTCCAGTTCTGGAAGTATTCATAAAATGGGAGGAATCGTAGTGGTAACAGGTAGATCGTGTAGATCGGAATCGTAAGTAAGGCGGTGAGTATCCATGCGATACCCAGCACGATGCGTCTCGGGAGCCAGCGGACGAACAGTGTTTTGATCGGCTCCAGTACATACTGATTAAGCGCGTTCCCTTCCTTGCTATAGACCCAGAGGATCAGACGACCGCCGGGTGCGACATGCTTTTTGATATTTGCGAATGTAGCGTGCGGATCATCGGTGTGATGTAGCACACCGATGCAGTAGGCGATGTCGAATGAGCTGCCTAGATCCATCGCTGCCAAGTCTGCTTCTTTCAGAGTGACGTTTGTGTGCGCAGCTGCGCGCTCCTTGGCGCGTCCAGAAATATTTAGATCTACCGCCATGATGCTCCGGGCTTTCGGAGCAACCATGTCGAAATGTTGACCGCTCCCTGCACCACAGTCCAGCACCGTTTTCCCCTGGAAATAATCAATAGTATTTGGAGCGATCCAGTCACGAAACAGCCACTCATTGTCGTAATCGACGTGATCCCACTGCCATGCCCACTGGTCCTGTTTCTGCTGCATGGTTCCGAGTATATCGTGTGGGCAGGCGGTGTACACTAGTGCTGCATGTGCGGCATCGCAGGCATTATTAGGCTAGATGGCGGTCAGGTTGAGCAGAGTGCGCTCGATCGAATGACCGATGCAATCGCGCATCGTGGTCCAGATGGACGCGGAACATTTGTCGAGGGATCAGTGGGACTGGGTCACCGACGACTATCGGTGATCGACCTTTCTGATGCGGCGTCGCAACCGATGCACTCGGCAGACGGAAAGTTTGTACTTATCTTCAATGGAGAGATCTACAATTTTCGCGAGAAGCGAGACATGCTGGTTGCTCGTGGCTATCACTTTCGATCATCAGGAGATTCTGAAGTGCTACTGGCACTCTATGCCGAATTTGGGAGCAGTTGCGTCGATCATTTGCGTGGCATGTTCGCCTTTACGATCTTCGATCGAGAGAAGCAAAAAGTATTCATCGCTCGCGATCGACTAGGGAAGAAACCGATCAAGTACGTGCAGATCGGATCACTCTTTGCTTTTGCTTCAGAGCTCAAGGCACTGCAGACGCTTCCTGCGTGTTCCAGGACGTATGACGAGCAGTCTGTCTACGATTACCTCACGATGATGTACGTCGCTGCTCCCGAGACGGGACTCAAGGGCATCAAGAAGCTACCTGCTGCCCACACGATGACCGTCGATCTTCGATCTGGTTCCATCCACACCGAGCGTTACTGGACACTCTCGTACACATCAGATCGATCGAAATCCGTTGCAGCATGGAAAGAAGAGTTGATGCCAATAATGGAAGAGAGCGTGCGACTTCGTATGATCTCCGATGTGCCACTCGGCGTTTTTCTTTCTGGTGGCGTCGACTCCGCTGCGATCACAGCTCTCATGGCGAAACAGAGTAGTCGTCCTGTGGAGACATTTTCCATCGGCAGTCCCGAAGAGACACACAACGAACTGCCTGATGCCGAGAGGATCGTGAAGATGCATGGCACCAATCATCATCCGATTGTGCTCTCTCCGGACATCGTGCATTTACTACCTGAGCTGGTCCGGACGTATGAGGAACCGTTTGCCGATCCCTCTACTATTCCCACCTACCTACTCGCACGCGAGACCAGGAAACACGTGACGGTCGCACTGAACGGAGATGGTGGAGACGAGAACTTCGGAGGCTATGTCCGTTATCCGATCCTTCGTTTCTCCGAGAAGTGGCGTCGGATGCCTCGCCTTTTCCATGCGCTTTTGCAACATGGCACGGGTGCCTACGCCGCACTTCTGCGTTCGACCTTCGCGTATCGTGTTCATCGCTTCCAGTCTACGATCCGGGATCCTTGGCCCGAGCGCTATCTGCAGTACTTGAGTTTCTTTACCGAAGCCGAGAAGCAGTCGCTCCTGCGCCCCGATGTTGCCAGTCGTATGCGCCCAACTGCACCGCGCTTTGCAGCGTTGACACTGGGTGCGAGAGAGGAGGGTGACGACCTTGTACATTCCGCAATGCGGATGGATCACTGCTCGTATCTCGTTGATGATCTACTTCCCAAAGTTGACCTAGGAAGTATGGCACATGGACTGGAGACCAGGTCGCCGTTCCTTGATCACGTTTTACTAGAACACACGTCTCGCATTCCAACGTCACTCCTCCTCCGCGAAGGCACACGAAAGTGGCTCCTCAAGCAGATGCTCAAAGAGCTCGTCCCCACAGAAACACTCACACGCCCAAAAACAGGTTTCCGTCTTCCGCTCGATCGTTGGTTCCGCACAGATCTTCGTTCATTTGTCACCGATCGTCTGTGTGACCCTTCCTCGCCGCTTCTACAGCTCTTTTCACGCGATGCGATCATTGGTTTCCTCGTGTCGTACCACGATTCTCAGATCGACTTTAGCGATCACATCTGGGCTCTGCTCTGGCTGGATGAGTGGATGCGACAGTACACTTCGTAACAATGTCTGCGCGAGCTTTGACCATCGGCACATTGCTCTACGCCGCACTCGTTGGCGTCCTCGTTCCGGTGTGGGGAGGCGTTCCGTATCAGTACTTTTTTACGAATGATGCTTTTCACTACAGCCAAGGTGCGATCAACCTTCTCACCCAGGGCTTGTATTCGATCGATGGCATTCATGCCTTTCTGGAACGCGAACCAGGCATGAGTTTCTTCCTTGCCGTTACGTACGGACTCTTCGGCATTGAAAACATCTTCGCTCTATTACTCGTGCAGATTGTGGCGCTCTACATTGCGGCAGCACTCCTCGCAAAGGAGTTGTACCGTTGGTATGGGCAGACTATCGCCGCAGTCAGCTTTGCTCTGATCCTGACTTCTGGCTCGATTGCCCACGCACTATTCACTGCGAATAGAGAAGCGCTGACCACGATACTCACGATGCTCATCGTCACACTCTTTTTACGAGCGGTGCGCACACGTCGACTGATGCACTGGCTTATCCTCGCGATTCCTCTTGCGTACGCAGTTCTCACCTACTTCCCAATCCTCCTTTTGCCGTTCGGGATTGCAGTGCTTTTTTCGGTGCGGCCAGGATATCGAGTAGGGGTCATGATCACACTCTTTGTTATGAGTGGGCTGGTTTCTCTCTGGGCGCTACGCAATGCAACGATAGATGGGAACTTTCGAGTGATCGCAAATCAGAGGACTGCTGTGATGTGGTATGTGCGTGGCGAGCAGGCAGAACGGGTCCATGGTCTGGAGCCACTCCGATGTCTGTATGCCGAGTACGTCACTCGCAATTGGAATGGCCGCTCCGATGCGTGCAGTTTCAATGGACTCATGCATCGCAAGTGGCCAGACGGCTTCGATTACTCACTCGACATGTCTGATATAGCGAAGAGCGGTCAGGCGAAGATCATGCAGAACATTTCTTCCTACCTCAACTTTTCTCTCTTCGAGATCGTTGAACTACATATTCCATTTGTTGGGGGAGGAATGAGTCGGCTCTTCAATGTCTATGCTGCCCTGACACATCTTCTTCTGTTCATCGGATGTGCGATCGGTCTCTGTACCCTTCGTCGTGAGTACAGGTGGCTCTGGCTGATGCCTATCGCCTACAACATTGCGGTCTACATCCTGACAGACGCCACTCCACGCTATCTCGTTCCTTTCCTGCCACTCTATGCAGTCTTAGCCGCTTTCGGCTATGATGTGCTTCTTCGTCGATTCCGCCCAAATCCCTGAAAAACTACTCTGTCATCATCCCGGCACTGAATGAAGAAGGCGGTATCCGTCAGGTCATCGAACGTTTGTACGCCCTCTCTCCACGACCTGAAGTGATTGTTATTGATGATGGGTCCAGTGATCAGACAGCAAGTGTTGCCAAAGATGCAGGCGCAGTCGTACTGCGTCACCCAGCACCTGGAGGATACGGTCGTAGCCTGAAGGATGGGATTCGACACGCAACGAACGATATCGTTGCCATCACGGATGCTGATGGCACGTATCCAGTCGAGCGATTACCGGAACTGGTCCAGCTCATCGACTCGGGATTTGATATGGCGGTAGGAGCCAGGCGTGGCAAATACTATCGTGGATCGTTTCTGAAGATGCCGGCGAGAATACTGCTCCAGTGGCTCGTTGAGTTCACGACCGGCAGACGTATTCCAGATATCAATTCAGGTCTCCGAGTATTCCGAAAATCAGATGCAGAACAGTATTTTGGTGACCTCTGTAACGGTTTCAGCTTCACCACAACCATTACACTGATCTATATGTTAACGGGCAAATTCGTGCAGTACACCCCGATTGACTACGCAGCGAGGATTGGAAAATCGAAGGTGCGCATCATCAGAGATTCACTCAGAACACTGCAGTATGTCGTCGAGGTCATTGCTAGGTTCAATCCGCTGAAACTATTTATTCTGCTTTCTTTCTTACTCGGTTTCTTCGCAGTGGCATCACTTGTTTCGACGTTCGTGATGCGTGATCCCTCACTTCCACTGCTACTCTTCACCATCTTTCTGGCGTCTTCATTTTTGATGTTCGGACTCGGTATTTTTACGGTACACCGCCGATGAGTGCTCCATACCTTTCTATTATCCTTCCGGTGCATAACGAAGCAGGGAATATCTCGACGCTTCTTGCGGAAATCGCTGCGATGTTACCGAGTCTCCCCGCAACCGAAGTAATCGCAGTTGATGATGGGAGCACAGATACGTCTGCCAAAGAATTGCAGCAGATGTCCGAAAAGTACCCATTTGTACGTACACTGCTTCTTGCTCGGAACTTTGGTCAGACTGCTGCGATTGCAGCAGGCATGGATCATGCGAAGGGGGCGGTTCTACTTCCTATGGATGCTGATCTGCAGAATGATCCGCAGGATATTCCTCTCTTTCTACAGAAAATCGATGAAGGATATGATATCGTGTCCGGATGGCGCAGAAACCGTCATGATGCATGGTTGCGCTCCTTGCTCTCTCGGGTTGCCAACAAACTCATTCGCAACGTTTCAGGACAGGAAATCCATGATTACGGCTGCACCATGAAGGCTTACAAGCGTGAGGTGATCGAGGATGTGGGACTGTTTGGCGATATGCACCGATTTCTCGCTGCGTATGCAGGAATGCGAGGTGCTCGCGTTGCAGAAGTCGTGACACATCACAGACCTCGTACTGCCGGTGTATCGAAGTACGGTTTTGGCAGGATCTGGAAAGTAATGCTCGATCTTTTCATGCTTTCGTTTTTCCTCCGATCTCTCACGAGGCCGATGCAGTTCTTCGGATCGATTGGTCTGGTATCCATCCTGTCAGGATTCGTCATTATCATTGCTGCATTCGTATGGCGGCAGCTCGGTGGACCTACGTTTATCGAAACTCCACTTCCAGTGCTCGTAGCGCTCCTTGAAATCGTCGGAGTGCAGTGCGTGCTCATGGGTGTTTTGGGAGAACTCACCATGCGGACCTATTTCAACAGCAGTCGATCCAAGTCCTATCGAGTGCGAGCGGTTTTTCCTCACACTGATCACAATGACTCCAAATAAATTACAAGACGTGATCGATCCGTCAGTTTCCGGGGCGACTCTCATCAATGGGATTCCATCATTTGTTGATGCTGCACGGTCCCAGTCGATCGCGATGCAGCAGTCCCAGCGCTCTGAGAATAGATTCAAAGATTTTTTTAAGCGATGGCCGAAGTTGTACGATGCCTTGGTATGGCTGGTTGGGCCTTCCTATTTTACGGGCTACACCTCAGAGAGATTCGTGCGACACTTTCGTCCTGCTGGGATCACCCTGCACGTCGGATCAGGAACCCGTGTACTACCATGCCAGAGCATCAACCTTGATCTCTTCCCGTTTCCTGGAGTGGACGTCATCGCAGATGTCGCGTCACTTCCTTTTCGCTCTGATGCATTCGGAGCCGTGACGTGCGATCAGGTGTTGGAGCATGTGGAGCACCCACACCTTGTAGCACGCGAAATTGTGCGTGTGACTGCTTCTGGCGGCTTCATTCATGTCGCTTCTCCGTTCCTCTTTCCTTGGCACCCTTCTCCATCGGATTACACGCGTTGGACGAAAGAGGGACTGGCCAGCCTTTTCTCTGAGTGTGAGGTTGTCGAGAGCGGAATCATGGCAGGACCATGCTCGGCATTCGTCGCATTCATGGCTGCGTTTATTGCAACAGCCTTCAGTGGGGGATCGCGTTCGATACAGGGAATAGTGCAGTATATTTTCTTGATTCTTCTCGCACCCATCAAGTTTCTGGACATTCTCTTCGCTCGGCTACCCAATGCCGATTTGTGTGCCGCCAATTTTTACATCATTGTGCGCAAGCGATGAGTCAGAAGTTCTTCTCGATTGTCGTGCTTCTCTGCGTAGCGTGTTTTGTTGCGCTCATATTCTCAACGAGGGTGTTACAGCGACTCGACACCACGTACCCGTATCAGGGTGTCGACATCATGGCGACAGACGCCGAGATTCATTACGCGGCCAGAATGCGCGAGATCTATGATGGCTTCTGGAAGACAGGCAATACGTTCTACAGCTCACCAAAGGATCAGCCATACATGCACCCGCCATTCGCTGAAATGATCCCTGCATATATTGCTCGGGTCACGGGTTTGCATCCCGCTTCTGCATTTGCATTGTTTGCAGGGCTCTGTGGTGCAGCACTCTTCGTTGCTGTTTTAAGTGCACTAAAGTCGCTCACCGGCCGAAAGTGGGAGTCACTCCTCGCTGTCTGCACCCTCTTTTTTGCAGGTCCACTTCTCGGTGCTCCTTGGGATCTCTTCACAATCATAGAAGGAGTCGGTTTCTACGAGCCACTGAGATTCACGAGGCCTATCAATCCTCTCTGGACGGCTTCTTGGTTCTTTGCCTGTATATCAATCACTGCGAATTGGATACGTATGCCTCGGGGGTGGCACATGCCTGCACTGATTGCATGTATCACTGTTCTCGTATATTCGTATGTGTATGCGTGGTCATACATCGCTGCAACACTTGGACTTCTGACCTTGTACTTTGCATATCGAGGATCATGGAGTCGTGTTTTAACACTTCTCCTGAGCGCAGTTATCATCGGCGTACTCTCGATCCCGTACTTACTCAACCTCGTTGAGGTGCTGCAGCACCCACTGTATCCAGAGTCCTCCATGCGTATGGGCTTGCACCACTCTCGTGAACCGGTCGTTGGAGTGTGGATGCTCGTTGCTTTGGGCTTATGCCTTGCTTCTTCACGACTATGGAAATCGAATGCATCGCTTATCATCTGCCTACTCCTGGGCGGGATTATTGCCATCAATCAACATGTCATCACTGGAAGTCACATTGTTGCTCATCATTACCATTGGTATTTCTTTCATCCCATCGCATCACTTCTGTTTCTGGTGGCCATTTTGCAGATGAGTAGTGCTTTTGCACCCCAGAGATTTATTCGCATCGTAGGAATAACGGTACCGATCGTCGTAATTGTCTTTGGTCTCCGGTATCAAACGCTGGCATACGCATCGGTTCGTGATCACTGGGGTCGTTATCAGTCCCTTGCGCCAGTACTGACTGAGCTTTCCGTTCTTACAAAGACGGGCGACGTGGTGTTCTCCGCCGATGTGAATGTCATGGATCTTGTGCCGATCTACACATCTGCAGATGTGTACTACTCAACGAATGCAAATAATTACCTCGTGCCTGATACGCATGCCAGAATGACATATTTTTTTCAACTTTGGACGCAAGGTGTGACTGCTGTGGAGGCCAAGGATACGTTCTTCTCTACTCGCAGAGCAGAGCTCAGCAGTGCCGTGCATGCTATTTATTACCGCGAAGTGCTCGGATCCTATGCAGCGATTTCCGATCAGGAAGTATCAGAACATCTGGATGCGTACCGTTCTTTTCTTTCTCTGAGTGAAGAAGAAAAGTTGCAGCTTCAACCCATCTCGTTCGTTGTCTTTACGCCGTACGATCAGAGGTCGCGTGCGATGAACACTCTTCGCGCTCGTGCTGAGATTGTCTTTGAAGACAGTGGATTTGAAATTGGTCGCATGCGTGAGAGTAGTCGATAGGGCCTAGCCCTTGAATCGAATGCGCAGCATCATGACGATGCCACGCCACGCATCTTTCCATCCGATTTTTTTCCCTTCCTCCAGTGTTCGTGGCTTATAGGTAATAGGTACCTCGTGCACTTTCCACCCTTTCTTTAGGCATTTCGCTGTTATCTCTGCCTCCAGTTCGAACCCCCGTGCTTCCAAATCCAATTCTCGGAAGTCCGCAGTGCGGAGTACCTTAAAGCAGGTGTAGCTATCTGTTAATTTGGCATCAAAGAGCAGATTCGTTACTCCTGTTAAGACTTTATTTCCCAAAAGAAAGCGCTTATAAATATTCGGATTCTGCTGCAGAAACCGTGATCCAAAAACAACCTGCCCCGTCTCTTTCGCGATTTCTACAAGCGTGAGTATTTCCTTTGGATCGTATTCCAGGTCTGCATCCTGGATCGCAGTGTACGTGCCGTGCGCTTCCTGAAGACCCATGCGGATCGCAGAGCCTTTACCACCATTGGGTTTGGTCAGTACCTGATCAGTGTCCTGCCGTGCATGTTCTTGCATGAGCTTCAAGGACGCATCACTCGATCCATCATCGACGTAGATCACTTCTGCATGAGCACAGACCTCCTGCAGTCTCTGCATGACCGATACGATCGTGCGCTCTTCATTGTAGACTGGCACGATGATTGTGAGCTCTCTACTTGTCTCGGTCATTGTCATGAGTGGGTGCTCTGAGTAAATAGGGACGATAGAATCGCGTGCATACTATAGCTTTTAGCGTTATCCTGGAAACGGCTTATTTTCTGCTTTTCTTATGCCGCATCGTAAACACATCGCTCAGGACAAATTCGTCACTGGCAAAGCTCTGGATATCGGATACGCTGAGTTCCCAAACCATACGTCCAAAAACTTGTATGGCATCGACATCGTCGATCGCCCTACTGTCCCATTGCCACAATATGTCGAAACCAAGAAGGTCGATTTGAATGTTCAGCCTATTCCGTACCCTGATGGATTTTTTGATACGGTGATCGCTGGCGATGTCATCGAACATGTGACCAATCCACTTTTCATGCTCTGCGAAGCGAATAGAGTACTGAAACCAGGCGGAACCCTCATCGTGAGTACGCCCAATCCCTACTATTACTGGGAAGCGATGCAGAATCTACTTGTTCGATATGAATGGATGCGTGCCAAGCAAGAGGGGCACTTTACGACGTTCACACGCATCAACATGCGTAACATTTTGACCCGCACAGGATTCGAACTCGTCACAGAACTCGGCAATTTCTTCACACTCATCGTCCTCAAGTGGACGTTTCATTTAGTGCGATTGCCTTTCCTGACCTATCAGATTACGTACATCGCCAAAAAAGTAGGCGCTCCTGAACACTATGTGCTGAGTAAGCCAGCAGGACAGGCACTGCAGAAGATCGCCACGCAACTCGGGCACGCTGGGTAGTGTTACAGTGATCGATAGGTGAATCCTAGTTTCGCCGCTTCTTCATGCTTCCAAATGGACTTCAGGTCATAGAAAACGCCTCCTGGTTGGAGTGCTCCCACAAACTCTTTCACTCCAAGTGAGCGGTACTCGGCGTGAGGGACCAGCACCGCGATACAATCGAATGGTCCTGTCTCTAGCGATCCAAAGGCCAGCCCCATTTTTTCTATCGCTGCTTGATCATGCCACGGATCATGTGCGAAAACATCGTGCCCCATGGATTGTAGAGAATTGATGACATCGATGACCTTGGAGTTACGCGTGTCAGGAATGTTTTCTTTGAATGTGAGACCAAGAATGAGCACTTTCCCTTTTTTACCCATCGCTCCATCAATTTGCCCTGCAACAAACGCCCCCATGCTGTCGTTGATCTTTCGTCCGGCTGAGATGATCTCGGTGGACATGCCGAGCATGCGTGCTTTCGTTACCAAGTAGTACGGATCGACACCGATGCAGTGCCCACCAACGAGCCCCGGCTGGAACCTGAGAAAGTTCCATTTGGTGCCCGCAGCCTCCAGTACATCTTTGGTGCGGATACCCAGCTTGTCGCAGAACATTGCGATTTCGTTGATCAGACCGATGTTGAGATCACGCTGCGTGTTCTCGATCGCCTTAGCCAGCTCCGCTGATTTAATATTCGGGGCTTTGTGGATGCCGGCTGTCACGATCTTGCCATACACCATGACGAGCCAGTCCGCAGTTTCGGTGTCCTGCCCTGCGACAACCTTCACAATTTTGTCGATCGTGTGTTCCTTGTCTCCGGGATTGATGCGTTCTGGGGAGTAGCCGACAGTAAAATCAGTGCCACACTTCAGTCCTGACTGTTTTTCTAAGATAGGTACACAGATCTCTTCCGTCACACCTGGATACACGGTCGATTCGTACACAACGACACTGCCTTTCGAAAGATGTTTGCCTACGGTTTCACTCGCTTTGATGACCGGCGTGAGGTCTGGCTCGTTCTGACTATCGACTGGAGTAGGGACTGCAACGATAATTGTATTGGCCTGGCTGATGACGGTCCCTTCATTGCTGTACTCAATCTTCGTTTTCTTCAAATCGTCCTCCGTGAGTTCATGTGTCCAGTCATGCCCTGCAAGAAGAGTACGAATGCGCTCAGCATTGATATCAAACCCATATGTTTTCCATCCCGTACGACCAAACGCGGCAGCCAGCGGCAAGCCGACATAACCCAGACCGATAACACAGATGATAGGTTCCTTTTTCATCGAGGGAGAGTGTACTGGGTCCACCTCTTTCATGCCAGAACCCTACTGCATGGTTCGCATAAGTGCATTCAGCAGCGGTTTTGGCAGAATTTTCTTTGTGAGAGCACTGAGTAGCCCCGCTCCTGGGAGCAGGTGTGCCTTCATGACGCCGCTGAGCCAGATGGACGTATAGGTGCGTAAGCGATCACTCAGTGACAGTCGTGATTCACGAATAATTGCGTAGTACGCTCGTTGCATTGGCGCGTAGAACGATCGATGCGCCAGCTCTGCGTCCGTCCACACTTTCCCTGGCGTCAGGTAGTGCATGATACGACGACGTTTCTCTACTTCACTCTCAACACGTTCTCGACTCATCCGATAGTACTTAAACGTATCGACGGGGACGAATGTTCCTTTGATTGCCATCTCTGCCAGAAACACACGATCACATGCAGGAAATTGCTGAAAGACCTTACTCTGTTGCATGGGCTCCAGTCTCCACATGCCGTAGACGTAGTTACAGTCGACACGCCACATCACTTCACGGAAACGTGCAGCAGGAGGCATCTTCGTAATATCAAATGGTCGTACCTTTTCTCTCGTAATTTCACCCTCCTTCGTCATATTGATTGTACGAGGGTACCCCAGCACTGCCTCTGGCCTATTCTCCAGAGCCTCCACAGATTTTTCGACAAAGTCAGGGTCGAGAAGGTCGTGTGCCGATCCCCAACAAAAGTATTTGCCCTTCGCATGATGCACGAGCCAATTAAAATTTGCGTGTTGCCCGATATTCTCAGGGTGACGGACGTATCGAATAGTAGGATGCTCGGATGCGTACTTCTCACATATTTCGGATGTGCCATCGTTACTTGCATTATCACCGATCAGGAATTCGATATTGCTGTATGACTGCGACAAGAGCGTCTTCATCGACTCGTGTATATATCGAGCTTCATTGTATACAGGCACGCCGATGGTCACGAGTGGCTGATCCGCCATAGGAGTTACGATACACGCCTAATCCAGGCGTCCGGCCAGTGTGTGATGGTCGTGCGGAGTGTGCTTTCATTGAATGGCATCGGAACCTGATCAATCACGAAGTTTTTGTGGGATGCGACGAATTCACGAGCAGCCTCTGCTGGATTGTCCTTTTCCCATGCGGCGATTCCGCGTGGCGTATCAAATACAAACTCCATGCAGCCATCGGTCGCCACGATGTACGAGCCAACTGTGATCATGTCGTGGTATGCGACGAGCTCGGCAGCGACATGCGCTTTCGAGTGATTGGAATCCAGAATCACCATGACAGTTTCATTGGGCTTGATAAGCCCACGAACTTTTTCCACGGTTTTCGGAGCAGTGGAACTCCCTTCTACGAGTGTGATCAGTGACGATAGTGGATGTGATTCGATTTTCTTCTTGTTCTCGCCACGGAATTCCAGTTCGACGCCGATCACGCGACCGCGTCCCATGGCTTTGCAGAGACTAGCGAGGAAGATGGATCCGCCGCCGTGTGCGACACCGCATTCGATGATGACATCAGGCTGCACTTTCCACACCATTTCTTGTGTGCGAATCATGTCTTCGGGTAGCTGGATCACAGGCACACCCATCCAGCTAAAGGTATAGGTGTACTTCTGGTTCCAGCCGACTTTGGACCAGAGATCAGACAGGATCTCGAATGCCTTGTCGGAGTAGAGCTCGAGAGACTGTGATTCGCCGTTTTTTTGCACTTCTATCTTGTTTAAATCAGTGTCGACTGAAATTTTCATAGTGGAGAGATAGTAGTGGATATTGCACGGGAGCGCCATATTCATCTTTCTTTGCCTGAATTTTCCTCTCCACTTTTATAGAAAAAAAGTGACGGAAAAATTGTAAGACGACAGGTTACTCTGCCTTCCACCATTCGATCGTTTCATTGAGTCCGTCCTCTAGAGTCATCGACGGTTGCCAGCCAATTTCTGTGCGCAGTCGTGTCGTATCAGCAGTGAGCACTGCGGGATCATTTTTCGGTGCCTCCTTCTTTCCTAGTGTGATGAGCTCGGGTTTTCCAATGAGCCTGCCGATCGTTTCCACAACCTGCTTGATTGTGACAGGCGTACCTGATGCGATATTCACAGCTCCCGTGACATCGCTTTCGAGTAGTGACACGAATGCTGATGCTGTATCCCGGACATGGAGAAAGTCACGTACTTGCGCTCCGTGTGTACACGCTGCCTCTTTGCCTTCGAGCAGATTCTTGATGACATCAGGGACCAGTCGTCGCCCATCTTCGTAGGGACCGTAGAGATGGAAGATGCGTCCCCATGCTGTGCTCATCGATTCGTTGTACACCATTGTTCCTGCTTCTGCCTTCGCCATTCCGTACGGTGTTGCAGGTTTCAGTGTCTCTGTTTCCACGTGCGGAGCGTCGGTAGCCCAGTCGTATTCTGCCGAGCTGCCCGCGCCGACAAATCGCTTCACCCCGTGTTCTTTCGCCAGTCTCAGGAGATCTACCGTTGCTTCAACCCACTCTTCATTGAGTGGAGACGTCCAGTACTCACCAGGGGTTGCGATCCATGCAAAATGCAGCACGTGTGTTGGCTTCACTTGGTTCATCACTCGTGATCGCTCGTCTTCATCGAGCAGGTTGGCAGCCTGCCAGGTGACACCTTTTACTTTCACGATTTCTTTTGTCCCCGAAGAGACCGCGTGTACTTCGTATCCGTTTTGCACCAAGAAGGGGAGCGACTGTCTGCCAATGAAGCCACTTGCTCCAGTCACGAGTACTCGCTTCATACGATGTCTGGGTACGCGGTATCCCGCTCCGAGAGGATGGTTGGTTGCATCGGCCACTCAATACCAAATGCAGGATCATTCCATCGCACACCCTTTGATGCATCCGCATTATAGTTCCCATGAATCTGATACAGCACCTCGGTGTCATCCTGCATCGTAATGAACCCATGCGCACACCCAGTTGGGATGTAGAGTGCTGAGTGGTTCTCTGCCGAGAGGTCGGCACCGATCCACTTTTTGAATGTCGGAGAATTGGGTCGAAGATCGATTACGACATCGAACATCGATCCCTTTGTACATCGCACGAGTTTCGTTTCACCGTGTGCATCGATCTGATAGTGCATCCCTCGAAGGGTGCCCTTCTTCGCATTGCCCGAAATGCAGGTGTAGTCGAATTGCTGAATGAGTCCAAGTTTCTCCGCACTTTCCCTATCCCATGTTCGTGCAAAAAAGCCCCGAACATCGGTATGGCGATCAATATCGACGGTATACACGCCCGGCAGACTGGTTTCTTTGATCTTCATGATGACAGTTTAGACGATCTTTGGACTCGGCACAGGCACGATGAATGCTCCTCCTTGCTCTCTATATTCTTTCTGTTGCTTCAAAATCTCTTCTGCGAAATTCCACGTGAGCAGGAGCACGTAATCCGGACGGTCTTCCACTAACTTTTCTACCGGCTCAATCTTTAGATGCGTCCCCGGAGTGTAGAGCCCTTGCTTCGTGGTACTACGATCAACGACGTAGTCGATCACGTCTTTCCCTATCCCGCAAAAATGCATCAGTGTGCAGCCCTTTGCAGATGCGCCGTACGCAGCGATACGCTTCCCTTTAAGCTTCAGTTTCTGCAGAAGGTCAACGAGGCTCGTACGCAGAGCATGTGTTTTTGTTGCAAAGGATTGATACGTATCGATGGAGCCAACACCCCACTCTTCCTCCTGCTTGAGCATCATCGTGACCGATGCGTCGATCGGTGCGCTCGTGTGCTTCAAAAATACCCGAAGAGAACCGCCATGCACCACAACTTTCTCTACGCGAACAACACTTAAATCCGCGGCTTTGACTAGTGCGTCGAATGCGGTGAGTGAGAAATAGCACATGTGCTCGTGGTAGATCTGGTCGAATTCCACATGCTCGATCGTGTCGACCGCATACGCAAACTCGATTACTGCGACACCATCAGGCTTGAGTAGCTGCTTGATGCCACGTACGAAGTCTCGCTGGTTACCGACATGAGGTAGCACGTTGTGTGCATGGACGACGTCGGCTTTAGGTAGAGTCTTTGCCACTGCTTCGGTGAAGAATACATTTTTCGTTTCGATCCCTTTCTTCGTTGCGATTGCTGCGATATTCGTTGCAGGTTCAATGCCCAGCACTGGAATGTTCTGCTCCTTGTAGAACTGCAAGAGGTATCCGTCGTTACTCGCAATATCGATCACGAGACTGGCGTCATTCAGTTTTTGCTCTCTTGTAATCTGGGAGGAAAGAGTTTTGCAGTGCGATAAAAAGGCATCAGAGAATGAAGATTGATACACGTAGTGCGAGAAGAGGATATCACCCGGGACATTTTCCGAAATCTGCAAGAGTGTGCACGCAGGGCACCAAAGTAGTACGAGCGGATACTTCTTCTCCTCTTTATTCAAATCTGATTCAGCAAGTAACGCGTTCGCGAGTGGCGTCTCACCGATATTCAGGATCCGGGATAGCTCTCCTGATCCGCACGACCGGCAGCACGATACGTTCGACATGGCTTTTATGTGAGGAAATCGCGGTACCACTCGATTGTCTTTTGTAGCCCTTCGTCCAGTCCATATGCCGCACTCCAGCCGAGCATCTGCTTCGCTTTCTCGGCACTCAGGTGCTGTTTCAGAATTTCATTACTCGCTTCGTTTCGTACATCGGGCTTGAGATCGGATTGCATGAGTTTCGTGATGGCCTGAACGAGTGCAAGTACGGTCATTGGTTCCTCCGTCGAAAAATTGAACACTTCTCCTTTCAGTGTAGGATTTGCTGCCATTTTTTCTGCAAGTGTCAGGTAGGCATCTGCACCGTCATCGACATACAAATAGTCGCGAACGAATGTTCCGTCGGAACGAACAACGGGCGACTCGTTATTCAGAATCGATCGAATGGTGCCAGGAACAATCCGATTCCAGTTGAGGTCGCCTGGTCCATAGAAGTTGCCGCAACGAGAGATCGTCACTGGCAGATCGAACGAGTGTGCGTAACTCTGCGCCAGCATGTCGGTGCATGCCTTTGAGACATCGTACGGGTGCTTGGCCAGAAGTGGCATGTCTTCTGTGTAGGGGAGCTTCGGCTGTTCGCCGTAGGCTTTGTCTGAAGAGGCGACAACCACTTGTTTCACGAGCGGCGACCTGCGACATGCCTCCAGCAGATTCCATGTTCCGCGGATATTCGATTCGAATGTTGAGAGAGGATTCTTGTTCGCCACTCCCACCACAGCTTGTGCCGCGAGGTGGAGCACCGTTGCAATTTCGAATTCACCGAGCACGCGTTCGAGCACACTCAGATCACTGAGTTCACCGCGTACGATCGATACTTTCTCCATGAGTCCAGATTGGACGAGTTCAGCATCGGGGATCCAGTCGCGCTGCAAAATCACAACCGACGCACCGAGGTCGAGTAGTTTTTTCACAGTCGCAGATCCCACCAGTCCCATCGCTCCGGTTACAAACACCGGTCGATCGCGCCAGAACTGAGCACTCTGCTTTACCATGTTTTCCAGGGAGCAGCTTTCTTGTTCCAAAGATCGTTCAATGCCTGTGCCTCGCGATACGTGTCCATGGCAGCGAAGAACCCTTCATGGCGATACGCCATCAGCTCACCATCTTTTGCCAGTTGTTGTAGGGGCTTTTGTTCGAACGTGCATGTGTCATCGTCCGTCACGTACGTGAAGACTTTCTTATCAAGCACGAAGAATCCCACACTGATCCATCCTTCACTGAGCGGTTTCTCGGCGAAGCTGGTGACCTGATCACCACTGAGCCCCAGTGAGCCGTACCGTGACTGTGCGTGCACCGTGCAGACGGTCGCGGTTTTGCCGTGCTTTTTGTGAAATGCGACTAACTTGCTGATGTCGACATCGCTCACGCCATCGCCGTACGTCAGGCAGAACGTGTCTTCATCGATGTACTTCTCGATTTTCTTGATGCGTGCTCCGGTCATCGTGTTCTCTCCGGTGTTTGCGAGAGTCACCTGGAAGTTTTTTTCACCGTGTACGTTGTGATACTCCACTTTGTCGTTGTGACCGAGTGTCATCGTGAAGTCGTTGTTCATCGCCTCGTAATGCAAGAAGTAATCCTTGATCATTTCCCCCTTGTAGCCGAGAGCCAGTACGAAGTCGGTCAGACCGTGCTGTCCGTACATCTTCATCACGTGCCAGAGTATGGGTCTCCCTCCGATCGTGACCATCGGTTTGGGCTTAAATTCCGTTTCCTCACGCATGCGTGTGCCTTGGCCGCCGCAGAGAATGACTGTTTTCATAGAACCAGATCCTACCACGATCTTTGGTGCCCTGCAGCCTCAGGTACACTGATAGGCATGATGTCACGCACGCTCAGCGCCGCAGGATTGTCCCTCCTTGGGCTGCTCATACTGGTCACTGCCGCTCTCTGGCACTACGACGGCAACGTGAGTGCGCTTTTGCACATGGATGCCACCTTCGGAACGGACCAGGGCGTCGCTTCCGGTGTTGTGCTCTACACAGATGGCGGATACGACGGCATGGCGTACTACCAGATTGCACGAGATGTCCCTGCCCTCTTCTTCGGTGGCGAGATCACATTCGACTCTCCATACCGTTTTCAGAGGATTCTCTTTCCATTACTTGGATTTCTTCTCTCACTTGGACAGGATGAGTGGCTGCCACTTGCGTTCCTCGTCATCAACCTACTTGCAGCGATCGGTTCGTTTTTGCTGCTTACGTCGATCACTAAAAAAGTGAATGTGCACACTCTGACCGTTCTCTGGAACCCTGCGATCCTGGTCGGACTTCTCTTCTCACTCACAGAACCCGTCAGCATTTTCTTTATTCTGCTCTTCTTTTGGTTGTTTGAGCGCTCTGGTCGCCGTATCGATCTTGCATCAGTACTCGCACTCACACTCTCATTACTCGCACGCGAGACAACCATCTTTCTCATCGTGCTCCTCGGACTCTGGTTTCTATGGAAGAGGCAGTGGAAGGATGCACTGTACCTAGCACTCCCGATTCTGCTGATGTTTGGATGGCAAGTATTCTTAGAGATCCGTTTCGGTGACATCGGGTTTCAAGCAAATAACAATGTTATCGATCCGCCGTTTGTTGGCGTGTGGTATGCATTGCAGTGGGCGATGACAGAGCAGGGGATACAGCAGATGTATCGCTTCTCCTCACTTGCACTCCTTGCTGTTGTCCTGCCGCTATTTGTATTGCTTAGCCGTGATTGGTTGCGGAAGCGTACGCGTATCGGGCTCTTACCTTTCTTACTCTCTGGACTGACCGTGACGATGCTCTGCATGGACAGTCATATGTGGGGGGTGATCACTAGCATCGGACGCGTGGTGACACCGTTCTATCCCGTCTACGCACTCTTTGCTTCAGAGCGAGATTCGGGTGCCCTACGTCTTCTGTCGCTCTTACTCATACTCGTGAGTTGCACCGCTGCCATTGGCATCGCGTGGCAGATGCATCCGTACATTCTCTCCTAGAACTTAGGATATACTGCCTGCATGCGACGTCCTTCACTTGCGCGGTACGCACCTGCTTTGACGGCACTCGGTCAGCGCTTTCGGTTTGATGCGCATTATTATGCGAAAAATTCAGGGTTCGTCGTCGTGGGGCACGTCGTAGGTTTTCTTCGCGGGATTGTGACTGGCTACTTGGTTGCTCGTCTCTTCGATCAATCAATCTACGGTGAGTATCAGTTCATGTTGAGCATTGTTGGGATGATCTCGGTACTCAATCTTTCAGGAATGCCGCATTCCGTGACACGTGCGTGGGCGAGAGGCGACAGGTTCTCCATGCGTCGCATCACACTAACTCAGTTTTATATTAGTGCGATTGGATCCTGCATTCTTTTTGGAGCGATTCCTTTTCTCGGGATGTATGGACGGGAAGAACTGTGGTCACTATTTCTCGTGGCGGGCATTCTCTTTCCTCTCCCTCCGATTGCGATGGTCCTATTTGGCGGCTACACCGTGGGGCTATCGCGCTTCGATATCGCTCTGAAAGCAAACTTCGTCTGGAGCGCTCTCATGATGTTAGCGTCACTGATTGTGGTTTTTATGCACCAGTCATCTCTCCTGATGCTTATTGTGACGATGTCGATACCTTCACTGGTCTATCTATTTTTTCTGCGTCGACTACGTCCACCTAGTGATACCTACGAGACCGAAAATACTCGTAAGGTTGTGCGCTATGCGTGGCAACTCACATTTGCAACCTTTCCTAGTGAAATTGTGTGGTACATCGACAAACTGATGATCTCGCATTTCTTTGGGTTGAATCAGCTCGCGCTGTTTTCGGTTGCCATCCTCATCCCCGAGCAAGCAAAGATTTTCCTCAAGCAGTTCTTTCCTATTAGTTTTGCAAAACAAGCCAAGGGCGGCGACACCATGGCGAGACGTCGACAGCTCTTTCGCGTGGTGCTTCTCGGGACTCTGCTCTTTGCGGTATGTATCGCTCTGTACATCCTCGCAGCACCCTGGCTTATGCCCTTCCTTTTCCCGGGCTATGAAGCCAAGGAGCTCGTACTCCTTACCTCTGTTGCTGCCGCGTCGCTGATCACGATGCCGTCTACCCTTCTTAGTCAGTATTTGGATGCACAAGGCTTGATTCGGCATAACTATCGCACCAATTGGACATCAGCTGCAGTGTTTGCAGTACTCCTCGTTTGGCTTATCCCTCAGTATGGCTTGCTCGGTGCGGTACTCGCACGCTTCGGTGCTCGCCTTACTAGTAGTGTCATGTCATGGATGCTCCTCGCATACCATCGTCCAACTCAAGTATAAATTTGCTGACGGAATCGGATTCTTGCAGTACAGTTGATGCATGTCAGCTTCTTGGAAAGGTCGGCGCGTCCTCATCACTGGCGGCACAGGATTTATCGGGAGCCACTTAGCTGAGGAAATGCTGTCTCGTGGTGCGGAAGTCCGTATTCCTATTCGCGCACAGAACTATCGTGCCTTATCCAAGCGTCGGAGCGAGATCGAATGGGTAGAAGGG
Organism: Candidatus Peribacteraceae bacterium; assembly: GCA_040081825.1. Taxonomy (GTDB): domain Bacteria; phylum Patescibacteriota; class Gracilibacteria; order Peribacterales; family Peribacteraceae; genus JBEBFT01. Next base: position 48,748 of record JBEBFT010000006.1, read on the forward strand.
GATTTGCGAGATCCAGCATATTGCGAGGAACTGGTTCGAGGCATCGATCACGTGTTTCACTTGGCATCGCACAGACGGAACCGCGAGTTTCATCGTGATCACTGTGGTGATGTAGCTACAGGGAATGTCGAGATGTCACTGGCCCTCATTCGCGCACTCAAAGAACACCCAAAGACGGCTGTCACGTTCTTTAGTTCTGCCAACGTTCCACCAGAGATCGACATCATCCAACTAGCGAAAGAAGACGAAACAGATGGCTACACCCTTGGGAAGGCGATGGCAGAGGCGCTCTGGATTACAGCCTCCAGACAGCATGGTTTTCCGCTCCTCATTGTGCGACCTGTGGGTGCCTACGGGGAAAGAGACACGTTCGCCAAAGACAGCAACATGATCCCTGCACTGATGCTCAAAGCCGAGAAAGCAAAGGCAACACTGGATGTATGGGGAAGCGGAAAGCAGGAACGCGTTTTCCTCTACGCCCCCGATCTCATCAAAGCAGTCATGACACTCATTGATCACGGCGCAAGCGGCATTCAATATGTGCTGCCGCCCGAGCCACATACTGTGAAGGACGTAGCAAGCATCATTGTGGCGATCGTGAACGCAAAGTTGAAACTGTCTTTCGATCACGATAAGCCCGAAGGCAAGAGAAGTATTGCGACTCTTCCCTTACATCCTGCCCTTGCAGATTTTCAGTGGACACCTCTTGAGGAGGGTCTGAAGAAGACCTTCGAGGGATGGAAGGAGAAGGGGAAATAGATGGTAGAACCGAGGGGGATCGCCCGCTACAATCAAGAAACAGATGATTGTTCGTCTTGCACAAAAATACGGCTCTTCGTTCATGAAATTTGTCGTATGCGGAGGATTGGGTGCGGTCATCGACTTTTCAACTCTCCATATCCTCGTTGCCTATGCGGGGTGGCCTGAGCGGTATGCGCTCATTGTTTCTACCGGTCTTGCGATGACTTTTGTATTTTTCAGTAACCGACTCTTCACGTTCCGCGTTCGCGGGAAAGGTGTAAAGACGCAGGCTGCGAAGTTTTTTTCCGTCTACATGGTTGCCGCCAGCTTAAACTATGCACTTTCGATCGGGCTGATTTATATGGGGTTACACTATCTGCTCGCGAAGGCGCTTGCGATTGGGACGCTGATGTTTTTCAATTTTTTCTTGCTTCGTGGCTTCGTCTTCCGTGTCGCACACATTCCTGAAGATGAGGTGATAGCTGCTTAAGTATTTATGTCGCAAAAGATTGCCATTATCGCCGGCGCCGGACCAGCAGGTTTAACTGCTGCATACGAGTTACTCAAACGCACGGACATCAAGCCTGTTGTTTTGGAGATGACCGATGCGATCGGTGGGATTGCGCAGACCTACAATTACAAAGGAAATCGTATCGATATCGGCGGACATCGTTTTTTTAGCAAGGATCAGCGTGTCATGAACTGGTGGTTCAATATGATGCCGAGGCAAGGGAAGCCATCTGCAGACACGATCGAGAAAAATCACGAGATTGAGTATGTGGCGGAAAGCATCGTTGAATTTTTGTGTAAGGATTGTTTAGACGATCAGAAAGTGGTTAGTGGTCAGTGGGCAGTCCAAGAAAGAGGTGAGACAGTGCAAGTAAAACGAGTATCGCCAGATCCTGAGAAAGAAGATGTCGTGATGCTCCAGCGACCGCGCGTCTCACGTATTTTTTACAAGAAAAATTTCTTTCCCTATCCGATTGGGATCACGCTGACTGTTGCCAGGCGACTAGGACTCCTCAACACACTCTTGATCGGACTGTCGTACATCAAGCGGCAGTGGTTTCCACTTCGTGACGAAACGTATCTGGATGCTTTCTACAAAAATCGATTCGGCGATCGACTGTATGCCACCTTTTTCGAGGCGTACACCGAGAAGGTATGGGGTGTGCCCTGTAGCCAGATTCGTGCTGATTGGGGCGCACAGCGCGTAAAGGGGCTCTCTCTGAAGCGTGCGGTCATTCACGCCGTGAAGGATTTGCTTTCTAGTGATTTTAAAAAGCAGCAAGAAGAACGCGAGACGAGTCTCATCACGCGTTTCTTTTATCCGAAGTTTGGTCCGGGACAGATGTGGGAGATTACGGCAGACCAAGTAAAGAAGTGTGGTGGCGAAATTAGAATGCGACACCGTGTGTCTGGCGTGCATCTCACAGGTGATGCGGTGACATCGGTCACTATCGAGGATATGCAGACGGGTTCGACTGAGCAGATTGCCTGCGATTACTTCTTCTCCACCATGCCGATCAAGCATCTTTTTGGCATGATCACGCCACATCCTGCAGCACGAGAGATGGAAGTAGCAGAGGGGCTCTACTATCGCGATTTCTTGACTGTGGGACTGCTTCTCAAGAAATTGCACGTGCAGGAAAAAGGCAAAGCGCCACAAACCGATGTGCCGGATAACTGGATCTACATTCAGGAAGGGAACGTGCGCGTTGGTCGTGTGCAGATTTTCAACAACTGGAGTCCGTACATGGTCGCAGATCGAAAGAACACGATGTGGATTGGTCTCGAGTACTTCGTGAACGAAGGCGGCGACCTGTGGGTCACGGATGACCAAAAGCTGATCGAGCTCGGTATTACTGAAATGGAAGCAATCGGCATGATCAAACGAGAAGACGTCCTGGATGGCTGTGTGCTGCGCATGCCCAAAGCATATCCCGCCTACATCGGCAGTTACGATCAGCTGCATGTGGTGCGCGACTTCGTCGAGAAGATTCCGAATTTGTATCTCATCGGTAGAAACGGCATGCACAGGTACAACAACCAGGATCACAGCATGCTGACTGCCATGCTGGCGGTGGATAACATCATCGAAGGGCGAACGGATAAATCAAATCTGTGGGAAGTGAATCTGGATATGGTCTACCACGAGGAGAAGAAGTAAAAATTATCATTATTTCCGCAGCCGGCACGCCGCGTGCCGGATTGCGAGGATTTCTACAGCCAGATTTCCAATGGATCACAGACATCAGGAAAATGTAACGATGTCCATGGCCAATCGGTGACCTCTTGAACGAGTCTATGCTTCGCGGCATTACCCTGAATATAGCCAACGACGCTGCTTCTTTGTTTTGCGTCCATAATTCGTTCGTCATAATCCCTTTTTGCCAACCGATTGCAGGATCCATCTTTCGAAACTCTTTTGAGCTGCACGATTTAAAGCTTTGCATGAAGCTGCTTAATCCTTTCGATCCGGGGCAGAGAAGAAGATGCAGATGATTCGGGAGTATGCAGAAGGCATGAAGAAATGCGCCATGGATATCTCTTGTAACTCGAAGGTGATAAATGAGCCGTTCGGGGATGTCTTTGCGTGTGCACCAAAGAATAGAATCTTTTGTTTTTGTGATGACATGGAAGAGCCCGAATTGTTGATAGTGAATTTGTGGCATGTGGTTTGTCATTGTAGCACCGCAAACGCCGAGACGCGGCGTCTCGGCTGCGGGGGCGGGGGATTACGTATTCTTCCTATACCACTCCACACTCTTCCTGATCCCTTCCGCGAAGCCCGTTTTCGGGCTGTACCCGAACGCCTTCTTTGCCTTGGAAACATCTGCAATATAATGCGTCACCTCACCCGTTCTCGATGGACCGATCTCGATCTTCGATGCACTTCCGAGTAGTTCCTTCATCGTCTCTGCGAGCTCCAGAATCGTAGTGCCTTCGCCAAAGGCAAGATTGTACGTCTCATTCTTTGCCTTGTCCCATTGTTCCACGATGCCCTGTACTCCTGCTACTGCATCATCGATGTACGTAAAATCCAAACACTTCTTCTCGCCAAACACCTTCAGCGTTTCACCTGCCTTCGCCTGACGGAAATAGAGTGGCACGACGCGGATCGAGTTATCGTACATGCCGTAGACGTTACTGAAGCGAACGATGACTGACTCGATGTCGTAGCAGCGCTTGTAACTCTCGACGAACGCCTCACCTGCAATCTTGCTGGCTGTGTACGGGCTTTCGCATGTCGAAAAGTGTGCTTTTCCTTCATCGTACTTCTGACCATCGGGCAGATGGATGTTGCCGTAGGTTTCACGCGATGACGCAAAGACGAATTTTTTGATCCCGTGCTTCCGTGCATGCTCGAGCATATTGAATGTGTCGATGCAGTTATCCAGCGCACGGTCAGGATGCTCCACCAGTTCGTACACGCGCGCATTTGCCGCAAGGTGGATGATCATGTCCACGTTGGTCGGCAGCTTTCCGTATTGCTTCGGATCACGCAGGTCGATATCGATCCGCAGTGCCTCCACTTCTTTCTTCCACTGGCAAGGTTCCCAGTCAGCCCCGATGACCGTATGGCCGGCTTCCAGCAGCTTTTCACAGAGCCGTGTGCCGATGGTTCCGGAGGAGCCTGTAACAAGGATATTCATATTTCTTGGCTTCTACATGAGAAAATGTAGAATGTAAAATGTAAAATGTAGAATTACTTACCAATTTTACATTATAAATTTTACATTTTACATTCAAATGATCTCCGTCATTCTTCCTACATACAACGAGGCAGCGAATATCGTCACGATGATCGATTTTCTCGATGGTGTTCTGAAGGATCAGCCGCACGAAATCATCGTCGTTGATGACGACTCTCCTGACGGAACGTGGAAAGTTGCAGAGAGTGCACGCACAAAATATTCATCGTTGCGTGTGATGCGACGAAGGCACACAAAAGGACTCAGCTCTGCGGTGGTCGATGGCTTTGATATGGCAGTGGGTGACGTCTTGGTTGTGATGGATGCCGATGGACAGCATGATCCCGATCTCTTGCCAAAGGTCTTGGCAGCGATCGACAGTGGAGCATCCATTGCCATTGGCTCTCGCTATGTTGAAGGAGGGAGTGTCGGTGAATGGGTACGTGACCGACGGATCATCAGCAACATCGGTACATTTTTTGCGCGCATGCTGTCACGCGTTCCAGTGAGCGATCCGCTGGGTGGCTTCTTCGCTATCCGTCGATCACTCTACCGATCTGTACGGTCGCACTTGCAACCCGTCGGATTCAAGATTCTTCTGGAAATTCTCGCGTTTGTCCCGTCTCAGACTCGGCTTCACGAAGTGCCCCTTCGTTTTCGGATGCGTCAGCACGGCACTAGCAAGTTGTCACTCGGAGTACACGCGGCCTTCGTCTATCAGGTGCTCAGATTACTCTTGCTCCAGATTCCGCAGTTTTTACAGCGTCATGCGTATGGCGTATTTCTGATCATGACAATTGGAATCGCACTTGCATCCATTGCTCGTATCACTGCTCTTCTGCCACTCCGTGATAGTGCAATTCGATCCAAGGTACAGACCGCGTTACAAGAGATTGCGCAGAAGCAGGGGTGGCTGCTTTCAGATATTCATATTCTTTCAGTGGATGAGACCCATGCGAAAATAATGCACCAAGCACATCGACGCTCACGAGTATCACCTGAGCGTTGCACGGTTCAGTACGATCCTCCCTCCCTCGCATGCGACACCGCACTCTGACACTCATCATCGTGCTCGAGCTGTATGCACTCTTCTTAACAGTCCTGCGTGCACTGCAGGGTATCCGCACAGATGAAGCGAAGTACCTGCTCGACATTGCCTATCCACATCCTCCCGTACTTCGCACGTTCATGGGGCTGACGGCACATTTGCCCGGACATGAGTTCGTGTGGAGATTCATCTTTGCTTCTGTGCTCGTGCAGATGGTCTGGTTCTTCGTCGATATCGGCGGCGTGCTGACACCTGCCAGGCGCCGTGCGCTTCTCCTCGCATGGCTCTTTTCCACTGCGGTGCTTTTGCAGGCTGGAAGCGTGATGATGATGATCCCCGTCGCCTGTTTTTGTGTGGTGCTTCTTTGGTACATCTTGAGACAGGAATCCATTACTGCAAATCAAACAGGACTCATCGGTATTGGGTGGACCATAGCTCTCTTCACTTCGTATCAGTCGGTACTGCTGTTTCCACTCGTAGTATCAGCCATGCTCCGTTCTAGGCAGCCTATTACTCGTACGATCATTCTCGTTGTAGTCCCTATTCTCCTTCTGATCCTCTACACCTTCACCAATCCTCTCATCCTCGCCAGCATGCTGGACATAGCAGGGCAGGGAAGTAGTGCAGCGTCACCAGTTGCCGATCGTGCGATCAGTACTGCACTCGTCCTCCTCCTTGGAGGCAGCGCCGTGCTGGTCCTCACTGGACTTATCGGTATCGTGACATCCCGTCGTTTGGATCTGGTACTGACCTTTGCTTTGTTACTTGGGTACACGGCAATCAGCTCTCAGCAGTACTACGCAATCCTCTTCACCCCTTTGCTTGTTGCGGGAACATACCTCCTTTTATGTCGAAGGAAACTGCGCCCGTCATTTTTGGCACTTGCTCATGTTGTCACTGCATTCTTCGCAGCGTGGATGTTTTGGTACGGTGGGGATCGGCCTCTTGAGGCTCGTGCAACCATTCGTGCACTGACTGAGATACGGAGTGAAGGTGCGATTTTGATTGATGGCCCCTTTGGACATGAGTGGCAGTATGAAGCAGGCGACCAGGAGATCATTCGATTCACAGAGACGCTCAGCCTGCAGGCTGAAGAGAGAGCTGATGCGTTTGTGTGCACGGCGCACGATTGTTCAGAGCACGTAGATACTGACATTTGGGTTCGGTTACAGAGCACCCCCATTCCGACATGGGTACGTCGCACACCGCTTTAGAGCTCTTGGTTACTTTTGAGAACCTCTGAAAAACTATTGATATTTGTCTGTGGCATGCTCGTTTTCAAGTTGATGAGTTCACCTCCTTTCCACCTTTTCTTAACCGAAAAGGTGGAGCCAAAAGGTTCCGGCGCAGTGCACATCGCCTGTGAGACTGATGACTCGTCTCGCGACGCGCCGCAAATCTGCCTGACGGTAGACTCGTCACTCTTTCTCTTCATCGAATCGTTCGTCAGGCAGTGCGGCGCTACTTCGGTGCGCTCGACTCGTGAAGTCTCACGACGGCGACTCGCAAGGCGCCGGGGATTGAAAATAAACCCATCCTCCTGACTCTGTCGTGATCACTGGCTTACATCTTGTAATATTCTTTATACCACCGTACGAACTTTGGGATACCTTCTTTGATTTCGGTTCTCGGTTCGTAGCCGAGCTTCTCTTTTGCATGAGAGATATCTGCCAAGCTGGAACGCACATCCCCTGGCTGCATATCCGTGAACTTCTTCTTTCCCTCTTTGCCACACTCCTTTTCAATCGTGCTGACAAAGTCCATTAGTTCCTCTTTTCTTCCACAGCCTAGATTGAAGATTTCTTCTGAGTAGTTCTTGTCCACACTCGCGATAACTCCTGACACGATGTCATCGACGTATGTGAAGTCACGTTGCATTTTCCCTTCTCCGAAGATGCTCATCTCGTTCCCTCGGAGGATCGCATCAGTGAACAGAAACAGCGCCATGTCCGGGCGACCGTAGGGACCGTAGACCGTGAAGAAGCGTAGTCCCGTGACGTTGATGCCGTACAGATGATGGAACGTGCGTGCCATGAGCTCGTTGTCCTTCTTGTTCTGTCCGTACAGCGACAGCTGGTTTTCAGTTGGATGCGACTCCGAGGACGGCTGCTCCTTATTCCCTCCGTACACGGAGCTGGATGATGCGTAGATCAGCCCAGGGATTTTCTGCTTTCGCACTTCATCAATCACATGAAAAAATCCGCGAATGTTGATGTCGATGTACTCATCGGGATGCTCGAAGGCGTATCGCACTCCTGCCAGCGCTGCTAGATGAATGACGCGATCGGCTCCCTGCATCGCTTGTGAGAGGGTCGGGCGATCCAAGATATCTCCTTTGATAAACGTAAATCCCTTCTTCTCTTTCAGAATCTTAAGCCTCGCTTCCTTCAGTGTCGGATCGTAGTACGCGTTCATGTTGTCGAACCCCACGACCGTATCACCGCGCTCGAGTAGCTTGATCGCTGTGTGGAATCCGATGAACCCGGCTGCACCGGTCAGAAAAATACGCATGTGAGTATTGTAGCATGCCTATCGATCGTTGTTGCTCGCTTCTCGTTTACGCGTTTAAAGAGTGAGCGAGTAACGAGCGAACGCGCAAACGTTCATCCAATTCCAATTCCCACATACTTCAGGCCTGCTTCCTGCACTTCCTCTGGTTCGTAGATGTTGCGTCCATCGAAGAGGTGCTTTCCTCTCATCGTATCTGCGAGTGCCAAGAGATCGATGCCACGGAATTCATCCCATTCTGTGAGAACGATGACCGCGTCCGCGTTCTTCGCCGCATCCATGTGAGATTCAGCATACTTCACTGATGAGTGAAGTAGCGGCTTTGCTCGTTCCGTAGCGACAGGATCAAAGGCGACGATTGTGTGCCCTGCATCAGCCAGCGCATTCACGACGTTGATACTAGGTGCTTCGCGCATATCATCAGTTTTTGGCTTGAAACTGAGCCCCCAGATAGCAAGGGTCTTGCCTCCTTCTGTTCCAATGTGCGAGAAAATCTTGTCGATGAAATTCTGACGCTGTTCGATGTTGATCTGATCCGTCGCTTCAATGATCGGCATCGAGACACCGTATTCCTCAGCGGTTGCCATGAGTGCTTTTACATCCTTCGGGAAACAACTGCCGCCATAGCCGATGCCCGCGTGCAGAAACTTGGGACCGATACGATTGTCCAGCCCCATGCCGGTGGCGACATCGCGGATACTGGCACCACCTTTCTCACATAGATCCGTCAGCATGTTGATGAAGCTGATTTTGGTAGCCAAGAACGCATTGCTTGCATACTTCACAATCTCGGCACTCTCGCGACTCATGAATACGATGGGCTTGCCGACGCGTGTGATGGGGCGATACAGATCCTCGAGTAAGCTTTTGGCTTTGGAGAGTTGGCTCTGAGCGTCATCATTGAGCCCGATGACGATGCGGTCGGGCATCATTGTGTCCGTCACAGCCATGCCTTCACGGAGGAACTCAGGATTGCTTACGACGGGAATGCTGATGGAGACACCTCTCTTCTTGAGAATCGAATCGATTTTTTTCTGGCATTCGCCACCAGTGCCAATCGGCACTGTGGATTTGTTGATGAAAATCACATCCGTGTCAGCGAGTGACGCAACAGATTCGGCGACGGAGAACACAGCTCTGAGGTCTGCCTTATATCCTTCACCCGGTGGAGTTGCGACTGCGGAGAACACCATGATGGAACCTGGGAGCGCATCTTTGAGTTCCGTTGTGAACGATAGTCGACCACTCTTCAGGTTTCGCTCGATCAGTTCCTCTAGCCCCGGTTCGTAGATCGGACTCTTTCCTTTCTTGAGCATCGCTACTTTATTTGCATCGATATCAACACCGACGACCACATGTCCCAATTCCGCAAAACACGCAGCGGAGACCAGACCTACGTAGCCGGTACCTATGATCGCTATTTTCATTGGCGAACAGTATAGCAGACTGATTCCTCTGGTGAGGTAATGTATAATTTAAAATGTAAAATGTAGAATTGGCTTCCAGAAGCGAAAATTTTAAATTTTACATTCTACATTTTACATTTGCCTATGCGCTTCCTCGTTCACGGCTCCATCGCGTATGACCTGCTCCTCAACTTTGACGGATCGTTCGTCGACGGCATGGATACTGCTTCGCTTCAGAAGCTCTCGGTGTCCTATGTCATGCCGCATCTCAAGCGTCATCACGGAGGAACAGGTGCCAACATTGCATGGAATCTGAAACTTCTCGGACATGATCCGATGCTGATTGGAGCAGTTGGCACGGATGGCGAAGAGTATCTGTCACTACTCCGCAGTCGTGCGATCGACACCACGCTCATCGACGTTCACCCAGAAGCGATCACTGCGACGGCAATCATCGGTACCGACACATCCGAGAGGCAGATTGCATTCTTCCACCCGGGTGCCGATGGTCTCTGCCCACTACATGCTGCACCCACTCATCACGGAGCAGTGTATGGCATCGTCTCACCCCGCAACCCTGTTCGCATGCTGGAGGCTGCAAGCGCACTACATGCCGATTCGATTCCCTTCCTCTTCGATCCAGGGCAACTGGCACATGTGTTTTCTGAGGATGAATTCCGACGTGCGATCACGCAGTCAGCGGGTCTGGTGGTCAATGAGTACGAGTGGGAATTGACCCAAAAGAAAACTGGATGGCAGGAAGAAGATGTCATCAACGCGTGTGGTCTGCTGGTCGTGACACTCGGCGAGAAGGGGATGCGTCTCAAGAGTACGACCGAGGACATCACGGTGCCTGCATGCAAGGTGAAGAAAGTCGTGAACCCAACAGGTGCAGGTGACGCTGCGCGTGCGGGACTACTCACAGGGCTTGCTGCGGATTGGGATTTGCAGAAAACAGGGAAGTTGGCAGTGGCGATTGCGTCGCTTGTTGTAGAGCAGGAAGGGACACTGCTTGATGCTATCGACATGCAGACGCTACAGGAGAGGAGTGGCACGAATTAGCCAGCGTGATTCATTGTTCTTTTTTGTCCGAGCGACAAAAAAGAACCAAAAAAGCGCGTGTGCGCCAATACCCACGCTCGCTTTGCTCGCTGCCGCACCCCCCACCGTGGCGCACGCCCCCCCCCTTGGAGCCATTCTTTTCTCCTCCTCATACTTTTTCATTTATAAAAGAGGAGGACAAACAATATTTTTTCCTCTACACTCCGTCAGCTATGTCACATGTCAAAGATCCCAAACTCGCAGAACAAGGTCGCATGAACCTAGAAATTGCTGAGCGCAACATGTCCGCACTACTCAACGTGCGTGACGTTTTCATCAAAACCAAGCCGTTTGCAGGGCTCACGATCGGCATGGCGCTGCATGTAACCAAAGAGACCGGGATTCTGGTACGCACACTCGTTGCTGGTGGAGCCAAAGTCGCGATCACCGGATGCAATCCACTCTCGACACAGGACGATATCGCAGCTGCACTCGCAGAGGAGAAGGATGTGAAGGTGTGGGCGTACAAAGGTGAATCGAAAGAGGATTACTACAAGTTCCTCGAGGCTGTGATCGCAGAGAAGCCGGACATCACGATCGATGACGGTTGCGATTTGGTGACACTCATTCACACCAAGTATCCGGATCTACTCAAAACGATGATCGGAGGATGTGAAGAGACGACCACAGGCATCATCCGTCTCCAGGCGATGGCGAAGGAAGGGGTACTGAAGTGTCCGATGATCGCGGTAAACGACAACAAGACCAAGCATCTCATGGATAACTACTACGGTACGGGACAGAGTACTTTCGACGGAATCCTGCGCTCGACGAACTTACTTATCGCCGGCCGCATGGTCGTCGTTCTCGGCTACGGCAGCTGTGGCAAGGGTGTTGCCATGCGTGCCAAGGGCATGGGTGCACAGGTGATCGTCACGGAGGTTGATGCGTTCTGCGCTCTCCAGGCTGCAATGGATGGTCACAGAGTTATGACGATGACAGACGCAGCATCTCTCGGTGATTTGTTCGTGACGGTGACCGGCAACTATCACGTCATCCGTCTCGAGCACATGGAGAAAATGAAGAATGGTGCGATTCTGGCGAACTCTGGCCACTTCGATAACGAGATCGATCTGGAAACACTGGAGAAAAATGCGAAGAGGAAGCGCCGCGTTCGTCACTATCTGGATGAATACTTGATGAAATCCGGCAACGTTGTGATGGTCGCAGGGGAAGGACGCCTCGTGAACCTGGCATCCGCCGAAGGGCACCCGAGCGAAGTGATGAGCCTCAGCTTCTGTGGACAGGCACTCGCGTGTAACTATTTGGTCGAGAACAAGGGCAAGATGAAGAATGAGGTGATTACGCTTCCGCCAGAGATCGATGATCACATTTCCAAGTTACAGCTCAGTGCTATGGGGATCGAGATCGATACGCTGACGCCTGAGCAGGTGAAGTATTTGGCGAGTTGGCAAGAGGGGACATAGGTGACTTTTTGGCTTGCAGAAGTCACTAGCGACATTTAGGTAATTTAATTGTTGTATTTTCCGTCTAGTTCAGTAGTCTTTCGTAAAATTTCTTCCCCCTTTTTGTATGGCGTCAAAGAACGAAAATCGTTTCACCGAAATCGCTGATGGTCTTGATTTCCTTAAAAGCCAAGGGGCAACTATTCAGGACCTTGGATTAGAAGATAAAGCCCTAGAGCATGATTTAATCGCAGCGATGGATCGCGATGCTCTTGATTTCTTCCTTACAAGCACAAATAGCAAAAGTCATCATGCACTGGCTCCTATTCTGACTAGCGTTCGTGCTCTTCGCGATCTTTACAGAGGTCAAGCAGGTGGTACGGAGACTACCGAAACTGGTGCAAGGGAAATGGCAACGCAGTTTTCTTCCTAATTTTTCTATGGGTCGCAGGCAACACCATGATTCTTGGAACGCTGATGCCTTACTAGACATCAATGGCACTGCGCTGATCGATCAGTTTCCACAATACCGAGATGATATTCAGAGTTTCTTAGCCACTAGACCTGGACAAGAAGAAGAGGCGCCTCGTCTTAGCCATACTCAAGTGCTAGAGAAGATTCGAGCTGATCTAGCACAAGCAACTCCTCAACTGCCCGCTACTGTTCATCAACCACTGTCAGAATTCGGTAGTCACGTCGGTATTCTTTTGAGAAATGAAGGCAAAAGGTTGGCATTCGGTGACCTTCCGATGATTGAAGAGCTAACAGGAGTCGTTGTATATAGAGCAGGATCTGGACAGATTGATATGCGTAGGGTTAATAATGGCCTGAGTGAGATAGCGTCAATGCTTCCGGTTAGGCATCGTAGGGATGTAAGAAGTCACTTAGAACTTCTACTTTCCCACGCAAAAGGAGAGGCGGATGAGAACGAATAACGATGGCGGAGAGAGAGGGATTTGAACCCTCGAAACCCTTTTGGGGTTTACGCGATTTCGAGTCGCGCGCCTTCGACCACTCGGCCATCTCTCCGTGGGGCGTAGAGTACCAGAAATTATCCTTCCTTTGCCTCCCGTTTTAGCTCGGCTTCGATCAAGAGATCCAAGTCACCGTCTAAGACTCCTTCGGTATCGCTCGTTTCATAGTTCGTGCGCAGGTCCTTCACCATCTGGTACGGGTGCAACACATAACTTCTGATCTGACTGCCGAAATCGGCTGACACGTTGGACCCCTTCAATCTCTTTTTCTCAGCCTCTTCTTCCATGTGCTTCTTTTCAAGGAGTTTGGCCTTCAACATAGTTATAGCGCGTTCGCGGTTTTGCAGTTGTGATCGCTCGTTCTGGCATGCAACCACGATATTTGTCGGAATGTGTGTGATGCGGACAGCCGAATCGGTTTTGTTCACGTGCTGGCCACCCGCTCCACCGGAGCGATACGTATCGATACGCAGATCTTTCGCTTCGATCTGGATGTCTGCGGCATCACTCATGTCAGGAAGTACTTCGACAAGCGCAAACGATGTCTGTCTAAGGCTTTTGGCATTGAAGGGCGACAGTCGTACCAATCGATGTGTGCCACGCTCGCACTGCAGATGCCCGTATGCTGCATCACCCGCCATGTGAATGGTAATGGATTTCACTCCCGCCTCCTGCCCATCCGTTCGCTCGACAGTTTCCGTCTTCCATTCTTTTCGCTCGGCGTATCGCAGATACATGCGTGCCAGCATCCCTGCCCAGTCCTGCGCATCGGTACCGCCAGCACCTGCTGTGATCGAGATATAGCAATTACCCAAATCGTACTTGCCGCCTAAGTACAGCGCTCGCTCCGCCTTCTGCCATGCACCATGCAACTTCTGGTATTCCTCGGTGAGCATCGGTTGCTCGTCTGCCTTGGACTCGCGTGCGATCTGGAACAAATCCTCAACCTGATCGGCCAGCTCACTGATTGGATCCCACTGTTTCTTCAAGCCCCGCAGTTCCTGGAAAAGTGCCTCAGCACGCTGTCTGTCATCCCAAATATTCGGAGCGTTCGTCTCCGCGGACAGTTCGGTGATGCGTGTAACAATCCCTCTTTTCTCAAAGAGAGTCCTTTCCCATGTTGAGGGCGCTCAAGAGTTCGCTGATGTTTGAGAGCAATTCGTCCACAGGAAAGGGAGAAAATATCACTGTTATTATAGCAGAAACGAGGGTTTTTCTCGCGTTTTCATAGTGGCTGAAAGTGCCATTTTGTGCTATCATAAGAGGATTCTATGACATCCCTCCCTGAGGCAGCAGTGGCACCAACAAAGGCAGGTTTTCTGCCCGTACTAGAACGTCTGGGACTCCCCACGTTTCTCTTCGGTATCGTATTTCTTCTACTGACTACTGGGGTCACATTTCTTCTCACCCCTGATCGTTTTCCGGTCCACGTCGGTGGCAAGGTGATTCGTCTTGCGGATCTGGCGGCTGAGGAACAGCGTTTGCAGGATGAGCTGGATCAACTGAATCAGAATCGTGAGGAACTGGTGAAGTCGCAGGACAATGCTCCGATACTGAGTCAGGTATACGCACGTCGTGCCGAGATGCTTCCGATTGGAACGACTCTTCTCAGCGTCGAATCTCTGCGTTCATCTTTCCGTACGACAACTATTGATCCGATTGCGATTCCGGGCGTGACCTTCGATTCAGTTACTCGATCGCTTGTACTGCGTGGACGTGTGACCGATCCCACAGGAGGATCCAATCACATCCTTGCATCGTTCGTCGATGGGCTGCGCACACTTACTACCGTATCGACTGTGAGCGAGCCTGAGTACATACAAGAGCAAACCCCAGAGGGTATGAGTACACCGTTTACAATCACTATTCGCTTTGCAGATGCTACGTAACGCACTCCGACATCGGCACTGTTTGGTCTCCCTCTTTTTTGTGGGAGTACTCAGCATCATTCTGGCGTGTGGCGTCATCGCGTCTCATGTCCGCACGTTTAGCGTGAAGCGCGATACAGCGGTATTGATTGGTACATCACTACCGGAGCTGCGTACATCGGTGGCACTCTTACGTTCCACGGTCGAAGCGGAAACACTCTTTGCGAGACAGGCGAGAAGTGCGAGAGAGGAACAGGCTGCAGCGTACATTTTCCCGTCCGGTTCGCCGGTGCCACGTGCAGTGCTTACACTCGAACAGCTTAGTCTCGCCTTGCGGGACAGTACCAATGGCCAGTTCTCGCTCGGTTCTCTCACGTTCTCCTCAAAGACTGAAAATAAAGGAACGCACAAAATATTGGATGGCACTGCGGTGATGCGTGGCAGTTTTCAGGATGTTGCGCGTCTTCTCGGCGTGCTGTCGATTGGTGGTGACATGATGGTTCGTGATGCACTTGCCCCAGGAGTCGAGGAACAGTTCTTGCGTGCGATCGGTACCGATCAGCCTCTTGCTCTTCGCGCGGCACAGGATTTTTTGTATCTCGATTTACTCGAGTACGCACTGTCACCAGATCTCGTTGAACAGGGCGCACTCAGTGGCGTCTCCGACGCTCTTCGTCCGACTCTCCGGCAGATGCTCTTGCAGGGTGGCTTGGCAGAAGTACGGACAGCGCTTGGTCCCGTTGCGGAGAGACTCAAGGAACGAAACGTCTGGCCGATTCCACTCATTCAAGTCACGAGTCTTTCACGGGAGGGGAGCGAATTTCGAGTGGGTCTTGGACTCCTCAGTCGATAGGCGTCCCGCCTTGACCCTTTTGCGTCAATCAAGCATAGTATGAGGGTACTCTTTTTCCCTTCTTTTTCGCGTGCGTCAGCGCTTTTCCTCACAACGAACATTGGTTGGCAGTCAGCCACGACGGAATCAACAGATTCGTGCTCCTCAGGTCATGCTGGTGAGCGACGATGGTAAGACAGAGACACTAGCGATCGCTGATGCCATCGCACGTGCGGAGGCAGAGGGAATGGATTTGATCGAAGTGTCACCCAAAGCACAGCCACCTGTTGTGAAGATCGGAGATTTTGGAAGTTATTTGTACAAGCTCAAGAAGAAAGAGAAGTTACAGAAGTCGCACAGCAAGCAGACGGAGGTGAAAGCGATCCGTTTTGGATTTCGTACCGATACCGGCGACTTGGATCGTCAGGCCAATCGTAGTCGCGAATTCCTCGCCGAAAGGCATCTGGTCAAAGTCACGATCGTCATGCGCGGTCGAGAGCTCACTAATAAAGAATACGGAATGCAGAAACTACACACTTTTGTCGACAGTCTGGCGGATGTATCTGAGATCGAATCGCCAGTAAAACGGCAGGGCAATCACTTCATGGTTATCCTTCGCCCGAAGAGGTAGCTCTTTACAATCCGCCCTTTCCCCGTTACCCTTCCTTGCCACATGCCAAGAATGAAGACCCACAGCGGCGCAAAGAAACGCCTCAGGCGCACAGGAAGCGGCAAGCTCTCCTACAAGCGCAATGGCCGTCAGCACCTTCTCATGCAGAAGAGCAAGCGCCAGAAGCGTATCCCACGCAAGCAAATCCTGGACGCGACGAATGAGCGCGCCCTGCAGCATCTGGTTCCCTACATGTAATTATGCGCGTTAAACGTGGTATTCACCGGCATCGTCGTGTCAAAGCCCTCAAGGCGAAGGTAAAGGGCTATCGTGGAATGAAGCGCACGACCGTGAAGAAGGCCAAAGAGGCTGTCATCAAGGCAGGTCAGAACGCATACCGTGACAGAAAACTGAAGAAGCGCGTGTTCCGTTCGCTCTGGACGGTCCGTCTCAATGCCGCATGCCGTGAGCATGGTGCGTCGTATTCCACAGTGATTGCAGCACTCAAAAAGGCGAAGATCATTCTGGATCGCAAGTCCCTTTCAGAGATCGCCATTCACCACCCAGAGGTTTTCGTGAGTGTTCTGAAGCAGGCAGGGATCAATACGAAGTAGAGTGCTTCGACATTCCTTCGCATCTTGTGGGTTGGATTTTTTGTAGGATTGGATTTTCTTTGATTGCTGCAGCGCGACCATGCCGCGCCCCGGAGGGGCGCGTTGAAGGTCGAAGTGAAGGTAAGGGTGATGCTGATGCCAATGCTCGATGAAGGTTGAAATGTTGATTGCTGCAGCGCGACCATCCTGTTCGCAGCGCGGACCGGGGCTTTCTATGTCACGCCCCGGAGGGGCGCGTTGAAGGTAGAGGGGAAGGTCGAGGTGATGCGCTGGTGCCAAAGCTCGATGAAGGTTGAAATGTTGATTACTGCAGCGCGACCATCCTGGTCGCGGTGCATGCGCCGACCTTTCACGGAAGCATAGACACATCGTATCGACCCGATGCAGAAGACCATGGATATGCTTGTGCGCTTAGAGCCAGGCCTGCCTGCACAGGGTTGTAATGAATGTAACGTAGAACCGAATGCCCATTTTCCGGGACTCGTAGATCATATCGTTTTTGCCACAGCGGTCCGATCCCTAGATCAAAGGTCAGACCTGATTTAAATGCGTTCATCAATGTAGCGATCGAATACGGATGCGGGATATTCAACAGTAAGTGGACGTGATCTGGCATGATGACAAATCCAAAGAGTAAAAATGGATGCAGATTTTGAATCCTATAGAGCAAGTCGATGGCTTCCGATGCGTAGGCTGCGTGTGAGAATATTCTTCTCCTGCGCAGTGTATTCGTTGTGACGAACATGAGGATGTCGCTTTGCACAGGATGTCTTTGACTTGGCATACGCGGTCTTTTTACGCCGCGCCCCGGAGGGGCGCGTTGAAGGTCGCGGTGATGCTGGTGCGCATATTTGCCGTAGAACGTAGACGCATCGGTATAGCGTTCTCTGAGCGAAAACCCTGCAGCTGCTTCAGCAATGGCTCTTCCTCGTACACGGGTAGCGGTGCTACTTGCCACCGATTGCACGCAGAAGACCATGGATACTCTTCCGCATGTTCGGTGAGCCCCCGACGTACGGGATTCCCATGCAGTCGTTCGACGATCCGTTGCGAGGCGGGAACCAATTGAATATCGAATCGATGTTGCCATATATTTTCTCCTATCTCGTGCGTCACTGCGTCCTTCCATTTCTGGATCGTGCGTACCAGGTATCCATACCTCGCACCGCCGATGAGGACGTGTACGTGATCCGGCATCACCACGAATGCGTAGAGTAAGAACGGATTGAAACACTGCACTCGTAACAGGCACTGGATCACATCGCGTGCCGTGGAGCCTGTGAGGATTGGCCTATCTTTTGCTGTCTTCAAAGTGATGAGCAGCAGGTCATCAGTAGGGGAATGTGTCATGCCTTCAGAGTACGGACGCTTCTCTTCGCTGTGACCTAGGAAAGCTATGCTACAACTGGGTTCACCTCGGAATTCCGCAAAGAGAAGCCATTTCTCTGGTTCCAAGCAGTCCTAGAACAAGCCCTTATTTTTTTAGAAGTGTCGCGAAGCACACACTTGCTGTGGGCTGGAGCGACTACCTCTAAGGGAAAGGATGGTCCACGGAAGGGAAACCGTAGGTTTCTCTTCCGTGAATTGGTTTACCACTTCTTGCGCTCAACGCGTATGAAGCCCGAAACGGGAATCACATGCAGCTTAGGATTTACCTTCTTCATCTCATCCAGCATCAGGTTGATCCCGATGGAGTCAGACGCCATGTGGCTGCACTGAATGATGTGAATATTGTGCTTCTTGGCTTCCTCCAAGGCCTTCTCAGTCGCATGCATGGAGAGAACGGTACCGACACCCGCTCGCGCCTTTGCCTCGAAGAACTGCTCAGGACCGTTCGTGCCGCCTGTGAACTCAGTGGCGTAGATACGACCGGGTCGGCTGCTCTTGGAGCCACTCACAATGATCGCTGGGTTTCCCTTTTTGCCGTACTGAGCGTATTCAGGGATTTCCATGATCGCATTCACGATTTCGCCTAGATCGTCATATTCCTTCTCACAGATGTGTTTGCTCATGAATTTCCAGACCATGTTGTCTGTGATCGTGTGGCAGCAGACTGCAGGGATACTCAGGAGTTCAGCTGCACGCTCGGTGCGGAAGAGGTTATCGGCGTGGATCGATCTCCAGATTTTGCTCATACGTTCACCGAGTAGTCCCTCCGCCTGGTTTACAGGAACACCCACTCCTGCCAGCAGGTCGACCTGTAGTGGCATGACCTTCTCCAGATCGGCGAGCGCACGTCCTTCTGGATGGTGGATCAGCGTGCCATCGATCTTCTGGCCCTGGGCACGGAGCCTGTCTAAGAGCAGCATCTCGGGTGTCTCGATATCGACACCGACCATAATGCGATTGAATTCCTCAGTACCGCTTCCATTGATGATGCGACAGTCTGGGAATGGGTTCCAGGTGCGCTCTTCGTCGTACATATCACGTTCCTTACCTGAGAGTTTTTTCATTTTCTCAGTCTCCTTCTTGAGGAGTTTCTCGATCAACTTTTTCCCGCGAGGATCGTACTGAATACCGAGGTCTACGGCTTTCTCAAAAAATTGTTGGAGTTTCATAGTAAGAGAAGCGTACAGAGAAGAGTGTACTTTCAGCAAATGGTTTTGCAGCCAGGATCTCTACGAGAGTTTCTGAAAAAAGTGTCGTAGCACTGCGCCACCAATCAATAGTGGATGACGGAGGAGAATCTTCTTCATCATCCCAGATCCTCCTCCAACCTTTTTCCCTTCTTTTCTGCGATCGAAGAACTTTTTTATCATTCCATCCAAAGCCTTTTGGCGTGCCTTTTTTGCAAGTGTTTTATCATCGCCACCAAGATTACTGATCAGAATCTGGAAACATCGCAGACGATCGAAGATACCCGCTCCAGAAGCCTCATTTCGGGCTGTTGCAGCTGCAGGGTGCACACGAAAAGCACCGAAGGTACCAAGAAGGTTGTACCAGTCCGAGACCTGCAAGAGTCTCAGCCAGTATTCGCTATCCAGAAACTGTGGCATGTCCTCCAGGAATATTCCTGCCTCTTTCATGGCAGTCCTTCGCATCACCACAAAACTCGGCTCGCCTATGAAGTTGGGCGTGAGTTCGTGATCTACCCACATCCTCAGGCACTCTCTCCCGATGTGTAGCCCTGGGCGAATATGTTTCTGACGAAACTCCTGCACACCGCTATAGATCGGCCCTAGTTCCTGCCCACCCTCTGGGACGTAGTCGTGTTCCATGGACACAAACCCGACTGACGGATGACTCCTCAGTATCTTGACAGCGTTCTCTAGATAGTGTGGTTCCCAGAGGTCATCCTGAAAGAGGAACGCCACATACTCTGCTGCTGTTCTTCGCACGCACGCATTCCAGTTCCCGCCGATGCCCAGTCGACGATCGCTTTCCTGATAGAGCAGCGGGATCTGGTGCATAAACGGCTGCACGATCTGCATCGCTTCTGATTCTGGGACGTGATCATCGTGAATGAACGCTTTGAAACTCGTGAATGTTTGTTTCTGCAAACACGAAAGCGCTACAGTCAGATGTTCACGCTGCGGTTTGTACGTCGGAATGAGGACATCAACGCTGTGCATTGTCATACTCTACACCAAGACCCCCCAAGGTTTCATCGGGATAGAGTGTCCTCGTGTTTTCTGGAGGCTGTACGTTCCGCATTATGTCTTGTACACACCCTCTCATTCCGCTGATTTCACCTAAAACGAAACCTGCAACAACACCAAGAATTATATAGTCTACATCGATGGATCCGAATCTTTCGGTCCAGCTCTTACGATCCATAGGAGGCATAGTATTATTAGGATTTCTACTTTGTCAATTTTTCTTGTCTCTGTCATGATAGTCGCATGCAGATCGACATTTTGACACTTTTTCCAGAGATGTTTGTGGGTCCCTTAACCGAGAGCATGATCAAGCGTGGACAGGAAGCAGGTGCACTGTCGATTCGGATTCGTAGCATCCGCGATCATGCAGAAGGGAAGCACAAACAGTGTGACGATCAACCGTACGGAGGAGGCGCGGGAATGGTTATGATGGCGGAACCGCTCGTGAAGGCGATCGAAGCGGTTAGTGGTACTTCGACAGAGCTCAGTACAAGTGAGCGGGTAGCGGATAGCAAGCCTCATCGAATTTATTTGTCGCCACGGGGAGAACGATTAACACAGAAGAAAGTAGAGGAGCTGTCTAAAAAATCCCATCTTCTTCTACTGTGTGGGCATTACGAAGGTATCGACCAGCGTGTCATCGACGGATGGATCGATGAAGAGATTTCCATCGGTGATTATGTGCTGACAGGAGGGGAGTTGCCTGCGATGGTTCTGGTGGATGCTGTCGCGCGTCACGTTCCTGGGGTGCTTGGTAAAGAAGAGTCGACTCAGGAAGAGAGTTTCTCTGATCTACTGGATGGGAAAAAAGAGTACCCGCACTACACACGACCAGAGGAGTTTCGTGGAATGAAGGTTCCTGAGGTGCTGCTCTCCGGTAATCATAAGAAGATCGCAGACTGGCGTAAAAGCCAGTTACAGTAACTGTATGTCAGCATCCGCAGTCATCACGGTTCGTGTCCGCCCCGGAGCCAGTGCGACGAAAATCACAGACATTCTTTCCGATGGCACGATCAAGATTGACCTTGCGGCTCCTGCGGAAGACGGCAAGGCAAATGCTGAGCTTGTACGCTTCATCGCAGCACATCATTCCGTACCAAAAGAAAATGTTCGGATAGTGTCAGGGCAAACGTCGAGAAAGAAGCTCGTGCGAATTGTCGCCCCCTCACACTAACTTCCCTTCTATCATTACTTCCCGCAGCAGAGATTCGACAATCTCTGCCATGCCGCGAAGCGGCATGTTGTTCGGACGAAGACGCGGAGGATGTGGATCCTCCGCTACGATTATCGATGAAATTGATCGTGGATTTCTTTGAGCCTCTTATGTGTTAAGTGTGTATAAATCTGCGTTGTTGTGATACTCGCATGCCCCAGCATCTCCTGCACGGAGCGGATGTCGGCACCGTTTCTGAGGAGTTCAGTCGCGAAGGTATGTCGGAGCGTGTGTGGCGTCACCTTCTTCATCACTCCTGCACGAGCCGCAAGCATCCGCACCACTCGCTCGATAGCTTGTGGCTCCAGTCTTCGCTCTTCCCCCGTCAGCGTATTCTGTTTCGATCGATTGGAGTTACTGACAAACACAGGGAGCCAGTTATCATCACGGCTCTGCATGTACTGCATCAGATGCCCCTTCGCGATCTCGGAGATGAATACGATGCGCGCTTTGCGACCTTTACCAATGACGCGAAACTCGCGGGTTTTCAGATTGATGTCGGCACGATTAAGTTTACTGATTTCACTCACGCGGAGTCCTGTGGAATACAGTAGATGCAGCAGCGCCAGATCCCTGAGCCCATTTCGTTTGGTTGGATCGATTGTATTAAACATCGCGTCCAGCTCTTCACGCGACAGCACATCCACCTCTCGACCGGGCACTTTCGGTAATTCGATTTTCTCAGGCGAGATCGTCTTCACATCATTCTTATGTAGGTGCTTGAGCATCGCTCGCAGTGCAATCAGGTGATACTGCTGTGTTTTGATATTCAGACTCACTCCTTCGCCCTTCACCTGCATGCGGTGCAGATGCAGTCTGTAGTTACGGATCGTGTCTCCGGTGATCTTCGAGACATCTGTCTTGGCATCGGCGAATTTCTCAAACCGCTTGAGATAGTGTCGATAATTCTCCAGCGTTTTCTTACTCTGGTACTTCCCGATCTCGCAGTGAGTGAGGAAGTCATCGATAGCTTCTGCAAGTTTCATGGACAGTATTGTACGTCATTCAGGAGAATTCAATAAGCTGCGCTTTCTCCACCTTTTTCCGGCGAAAAAGGTGGAGTCCTCAAAGAGGATTGCGCTGTAAGCCACTCAACCTTCGCCTGCGGCTCGGTTTCGCGAGCTTACATCT
>JBEBFT010000007.1:0-70050 GCA_040081825.1 Candidatus Peribacteraceae bacterium
CGTTGCATCGTTCCAGATGATTTTCTGTGTTGAGCCGTCACAATCAGTGAGACCAGCACCACCGAAGGTAAGGGACGCGTTGAGGTGTGAGCCAGTGATCGACTGAGTGGCAAAAATGTTGGTACCGGAGGCGACACCAGTGACTTCCAATCCTGCACCAGTGATTGTTCCCTGGAATAAGTTGCGAGCATTGGTGCCAGCTTGATAGATACCATAGTGATTAGTTGATCCAAGGTTCACTTCGATCGCTCTATAATCTGCTGCGGCAGTGAGCGAGGGGTTGAAGTAAAGATCTCGCGTGATACCACTCGCGCCACCCGTTTGGTTGATGGTTGTATTGGCTTCCTGATTACTAAACGTGGCAGTGCCGCTTGTTGGTGCGAATGTTCTACGGAAAAAGAAGTTCGTCTGGAAGCCAGACGTTGCAGTCATCGTTTCTCCCGTCACAACAGTGCCGTAGGTATTCACATGTGACGTGTTGTAGTTGTAGAAGGTGAGACCTCTGCCAGTTTTATCTTCAGATGTGTAAGAACTACCGAGGAAAGGGAAAATGTAAGGCGATGTGTTTGCAGTGGGACCAACTTGAATGCCACCGTTAACAGTCAATTCCTGCGCGGGTGTAGCGGTGCCGATTCCAACGCGACCATTATTCGCCTGCACAACGAGAGATGTACCAGCAATGTATGCTCCTGATTCGGTCACGATTGCTCCTGAGGAATGAAGTTCTTTTTGCGCACGAATGATCGCACCAGAGATAGTATTAATGACATTGAGACCAACAGTAGAGAGCGTGCCGCCCTGGATATCAATCGTCAGTGCACCAGTCATGTTGTCGCCACTGCGGTTGACGAAACGATTGTCGAAATATGTTTGAAGGGCACCTGTGCCAGACCATGCGCCGCCACTCTGATCCGTGCCACAACCGAACTGTTTCGTCGCATCATTCCAGATGATTTTCTGTGTTGAGCCATCACAATCGGTAAGGCCTGCTCCGCCAAAGGTAAGAGCTGCGTTGAGGTGTGAGCCAGTGATTGACTGAGTGGCGAAGAGGTTTCTTCCGGATGCAGTCTGTGCGATCTGGAGGTAGGAACCAGAGATGGTGCCGACAACATCGAGAGTGGTATCTGGGGCAGAAGTACCTATGCCAACCTTCCAATCCGTGTTCCAGTTCCAAATACCAGCAGCACCACCGACGTAATCCACTTCTGTTCTAGCAGAAGCCGCACCAGAAATCTTTGCATAGTTATTGCCACCAGCTCCAACGATACGCAGATCTCCTCCCACCGCTGCGCTCGCTTTCCCGAGCCAGACTGCACCAGAGAATCCAGCGGGACCTGAAATGGTTAATCTGGAACCAGAGATACCACCAAGCACATCGAGATTGGTTTCCCCTGTAAACCCTGTAGCTCCGATAGAGGTGTTGCCTAGTAATCGAGTAACACCAGAAGATGTAAGACCCTGCTCCGCGTGCAAAATATTTCCAGACAGTGTGCCACGTACGTAGACATTGCCAGTGAAGACGAACGCTGCGAGTGTGACGTCGTAGAGCAGTGTGCGGGTGCTATCGCCGAAGCGAAGCTCGATATTAGAACTAAGATCGCCACTGTCGATCGTGTCGAATGATTCGGTATTAATCAAAAATGCACGACCATCGGGAGAGTACGCATGCACAGTTGTGATCTGCAACATCGACGCAAGAAGTGCCACAATCGAAAGTGCAGCAATAAGCGTCAGAAATTTCGAAGCCGTATAGTGGTGGTGTGTGTATGTGTTCAAATCCAACTAGTATACCAAAAAAATGAAGTTTTAGGGGGGCTCAGGACTTGCAAAGAACATAAATAAATGTGGAAAAATATGATGTCTATTTTTATATACAAAGACAGATAATGTGCTGAGTGACAATTAAAACATTTCGCACTCAACTTTTCGAGGGTTTTGGGGTATAGAAGGGTCTAGCACTTATGGAAATCCGCATTGCGATTCCACGCCCGTGGCTTCTGTTGACTATCGTTGTTTTTGTTGCACTTTGGTTAAGTGGAACGCTTCGCTTCGGTCTTCCGCAGAAGCAAGATGACGCTCTGGGGGGACAATCGGCAGGATCTGTCGTCACCGATCTACACGCATCGTTCGACCGGGAAAGCGTGAAACGCGCGGTGCTGGAACGTAAAGAGGAAATATTACGGTATGAACTTTTGGAGATAGAGCGACGAATAGATGATGCATCGGGCGAAGAAGAGAAGGAGAAACTCCGCACAACACGTGCGTCTCTTCTCGCAATCATCAAGGAGAAAAGTGTGGTTGAAAAAATGATGACCGAGTCGCTCCTTGCGATGTGGGAAGCGGAGGGCGTGGAGTTCACGACCGAAAAACAAAATGTTACAGAATTGCTGGATTGGCCGGCAAGCCCCGAACTCGGGATTTCGGCATTCTTCCGTGATGAGGCATACAAAAAACGCTTCGGATTTGATCACCATGCGATCGATATTCCGATCGCACAAGGAACGACCATTATTGCGGCAGCGGCAGGTGTCGTGCAGGTCGTAGCACTCAACGGTCGTGGGTATAGCTCTCTCACGATTGCGCATGAAAACGGGATAGAGACATCCTACGGGCATATTTCGAAAGCACTCGTGAAAGAGGGGGCGCGTGTACGACGTGGCGACGCTATCGCACTTTCTGGCGGCGAACCTGGAACGGAAGGAGCGGGCATCTTCACGACTGGGCCGCATCTGCACTTCGTCGTCAAAAGTAATGGCCTACTCGTCGATCCTCTTCAGTTTTTGCCGCGCATTAAAGGCATTCATTCGTAATCTCCGCGTGTGCCCGCTTCGCGAAATCATCCGTCATGCCGGCGATATAATCTGTGACGGCAACTTCCAGGGTCGAGCTGGTTCTTTCTTGTAAATCTTTGACCTGCTTTGGAGGTCGAACGTTATAGTGCGCGTATAAATCTTTCACAATGATCTGTCCTTTTTCTGTCTCACGGAGAACTGTCGGATGATTATAAAATTCTGCATGTAAAAAATCTCGAAACTCTTTGAGCATGTCTCTCATCGCATCTGAATAGCCGACGATTGGTCCTGGCTGCTTCATGACATCATCGAGTGTACGGATATTCAGTGCCTGTATTTTCTCGCGTGTGGTAGCCAAAAAGTCGGCAACGAGCAGGTGAAGAATGGCTCCACGAAGACTGGTGCCACGAGCATCGGAAAGTTCGAGTGCTCGTGAACCAAGTGCGAGTTTCCGAATGGCATCAGTCGTGAGGAGTTTAGCATCGATGCCATCTTCAGGGTCATGCGCCGTGTACGTCATCGCATCTGCGATGTCGACGACCTGTCCCTCTAGATGGTTCGCATTTCCTGAGTGCTTCTGCATGCCATTCGTAATTTCTCGGGAGAGATTCAGCCCCGGATTTGCCCCGCTATGTTCCGCAAGTGTCGTGACGATGCGAAGGGATTGCTCGTTATGTTCGAACTTTCCATTTGTGCACACATGCAAGGCTGATTCACCCGCATGTCCAAATGGCGGATGACCAAGGTCATGCGCAAGCGCGATGCACTCCGCCAGATCTTCATTCAACCCCAATGCACGAGCGAGTGTGCGGGCAAGATTTGCGACTTCGAGCGTGTGTGTTCCTCGGTTTCTGATGTGATCGGAAAACGAAGGGGGGAGTACCTGCATTTTCCCACCCAGTCGCTTGAACGCATCGGTACTGATGATGCGGTCTCGATCACGCTGAAAAGGGAAACGTACGTTATCCTCGGTCTCAGGGTACAGACGCCCGAGCCCACCGCCGTGCGGAACAGCATAGGGGGCCAGAAGTGAGTTGGCAGCTGCCAGGTGCTGGTCGAGAGATTTCATGAGAAAGTTAGTATAACGCAATTACTACAAAAGTATTTATTGTACAAAAGTGCGCGAAGGCAGGCTCCGCCTGCCTGGAGCGCCACAATGCAAGGGAAGGGATGGTTCACGCCTGTGTGCCGGAATCGCCGGCACTTCGGCGTGCAGGCATGGAAGGGAAACCGAAGGTTTCTCTTCCATGGGCGCAGCCCAACGACCGCTGTCCTATCGCGCTCGTCCCTAGTTTCCTAGGGGGGTGGCCGCATCCTTCGCCCACGGGCGATGGAGAGTAAGCCTCCCATAACGATGTATTAGAGAAAAAGCGCGAGTAGACTAACGTGTCGTCGAGACGGAAGTAGTATACGACGGACGGAGCGCGATGTCGCAAAAAAACTATTGAGAAGTATGTGGTATGTCGTATGTGGTATGTCGTATGATCATATTTTTTTATACTACATACGACATACTAAATACTACATACACGCAACGTCGCCACCATCACATTACACATCCCATTCATCACACTCTCCTGGTCTCCTCCACGGTAGGTCCAGTACTGTTCTGGATTGCAACGCGTGCAATCAGGTGTGCGATCGATGTGCGATGCAGGAACGCCGAGTGAGACAAGCTCGTGATCGGCAGCCTTGCGAAGATCAATGGAGCGACCGTCAAGAAAATCGATCAGCTCTGGTACCTCTCGTGCAGGGTCTGAGAACTCGGCACACGATGTACAAAGCGAAGGACCAGCAGCAGCAAAAATGGTTCTGGGGTCGGTTCCGTACACTTTATTCATGTGTTTGACCGTATTCGTAATGACGCCAGATTGCAGTCCTTTCCATCCGGCATGGACGAGTCCGATTGCGTTATGTACCGGATCGAAGAGAAGGATTTGCTGACAGTCGGCAGCGCGAATACTGAGTGAGAGATCCACAATGTTTGTGATGAGTGCGTCGGCTTGCAGCTCGCGACTACTCGGCTCCGTTACCTCCTCGACGTTGCCCCCATGCGCCTGCCACAGACTACACAAACGAGTTGCTGCAGCTGCAATACCTATACTCTCATCGGTTGAGACGTTGTCCTCCTTGGTGAGGAGACGAATATCGAGCACAGAAGAAAACTGCCGGAGAAGGGGAAAGGGGGTTGAGATCATGCAGATAACAAAGGGGCTGCTCCCACCGCTGCTAGAATCTTTTTCTGAAACTCCTTCTCGTGAAATTTCATCACTGCAGCTCTCACAGATTCGGAGTTGAACTGCATACTTTCAAAGCGCTTCAGTGCGGTCTCGAACGCCTCTACAGATTGGTCAGGCACGAGAATGCCTGTCACAGCATCTTCGATCACATCGGTCACTCCTCCTTTTCCGTACGCGATCACCGGTGTGCCACACGCCATCGCTTCCATCGGGACGATGCCCGCATCCTCGTATTGCGGAAAGAGGAGTGCCTTTGCTCCCGCGTAGAGAGAAGGAAGATCGTCATCGGACACAAACCCAAGAAACTCGACTGTGGGACCGGCCATTTTTTTGAGTGCTGCAAACTCCGAACCGACACCGCCAATTTTCAGTGGAAGCCTGAGCTTATTCGCGAGTTCGATGAGTAAATCGAAACGTTTGTAGGGAACCATGCGCCCAAGTGCCAAGTAGTACTCAAGAGCGCCATTCTTGGCGCGATCATACGAGAAAAATCTTTCTGAAACAGGTGGCGGCACGACGACACTGTCACGCCCGTAAATATTTTTTATTCTTCTCTGCGTTTCCGATGAATTGGAGATGAAGTGGTCAACGCGCTGCGTAGTTGCGAGATCCCAACGCCGAATCTTGCCAAGCATCTTCTTGATTGGTTTCTTGAGCGGCCAACGAATGTTAAAATCCCGCAGATACTCTTCCTCCATTTCCCACGCATAGCGCATCGGCGTGTGGCAGTAACAGATATGCCGAGCTGTCGGGGGCACGATGACTCCCTTCGCAACAGCATGAGAGGAGGAAAGTACGACATCGAATCCACTGAGATCAATCGATTCAATCGCTCGGGGCATGAGTGGCAAAAGCATCTGGTGATTCTTGGTGAGGCGATATAGATGCTGCAGTGACGTCGTGCGAATATCCGCAGTCGAGAGCGGGCCTACGTTGGCAGGACGTGCCACTGTTGTAAAAAAAGGTGCCTTCGGCCAGAGGGCGTACAGCTGCTCCAGCACATGCTCTGCACCACCGTACGTCGTCAGCCAGTCGGCAACAATTGCGATGCGCATGGGAGTGTAGTATGAACGATTACAGTAGTTTTGAGTACAGCTGAAAGTGGATAGTGGGTAGTGGCTAGTATCAGATAGCTTACTCATCACTAGCCACTAACCACTTGAAAGGGGCTCTTTGAAAAGCAGACCAACGCCCTCAGGTGCTACACTACTTCCCGTGCCTCTTCGTCAGCCGCAACGTTTGCCGAAACGATTTCGCCGGCGCGCGAGTACCTATGTGACCTCCGTCGCAAGGCACAGGCATGGGACGAAAGATCGGTTGAAGAGGCGCAGACAAGAGAGGTGGATGCGATCGATGCGTAAACTGAAACGATTTTGGACCGTCACAGTGATCGAGTTTCGAATTTGGCTTGCCGTGGGACTGCTCTGCTTGGCTGTGATCGGGCTTGCTATTCTGCTGTTCTCTCCTTATTTCGATGTGCGTGAAATCAATATCCGCAGAGGTGATGGTCGAATCGATATCGAGCAGGCACAGCAGGCACTAAAGCCACTTTTTCATGAACGGCTACTCTTCGTCTCACGTGCTCACGTACGCAATTTGCTCGATCCTGTGTACCCCGACCTCGATGAAGTCGAGATCGACAAAACATATCCATCCACTTTGGGTGTACTCATCGTACTCGATGATATTTTCGCTTCAGTAGTGATCGATAGACCCGGTGGGAGTGGAGCAACACTCGCAGGATCCGGAGTCGTAGCATTCCATCAGTACGTCACACGGAATGGATATCTCGTCTCTTCTCCGACCGAGGTCAAAGGTGGTCCTTTCCAACAAATCACTCTGACGGATTGGGCAGTGGAGCCAAAGAATCGCACGAGAGTATTCCGTCCGGATCATCTGAAAACCATTCTTCTGGCAGCCGATATTCTGAGGCGAGACTACGGACTCAGCACGATCGAGACCAAATACTTTATGCGTGCGCAAGAATTTCATATCAGCACAGACAAAACAGAACTCTGGTTTGACCTCGCCAGTCCTCTCACGGAGCAATTACAGCGGTTTCGACAGTTCTTGGCAGAAGCATCATTTGATGATGCAAAACAGTACATCGATCTCCGAATTGCAGATACAATAGTCTACAAGTAATTATGGTCTCCTCACTCGCATCACTGCTTTTCCTCGGCATCGTGCCCACGGTCGCGGCCGTTACAGCCCCGCCACGAGTGCTCCCAGGGATCGAAGTGGTAGACATCGCTCCATCGTCAGATGTGCGTGACCATTTTCAGATGCCTGTTCTCTCTTCTTCTTCGGCTCTGCTCATCGACCTTGATAGTGGAGAGGAAATCGCATCGATCGATGCAGATACGCCAAGACCGATGGCAAGCCTCACGAAAATCATGACCGCACTCCTGATCCTAGAAGACGGTCGACTGTCTCGCATTGCCACCGTCCCTCCCATCACCGAGAGTATCGGAGGAAGTAGTATCGAACTGAAGACAGGTGAACAGCTTTCGGTACAGTCGCTCTTACAAAGTCTCCTCATTCAGTCAGCCAATGACTCTGCGTATACTCTCGCCGCAACTGCAGAAGGAAGTGTTGGGAAATTTGTAAAAAGAATGAATGAACGGGCAACGGTGCTAGGTCTCACGTCTACTACTTTTGCTAATCCTGCGGGCTTAGATCACCCAGAGCAGCTCTCTACTGCCCGTGATCTTTCCTTTCTGACGAAGGCAGCGCTCAGGCACGATGCGTTTCGCCGCATCACCGATACACGCTCATCTGTCATCAGCACCTACGGTGGACGTTCCATTGGTCTCAGAAACACGAATGAGATGCTGCATTTCAATCCTGATGTACACGGAGTGAAAACAGGAACAACCAATGGCGCAGGCGAGTGTCTGATCATCGTCTTTGAGGAAGGAAGTAGGTCGTACATGCTGGTTCTCCTCAAGTCGAATGATCGATATAATGACGCACTCCGTGTTCTGGATGCCGTGAAGAACGCAGAGGCGAACGTCTAATCTATGCGAAGCTCTGTCTCCCCCAATCAGGCGTGGCTGTCCGTGCGTGTGCGTGTGCTCTGCGCGAGCGTGTTCATGATCTCACTCTTTGTTGAGCCCTACATAGCGGAAACCACGGGTGCTCCACCGGATCTGGCAGGGGACACACACGGCTTCCTACTCGCCGAAGAAGGGTTTCTCATGAAAACATCGCCACTCACAGAACAAGGGACCAGAAGTGCTTTCACGTACGGCATCATCCACACTGTGGAGCCGGGCGAAAGTATCACGACTATCGCGAAGCAGTCATTCATTACTGCCGATACGATCCGTTGGGCGAATAATCTCACTGCCAACTCGCCAGTACTCCCCGGACAGAAGCTTCTGATCCTGCCGGTCGATGGTGTCGTACACGAAGTAAAGAGAGGGCAGAGTCTGAACACGATCGCGGAACTGTACGATATCGAGATCGGAAAAATACGTGAGCAAAATAAACTGGAAACTGGGTATCTGGTAGCCGGTGACAAACTGATCATCCCCGGAGCCAAGCCAATCGTGGAGCCGACGGTCATCGCTACTACCGCAACAGTTTCTAGCAGTAAGCCCACAAAGGGGAGTAAAGCCCCGACTGTCCCAAGTACAAGTACGAATGCCGTGGCGATGAAAGGAGCAACGATTGAGTCAACGAATGGTATTTTACAAATGCCCTGCGATTGTTTCTACACACAGTATTTCGGAA
The DNA here is from genome assembly GCA_040081825.1 of Candidatus Peribacteraceae bacterium. Lineage (GTDB taxonomy): Bacteria > Patescibacteriota > Gracilibacteria > Peribacterales > Peribacteraceae > JBEBFT01. The sequence goes on from JBEBFT010000007.1 coordinate 8,771, forward strand.
ACGGACACTACGGAATCGATCTTCAGCACCGCGGAGGATCGACCATCTTCGCAGGCGAAGCAGGAACTGTCATACGCGCCGACTATGGATGGAACGGCGGCTACGGAAACGTTATTGAGATCGACCACGGCAACGGCATCATCACGCTCTATGCACACAACAAGGAGCTGTATGTGCAGAAGGGAGATGTGGTGGCACGCGGGCACGCGATCGCATTCATGGGCAATACCGGAAGAGTCCACGGTCCAACCGGCATTCACCTGCATTTAGAGGTGATCGCAAATGGTGTGAAAAAAAATCCGACGCCGTATCTGAAGTAAGATAGATCACTGACTACCAGTGGAGTTGGTAGTATTGGATTACTCTTCGAATGAACTACGGCAGTCAGAACCCGGCGCCTTACAAGTCGCCGTCGTGAGACTTCATGAGTCGAGCGCCCCCAAAGGAGCGCCGCATTGTTTGAGTCCGCCATAGGCGGACGAGCCTTGCGTCGCGTCGCGAGACGAGTGAGTAGTCTCACAGGCGACGAGCACTGCGCCGGAACCTTTTGGCTCCACCTTTTCGGATACGAAAAGGTGGAAAGAAGAAATTACCAAGACACTGAGATGGTAGAGCTCAGAAATATCTAACTGTCGGGCTGATGGTATAGTGAGGGACTATTAGTACGATCCAAGCAGCCACGTCGTCCGCTGATCAAAGAGCGCGTGAGCAGGAAACATCGATGGATCTTGATTCTCGTGTTCCTGAGATCGAAAAAGCGCAATTTTTTTCTCGCCCGATATCAGAAAGAGTCGATGCTTCGCTGATTCTAGGAAGGGAAGAGTAACAGAGAGGCGATCATGTACTGAAAAATTTTCAGTAGTCGTGTGGATGACAGTTGCTTCACCAAATGCGTCAGGGGATACAGGAGGGAAGAGCGATGCAATATGCCCGTCATCTCCCATCCCTAAGATGACCAGATCAGGAATGATGCCCTGCAGCCTCTCGTCGTAATCCTGCACGCACTGCGGAAGATCGAGTGTTGTATCGGGTGCCAGGAGCTTCGCATGGTGGTGAGCGAGCAGCGTCGAGCGTACGAGTCGTTGATTACTGTCTGCGTGATCGGATGGAACATATCGATCATCAACCAAAAAAAATCTGAACTGATCCCACGGCAATGAGTCGTCTGCTCCGAGAGCGTTGTAGAGTGCAACGGGCGTCGATCCTCCCGAGAGTCCGATCGTGATGATGCCATCGTCCTGTGCGATTATTCCCCGCACAAAAGCAAGTGCCTGAGATGTGAGTTCGGACGCCGATGACGTGACGATCGTCTGCATTATGCGTGCCAAGAATGTCCAAATTGTTCGATGAAAGCGTTGGCAGGTGCAATCCCTGCAGAGCCTGCTTCATACTGGTGAAGCTCGGTCGCTGGTTCGTCCAAATACGCTTGTACAGGATCGATCAACCGCCACGAGGCTCTGACCTCATCAGGCGACAGGAACCATGTCTGATTGCCGTTAATGGCCTCGAGTAAAAGAAGTCCGTGCTCTGCCAAGCAATCACCGATGCAGACCAAAGGGTCTTCCAAAATGAGTGGCCGGAACTTTGGATCCGAACCGCCGAGCTTCGTCATGAGTGTCAGCTTCATTCCCGCTTCTCCTTGCAAGATAATTTCCAATCGATTCTTCGCCTCATTTTTACCGACAAGTGGTGGGGAATCGTGAAATTCGATTGCGATGCGCGTACGTTTTTCTTTAAGGCGCTTCCCCGAGCGAAGGAAAAAGGGCACGCCATCAAAATGCGGTGCACGTGTCTGTAGACGCATGGCGATGAACGTTGCTGTGCGTGAGGCAGGATCGACATCCTTCTCTTCGGTATAACCCGGCACATCCTTTCCATTGATCGAACCTTTGGCGTACTGCCCCTGCAAAACGATATCGGAGAGATGTGATGAGTGCGGCAGGAAAAACTTCTGCATTGCGTCCAAGCGCGCCGCTCGGATGTCGGATGCATCTCCGACCAACCGCATCGTGAGGAGAGCCGCAATCTCCAAAAGATGACTCTGTACCATGTCGCGTAGTGTCCCAACAGCGTCGAAGTATCCTGCGCGTCCTTCTAAGCCCGCGGTTTCCAGTGCAGTGATCTGCACATTGCTAATTAGTGTATTTTTCATCAGTCGCTCGATGACGGGATTAGCGTGACGCAGGTAGTAGGCGTTGCGCACTGCCTCTTTGCCGAGATAGTGATCGAGGATATAGATCTCGTCAGAGCGGAAGCAACGAAGGAGTGTTTTTTCTAATGCCTCGAATGAACGAAGGTCAGAGCCGACCGGCTTTTCGATGATTGCACGGAATGGCAGCCCCTGTTCATGCACGTTACCGGCACAGAGATTGTGGAGTGTTGATTCGAATGCTGACGGAGGAATGGAGAGGTACGCGAGTCTCACGGTCTTGGTACGCCTCTCACCTTCCAGTGTGTCCAACTTTTTGGAGAGAGCCACGAAACTCTGCTGATCATCGTACTGACCGGTGTGGTAGTGACAGTGAGAGAGGAAGGTACTGAGTGTTGTGTCATTCACTTCGGGCATGTCATCACGAATCGCACGTTCGATGATGCTCCGAAACTCCTGATCAGACATCGGAGTACGTGCAAACCCAATGAGTGCGAAGTGGTCTGGAAGCCGCTTTTTAAGCGCCAGAACGTAGAGAGCGGGATAGATCTTGATACGAGCCAGATGACCCGAGGCGCCGAAGAGGATGAGCGAGCAGGGCTCGGAGGCTTTGAGCATGAGTAAGCATTGTCGTGCGACATAAATAGGATGTCAACAATTCTGTCGCCTTGGGAAAATTCCGTCGTGACTTCCGCGAGCGAAGCGTAGCAAAGCGCATGTACGGATTTGCGCTTTGCAGCGAAGCGAGTGGTAAAAGTCACAGGAATTTTCCCAGAGCGACGATTTTTTGCTCCACTTTTTTCTAAAAAAAGTGGAGAAGAATGTATAGTGAGACGCCCCAGTTGGGCGTCTCTACTCTGTTCGGGCAGCGCACCAAAGACATGAGGTGTGCCTGTTCTCGATACGCCTTCGCGCAGGTCAGTAGACCTGCGCTTCAGGACTCTTCGCAGGGACGCATGAAAGTATGTAGAGCCGCAAAATTTTGCGGCTCTACTGATCTTTTTGTAGAGACGCCCCACTGGGGCGTCTCTACGGTACAATTATTTCATGGACCAACAACAACTTCTCGCACTGCTGGACTCTCTCGGCATTCCTTTTCAAAAATTCGACCACAAAGCCGTGTTCACCTGTGCAGAATCGGAGGGGATAGACGAGCACATCCCTGGCGCACACACCAAGCAGCTTCTCATGAAGGCAAAGCGCACGGGCAAGCTTGTGCTTGCGATCGTCATGCACGATAAACGTGTGGATACCAAAGCACTCGCGAAAGAAATCGGTGATCAGAGCTTCAGTTTCGCATCACCCGAACTACTGATGGAAAAACTGGGTGTCACTCCCGGCTCTGTGACACCGTTCGGTCTGGTACTGGATAAGGAGCACACTGTCGAAGTGATTGTTGATGAAGATGCGTGGAAGGTTGGACAATTTCGTTTCCATCCGATGACAAATACTGCGACATGCGTGATCGATAAAGAGGGATTTGAGGCATTGATGAAGCATACGGGGCACAGCTTCACGGTGCGGAAGATTCCATCAATCGTAATGTAAAATGTAGAATGTAAAATTTAAAATGCATCACAATTCTAAGAAACGCGATACCACGAAGTCTTAGAGAAAGCTGTCTTGGATGCTATCCAAGGTTTATGAAGGGAAACGTTTTTGAAACAATGCTGGCTCCATTTCTTGTTGGTCGCTCGGATACGCCATGGGATGGATGAGTGGCGCATGTACAGCTACTGATTCATGTCTTTGGTAATTCAAAGTAAATACCTACATTTAAAATTCTAGCTCTAAAGTGCCATAAGAAGCAGGAATTTTACATTTTACATTGTGCTCCCATTTATCGTAGACTGTGCACACATCATCGCCTATCCAGAGTGACGTGTGGGAACTGGCCCAATACACGTCCGCCAACCTTCCTCGAGTAGGAAACGGTGGTACCTCCAGCCCCACACGGGGGAAGATAGTGAACACGCACGCTTCCTCCACGGGGAGGCGATTTTTTTATCACTCTTCTCTCACCCTGTTATGTCCTCTCTCTTCACTTCCGAGTCCGTGACCGAAGGTCACCCAGACAAAATGTGTGACCAAATCTCCGATGCTGTGTTGGACTACGCTCTCAAAGATGATCCCGACGCACACGTTGCGTGCGAATGTCTCATCACCACTGGTCTGGTCGTAGTGGCAGGAGAGATCAAGACGAAGACGTACATCCCGATGGCAGACGTGGCACGAAAAACCATTGAGGAGATCGGTTATAACGACGGTATCTACGGATTCGATCACAAGGCATGCGCCGTGATGGTCTGTGTCGGTGAGCAGAGTGCCGATATCGATATGGGTGTGACCGCAGAGAAAACTAGAACTAAGGAGCAAGGTGCAGGCGACCAGGGACTGATGTTCGGCTTCGCGTGTGACGAGACTCCAGAACTGATGCCGCTTCCGATCTCACTCGCACACAAGCTGACACAGAAGCTCTCTCAAGTACGAAAGTCCGGGGAACTACAATTCCTTCGCCCAGATGGCAAGAGCCAAGTCACCATCGAGTACGATGATCAGGGAAAGCCAAAGAACGTACACACAGTCGTGATCTCCACACAGCACGATGAAGAGGTGAGTCATGAACAAATCACGAGAGATATCAAAAAGCACATCATCGAGCCCGTATGCGGCAAGTATCTGACAACTGAGACCGTCTATCACATCAATCCAACCGGACGTTTCGTCATCGGAGGCCCCCCAGGTGACTGTGGACTCACTGGTCGCAAGATCATCGTCGATACATATGGGGGCTACAGCCGTCATGGTGGAGGTGCGTTCTCGGGCAAAGATCCGAGCAAGGTTGATCGTAGTGCAGCCTACGCCGCACGTTGGGTCGCGAAGCACGTTGTGAAAGCGGGTCTCGCAACCAAATGTGAAGTGCAGATCGCGTACGCGATCGGTGTTGCGGCTCCTGTATCACTCCGCGTCGATACGTTCGGCACCGGCACAGTATCCGACCGAGCCCTAGAACAAGCCATTACGAAGACCTTTGACCTGCGCCCAGCAGCGATCATTAGGGATCTGGATCTACTCCGCCCTCAGTACAGGCAGATCGCCGCGTACGGACACATGGGTCGCGAAGACACTGATGTGAAGTGGGAAGTGTGTGATCGCATCGATGCGCTCAAGGCAGCTGTGAAGTAAAAAATACTATCGTTCATGCCCGTAGGTGCGATGTACGAATCACACCTACGGTTTTTGTAAACAGATTGCGCAAGATCGGAGAGAGGGATACCGTTATCAACAATGAGCCACCATAACCAAGTTGGATCAGGAAATATCTCAGGACTTAAAGCTAGTACTGCAAGCCTCTGTGAGGGGGGTTGTAAGTTTGGTCCATCTGTCAGAACGCTTTCAAATGGGCCAGATGCTACTGCTAGCCTTCTTATAACAACATGTCGAGAATTCTGTCAGAACAGGATATGCAGTCGAATAGAACGTGCTGATCTAGATGATGCGACTTTGGAGCAGTTCCAAAAAGCCCAAGCCAGTGCTGGAAGTCCATATGTGGAAGTCGATCACTTCGACAACTGACAAAACTCAACGAGTTGTAATGGTCGTCCCCGGATAGTAGTACTGCAAAATCTGCTCAGCAGTTTTTCCTTGATTTGCCTGCTCCTCGGCGCCACAACCAGACATCCCCACACCGTGTCCGCGGTTCTCCATTCCGCTACACCACGGATCAGGCTTGCTCGTGAAAATCTCAGCAAAGGGAAAATTGTTCCACCCAGCCTCGGCAGGGGAGCGCGTGCGTCCGTCATCAGACGAGAAATACGGAGGCTTGATGATGGAGCCCTTGTACCTGAGTAGTTGCTTGCTCGTTGATGAAAGTGCTCGAAGCCAAGAGGGGTTTTGGTCTTCGTATCCAGCCCCCGCGTAGGCCTGGAAGATTGCAGGATCGTCAGAGCCGTCATAGGGCTTCCCTGGGAACTTTCGATTCTTTTCGTCCATGTACCACGCGGCATACGTACGTGCTGCGATGGCAAAGGCGCGTTGCTTCTCGTAGGGCTCGGTGTCTGGTTCTTCGGAGATACCACGCATGTATGTCTCGAGAGGAAGTTCGTTGATGAGCACGAGTTCTCCATCCACAATACGGGCTTCGAGCGTGCCTCTGTATGTGCGTCTCTTCCCAAGAACGGATTCCACTGCAATGACGCCACTGTTTTTCGCGACGAAACGAATGATCGGTTGCTCTTTGAGTATCGTTCCCGCACGTACTGCCTGCACATTACTGCCGACTTTGCGTAGCTGCACGCGGCTCGTTCCTGCGATAGAAACACCGTCTGCCTCGCCATCAATGAGAAAGTCGAGTACTGGATCTGGGTCAATAGAGAGTCGAATGCGAATGGGGCGCATGACTTCAGAAGTTGAAGTGGTCTGCGTCGTAGTCCTGACTGTCGATGTAACCTGTGTATCAATACTTCGGCGTGACGGAGGACGAACGCGACCAGAAACAGGTCGAGCCCGTTCTGGCTTCGGGTCAGTATTCACAAATCGAGAGGAGTCAGTGCCAAAACGACTGATGTCGACATCGGTACGGATACGGCGACCTGAAACGGCAATCACGAATTTCAGGCCTCCAACAGTCATCCAGTACGTGCCCGATTGCTTTGGTGCCTGCACGATCATCTGCAGCTTCACCGACTCTCCATCAGGAACATCTGTCGGAAGGAGAACGCCTGTACGAACCGGAACACGAACCGAGCCGAGTGTGAGGATGAGGCTTACGTCCGGGTGTCCGAGCATCACATCAGCAATCTTCTTCCCCTCATATGCTCCTCCAACGGGTGCAGTGTAGAGGAAGCTCAGACGCTGCTGACTGCCAGGAACCATGGAGAGGCTGGTGGAGCCCTGATAGGTCAGTCCTGGAGCACGTCCATCACTGGAAATGCGTACTGGAGGTTCGACCTCTGGAGTCTGAGTCTTGGCTGGGGTCGCGTACTTCACTTTTCCCGTCGGATTCTTCGCTTGTACGTTTCGCACGACCTGCGAAAACGCATCTGTCAGATAAAACCCAGGACACGATGTCGAAAGGAGATCGCGATGTTTGACGATGGGAGAGGTAAATGTCTTTCCATGGAACGTCGTTGATCGTGAGAGGTCTAACTTGTATTCCTCGCCGAGGAGAATGAGTAATTTTTGGAGCGCCACTGTCTGCTTCTCGGTTGGTGTCTCCAGTTCGAAATTGCCAAGTAGCGCAACACCAATGGTCCCAACGTTATTGCAGTAGGCATGGCCTGAGACGACACCTTTACCACCTGCGCGTCCTTCGTAGATATTTCCCTCCTCATCCACGAGATAGTTGTACCCCACATCACCCCAGCCACGACTATCCGCGTGATACTTGTAGATCGCACGCACACGCTCCACACCTGATCGTGGGTCACCAGTCACTTTCAACGCTGTATGGTGCACGACCAACATCTTCACTTCTTTGCTAAATGTCTGCGGCCATCGGTACGTCCTTCCCCGTGCATCCGTACGTACGGTGCGACCATCAGTTTTGAATTCCTGTGGATAATTCTGCTGCGCCAGATCGCAGTCAGATACTCTTCCTGGAACAGCGGGTGCAGGCGCTGCCCCACCGTTGTCACTTGCTTCTGGTGGCACTGCTGGAGGAGTGCCAGAGGAAATGAGAAGTGATTCATCTGCGCCCCATGCAGCACGAGAAATAACAGTCGGAGTATTCACCGCGAAGAGTGAAGCAACCTGAAATCGTACATGCTCACTGGAAACACGAATCGGATTGACGGTGAATGACGAGCTCTCTGACCTAAGACGAATTTCACTCGCTCCACTTGGAAACATCACCAGATTTGATTCCTGACTGAGTGGATCCTGCTCATCATCGACCACGAGTGTCTGCCACTCGGTCCAGTTACCATTCACGAAACCGCTTACTGCTGCCTGCCCTCCTTCAGGGAGCGTCACACTCAGCGCATCGATTGGCTGCGTGAAAGTCTGTAGCGTCTCTGTATGAGGAATAACCGTGTTTGAACCGAGAAGCGGAATAGTCGCAACTGCGACACAAACAATACACATAGGTTGTATTGTATAGACGGATGAAATGGTTTCGTATGACGAAATCAGGCGAATGCCGCCTCGTATGCTTCTGTCATTGTTGCGAGTGTGAAGTATTGGGTAGCCGTCTTCAGTCCCGCTACACCGACATTCTCTCGTGTCGCATCATCTGAGAGAGAGTCGATTGCTTCCTGAAGTGCCGGTGCAGAATCTGCAGGAACGATGATGGCATCGTGCCCATTCCGTAGGTAGCCCGCGATTCCTGCTTCGTCTGTGACGATGACCGGGATTCCTCGCATCATTGCTTCCGCCGCAGCGAGTCCAAATGGATCGTGATCTGTGGAAGGTAAGATTAGGACATCAATCGATGCGTACCAGCTATCGATATCCTGCACGCGAGAAAGAAGACGAATGTGCCCTTCTCCGTGCCTCCTCGCATCTTCCTCGATCCGCGTTGTAAGATATCCACGATCGGGTCCGTCGCCGACAATCGTGAGTGAAACTTCGGGCATGTCCATCACCGCATCGATAAGAACATCTACACCCTTTTCAGGGGAGAGGCGTGCGAGACAGCCAAGAGAAAGGCTGGCTATTGGTGCTTGGTGCTTGGTGATTTGCCGCGAAGTCGGCACACCATTCTGGATTGCAATTGTGTGGTCCTCTGGCCACCCAAGCTCCAGATACAGACGACGACTGAGCTCAGAAACACAGATCGTCGTAGATTGAGCGCTTAATTTTTTGAGAGTTGAAAGCCACGGATTCTTGGTGAACCAACGGCCGATACGATCATGCTCGATCCAGAACACACGAATACCCTGGTTCTGAGCCCACTCAGTCAGGAGTAGTTTTTCCGTGAGGCTGAGCATCACGATCGCCTCAGGCTTCTGCTTCATATCCGAGACTGCTTCGATCAACTTCCTCTGCATCGAAGCTTTTCTCCACAAAAAACTGACTGCACCAAACTTCGTCACAGGTGGAGGTCCAATTATCAATTGTTCATTATCAATTATCAATTCTTGCGCTCTTCGGAGGAGCACACCGCATGAACCAAGGAACGACACAGTATGGCCTTTCCCGCGCAAGCCCTCCCAGAGCCACTGCGTCTGGTTCTCGGCACCACCTTCGGCGCTCTCGAGCGGGAAACGGGTAAATAAGATACGCATGGAGGAGAAGTATGTCGTATGTAGTATGTAGTATGTAGTATGAGAAGCAATATCAGAGCGATAAAAAGTAACAACCATGTCGCCTTGAGGAAATTACGTGACACTTCCTCACGAACGGAGCGTAACCAAGCGCATGGTTGAGGAGCCTGCCTGCCGACTGGCAGGTTTGCGCTTTGTAGTGGAGTGAGTGAAAGGAAGTGTAGGAATTTCCTCAGAGCGACGATTTTTTCTCCACTTTTTTCTAAAAAAAAGTGGAGAAGAGAAATTCTATTAGGACATCCAATCATCGAGGAGATGTAGTAACTGTTTCTCAACCGCCGCCGCCTCATGCGAGGTACACACAACGGCTTCTGCGCCGGCATTGCTGCCATCATGTGCTACACGCTCGCTCGGGGACGATGTCACGAGTGCAATCCGTGCGCTTGGATTTTTGGATTTCAAATGTGTGATAATTGCAGGCCCAAGCGCGGATGGAATGTAGTAATCGACAAATGCGGCATCGATCTTTCGTTCATCGATAATCTTCATCGCTTCTTCCGTCGTCTCCGCAGTGAGGATTTCTCCCCGCCAATCGGATCGCTCCAAAACACCAAGAAGCATCTGCATCTTATGGGGCGAATCGTCGGCAATGAGGAAGATGGGCATAGCAATCGAGTACGTTGTACGTAGTATGTAGTACGTCGTATCAGAAGCAACAAAACTTCGACCATAACTCACCTCCAAATACTACGTACGGCGTACAACGTACTACGTACTTTATGCAATAACCTTATTTCCGCCCATATACTCTTGTAGCACATCAGGAATGCGAATCGATCCATCCTTATTTTGATAGGTTTCGATAATCGGAATCAAAATGCGTGGGCTCGCGATGCAGGTGTTATTGAGTGAATGACAGAACTGCTTCTTGCCGTCACTGTCCTTGTACTTGATGCTGAGTCGACGACACTGGAAATCACCTAAATAGGAACAAGAGTGTGTCTCGCCGTAACTATTTCGGGAGGGCATCCATGTTTCGATGTCCTGCATGAAAATTTTGCCGCGACCCATGTCACCCGTGCAGACATCCAAGATGCGATAGGGGAGATTTAGTGCCTTCAGCACGTCTTCTGCGTTCTGACGGATCTCCTCGAAGAGCGCGAGAGCCTTGTTTTGATCCGCCTCACAGAGTACAACCTGTTCTACCTTCTCAAACTGGTGAATGCGATAGAGCCCGTGTGTGTCCTTGCCGTAGGTTCCTGCTTCGCGACGAAAGCATGTGGAGTACCCCGCGTACTTTCGTGGCAGATCAGAGAGAGCCAAAGTTTCATCGGCATGAAAACTCATGACTGATACTTCGGATGTGCCAATCAGATTCAGTTCGTCATCCTGAACCGGCGAATCGGCAGATGTCTTGTTCCCAACAGCGTAGATCTGCTCCTCGGAGCCTGGGAAAAACCCAGTTCCGGTGAAGTACGGTCTGCTCGCCATAAGTGGCGGCAGAAAGAGGTTCCAGCCCTTCTTGATAAGCGAGTCCATCGTGTAGCGAAGAATCGCCAGATGTAACTCTGCACCTTTACCAGTGAGAAAATAGCTACGTGCACCTGCGATCTTCACAGCACGTTCGGTATCTACCATACCGTGCATCTTGAGGAGCGTCATGTGATCCTTCGGCTCAAACGCAAAAGTTGTCGGCTCTCCTTCGCGTCTACATTCCACATTGCCCTTGTCGTCCTTGCCGACGGGTACGGAGGGAAGAGGAATGGAGGGAAGAAGAAGCTGCATCTCGTTCCACTCGATTTCGATCGCGCTCAGTTTCTCTTCACCTTTTTTTAAGCTCTCTCCGAGCACTTTCATGTCTTCGATTGCTTTCGCTTTCTCGGCACCCTTCATTGTCGGGACTTCTTTGCTTACTGCATTACGCTTCGTCTGCATTTCCTGCACTTCTTTGATGATCTCTTTCCTTTCCTCATCCACCTTCAAAAACTTTTTGATATCGATCGTGATATTTTTCTGGCCGCACACTTTTTGGAAGAGTGCTGGGTCCTGCCGTACGAGATCTAAATCGATCATAAGGAGATGGTAGCACGGGCAAAGACTTGACCAAAACTATTAAACAATTATGATTGGCAACTTATGGCAATGAAATCTGGACTCCGGGCTCGTCTTACAGATCCTAGGCATAGTATGCATAGGTCCACTGTCCGGGTGCAGCCTATCGAAGATACAGAACTCCATCTGCATCGAAATCATGATGTTGGGATGCTTATCCAAGAGTTGCGAGAGGAGATGTTCCATATCCTGGGTACAGCGATAGAAAATCATTCAGATGCAGACATCACAAAGAAGGAGCGGAAGCGACTGTATGAAAAAAAATTGTACACAAATGAAGCGCAAGGGATCTCCGCAAAACTTCCTGATTCAATCGATAGAGATTTGATCAAGGCAATCGCCAGTGAAATCCAAAAACTGCGTGACGTTCTCATCGAGAGAAACACAGGACTGGCAGTCAAAGCACTGAGCAATAATAAAGCCCTTGCTCGCAACCTGCAGGAAGACCAACGATGGAGCACAGTGGAAGACGTAATGATGCGCGCAGCAGAGAAGTGGAACCCAAAGCGAGCAAAATTTTCTACGCTTGTGTACCACTCGATACAACGAGCATTGCAGAATGCTCTACGCAAGAAGAGGGAGAGTGTGCAATCTCTCGATGACAAAGGTCGTGATGGAGAATTCTCAAGGCTAGATGTGACTCCAGATGATGAAGCAGTGAGTCCAGATGCAGGACTCCTGCACGGTGATGTTAAAAATCGTGTTGATACCCTGCTTGAGGTTCTACCCGAGCCTGTGTATCGCAGAATAGTAGAGTTACGTCTCGGTCTCGGTGGAGGGAAAGTGCTGGGCTGGGCAGAGATTGTTGTAGAACTGGAAAGAGAATCGCTAGGCACACCGGCAAGAAACAAGCCAATCAATAAAACAAAGGCGCAATCACTCTTTGACGTAGCGATGCGGATTATGAAAAACGCAGCACGAGCGGATACTTCTCTGGAAGAAGTGCTCTAATAAGAGTACACTCCTTGGACATTCGCTTTTCCATGGATAACCGCCCCTTCCAGCTACAGGCTCCGTACACGCCCAAAGGCGACCAACCAGCGGCTATCGACGTGCTAACGAAAAAACTGAATGCTGGCGAAAAACACCAGACACTGCTCGGAGCCACGGGTACGGGAAAAACATTTACGATGGCCAATATCATCCAGAATGTGCAGAAACCGACACTGGTGCTGGCACACAATAAGACACTGGCCGCACAGCTCTGTAGTGAGTTTCAGCAGTTTTTCCCGGATAACGCCGTCAGCTACTTCGTCAGTTACTACGACTACTATCAGCCAGAGGCGTACCTACCCACGACCGATACGTACATCGAAAAAGATGCGAGCATCAACGAAGAAATCGCGAAGTTCCGTCACGCTGCCACACACAATCTACTGACGAGACGCGATGTGCTGATCGTATCGTCGGTGTCCTGCATTTACGGTCTGGGTGACGTCGCGGACTATGAATCATTGGCACTCACGCTCAAGCGAGGCATGCCGTTTCAGCGGCAGCGACTTCTGAGGCTACTCACGGATATCCAGTACACGCGTAGCGGAATGACCTTCAAGCAGGGAATGTTCCACGTTATTGGCGATACGCTCGAGATCTTCCCGCCGAGTGGAGACACCGTCATCCGCATCGAAATGCCATACGACGAGATCGAATCGATTCAGGAAGTCGACAGCTTCACGGGTGAGTTCATCGGAAACATGGACGAAGTCACGATCTTCCCTGCCGCCCACAACGTCACGACGAAAGAGAAGATTGATGGTGCGATCGAGAGAATTAAGGAAGACATGAAAGTGCAGGAGAAGTTTTTCGTAGACAATCACGAACTCGCGAAGGCGGAGCGCATACGGCAGCGCACAGAGTATGACATCGAGATGCTGAAGGAGACGGGCTATACGACCGGAATCGAAAACTATGTGCGCTACCTAAGTAGCCGCGAAGACGGGACGCCGCCAGAAACACTCCTCGACTACTTCCCTGACGACTTCCTCATGTTCGTGGACGAGTCGCACATTTCTATCCCGCAGATCGGCGGCATGCACGAAGGGAACCTGCAGCGAAAGAAAACACTGATCGATTACGGTTTCCGTCTCCCTAGTGCGATGGATAACCGACCGCTCAAGTTCGAGGAATTCGAGCAGCGCGTGAACCAAGTCGTCTATGTGTCTGCGACGCCTGGTAAGTACGAACTCAACTTGACGCAAGAGAAACCGAAGGGAGTTGCCAAAGAAAACTTGATCGTAGAGCAGATCATTCGTCCAACAGGACTCTTGGATCCTCAGGTCACTATCAAGCCAAAGAAAAATCAGATCGATGACATCACGAAGGAAATCGATGCGACGCTGAAGCGTGGTGAGCGCGTGCTCGTAACCGCACTAACGAAGAAGACTGCGGAAGATCTGGCGAAGTACTTCCAGGATGCGGACTACAAAGTGAAGTATCTGCACAGCGATATCGAGACCATGGAGCGCATCGAAATCCTGAGACAGCTGCGTGCTGGTGACATCGATATTCTGGTTGGTATTAATCTCCTTCGCGAAGGGCTGGACCTACCAGAAGTAAGTTTCATCGCCATTCTGGATGCCGATAAGCAAGGCTTCCTGCGCTCCAGAGACGCACTGATCCAGACGATCGGACGAGCTGCACGAAATATCAGTGGTCACGTGACTCTCTACGCCGATGTTGTCACTCCTGCGATGAAAGGTGCGATCGAAGAAACCGATCGTCGTCGTAGCATCCAGGAAGCGCACAACGTCAAGCACGGCATCACGCCGCAGACGATCGTGAAGGCGATCAAAGACATTGCGGAGGAACACAGCAAGTTGAAGCTCACACGCAAGAAGTATGATCACACGAAAGTCCCGAAGGAGGAGAAGAAGCGCCTAATTGAGGAGCTGAATGCGCAGATGGAGATCGCAGCGGAGAACTTGGAATACGAGAAGGCTGCGGATCTGCGGGATGAAATCGAAATACTGAAAAGAGAATTGTGACTGCTGAGAGATGCCTGTCCGCCGTAGTCCCGAGCGAAGTCGAGGGGCGTAGGCGGAAGATTGAGATTCTGAAACGTGAGTTATAAGACCAATCTGCTGCTACGAATTGGTCTCGCTAAATCGTAACTCTGTACCCTCGCTACGAACCGGGGGGATGTTAAGCATGCCGCGTGAGTGCTGCAAAACATCTGCAAGTTCTCCAGGATTTAGGAGTGTGTAAAGTTCTCGTCGGGGTGAAAGCATCGACCATCCATTCTGCAAATGCGCATACAATGAGCTGAGTGCTTCATCATCAGAAATTGTGAGTGTGAGCTCGTACATACCGTCCTCTGGTTGGAATCTAGCATGCTGGATACTTTGCCCCTCTCCACCCCAGTGCACTGGATGCGACAGGACTCCGTTCGCAGGAGTTGTGAGTCCGAAAGCACCGTTAAACGCATGAAGATCACGTGTATCGAAGCCATCGATAGAATCGGGTGTACCCATTGGAAAGAGAGGGTACAGAATCTCTGACATCTGTCCAGAATACAGAAGGTGAGAAGGGCGTAAGGTCTTCTGCAAGCGGAATTATCCGAGTGCCAATACTGCCTCTCGGTACCCCTCTGGCGTCCCTGTATCGAACCTACGGCCCTGCACCTCGTATCCATACAGCTGCATCGTGCCCGCATCGATCTGTGACTTCATCGCATCGATGAGACGGATCTCGCCATCCTTATGCGAACCCTGCACTTTCGCGAGTTCAACGATTGTGCTTTTTGGAATGATGTACTTGCCGACAACCGCGAGCGTGCTGGGTGCGTCCTCTGGTTGTGGCTTTTCGACCAAGCCTGTAATCGTATGCATTCTCTCGCCGACACTCTTCCCCGTCTTCACGATGCCGTACTTGGATACTTTCTCCTTCGGCACATTATGCAAACAAAGCATGCCTGCATCGTTGGATGCGACGTGCGAGAGTGCTGCGGACAGTTCCTGCAGACCCGTCTCACTACCAGCAATAATTTCATCGCCGAATATAATCGCGAGATGATCGCTCTGTACCCAATCCTTCGCCTGCAGGATCGCGTGACCGTCGCCCTTCATCTCGTCCTGATACACAGTCGTAAACTTCACTTCGTGATACTTCGTCAGCTCTTCCAAAAGATGACTCTTCCCTCGATCAGCGAGTACTTTTTCCAGAGCTTCATCAGTCTTAAAAAATTCTGGGATTTTTTCTTTGCCTCGACTGATGACAAAACAAATATCCCGGATCCCCACACTCATCGCTTCATCAACCAGCACTGCGATGAGAGGTCTGTTCCCAATAGGCAACAGTTCCTTTGGCACGACCTTCGTCCACGGCAGAAACCGTGTGCCGTAACCGGCGACAGGGAGGATGGCTTGTGAAAGCTGCATACAATGTACGTTGTACGTAGTATGTAGTACGTAGTACCGAAACAAAAGCTTTTATAGAGAAGTGTCTCAGCGCATACAACGTACGACGTACAACATACTACGCACTACAAAGGAGTATTCTCACTCACACTAGATCTCTGTGAAGTGGGTTTAGGCATCGTAATCTTTGCTTTTGTAGCCTCAAGCACATCTTCGAATCCTGCTGCCTGTTCATCTGTCATTTTTTGACGAGCTGCTTTGCCACCATCCTTTGCGCCTTCGTACCCCTGCTCGTCAGACAAGTAGAACCACACCATCGCCATGACAGGATCGGGGTCTGCCCCCTCCCCATTCAGCAGCATGACTGCAGTGTTGTACTGGGCACCGGCGTCACCTGCGTACGCCGCTTTCTCAAACCAACGAAACGCTTCAGTGAAATCAACTTCGGTTCCGTTGCCACGTAGATACGCGAGCCCAGTGTTGTACATTGCATCTGTGTTGCCTGCTGTCGCTGCCTTCGTGAAGTACGTGAGTGCGGCTCCGGCATCTGCAACGTACCCTGCCTGACCCTTGAGATGCATGTACCCGAGTGTCAGTGCTGCGTCACCGCTACCCAGCGCGGCTGCCAGCTCCATCGCATCACGTCCACGCTGTACTGCCTCCACAGTTCCGCCCTGGAGGAGGGTAATGGCTTCCTGGAACTTCTCATCGGCTACAGTCAAATTGGTGCACGCAACTAGAAGAGCCGCAATGATTAAAATGAAAAGGTGCATAAAAAGTACGTAGTACGTAGTATGTCGTACGAAGTATCGAAATCAAGACTCAGACATTAATAATTCTCACTGTACTATGTACAACGTACAAAATACGACGTACTAATCATTAATCCTCACTATCTTCACTCGCTCTTCTTTGGGGATGATAATCTTCAGAATCGATTCTTTGTTGAATGTCGCTTTGATTTTTCGTTGATCAACAGCAGTAGGAAGCGTGACCGAGCGCTCGAACTCACCCCAGAAACATTCCTGTACGTAGTACTGATTAACTGGAACATCGTCTGTTTGTCTGCGAATACCGCGAATAGTGACGACATTGTCGGTCACTTCGATATCGATGTCCGAAAGCTTCACGCCTGCGATCGGTGCCTTGATGATGTAGTACTCGTCGAACTCGAAGACATCCAGCGCAACCTGTCCTTTCAATGATCGATGCCCTTCTTGAGAGCGGGTAGGAACCGCGATTTCCTCAGCAGAAAGGGAAGAATCGCCCTTCATCGAACGTGCTGCCACAGCACGTGCACGCTTCTCTCCGTTCATCGCGGAAGAGAAAATGCCATGGAAAGAGGAAGGGATCATTCGCTCCAGTCTACCAAATTTGCCGCTCGATACACACAAGAAACGAGTCCCCTGCAAGCAAAAATCATCTTGAGGGATAATCTCCATGTACATTGTAAAACTGAACCCTTGCCATGTGACGCATGTCATGCAAGAATCGCCTCCGCACTTGGTACAGATAACTGTACGAGTCCCTGATCCCCCCGAACTCCATGCCAGCCAGCCTCATCAACAACATCCGTCGCCTTCGCTTCGAAAAAGGCATGACGCAAGAAGAGTTGGCTCTTCGTGTTGGTGTCAGCCGTCAGACTGTGATGAGCATCGAAAGGGGAGCTACTAATCCATCGGTACTACTCGCATACAAAATTGCGACCGCTCTCCAGTCTCCTGTGACTGAGGTGTTCCAGATGGAAGGAACGCTGGTTCCAGTCTAAATCATCGTTTTTTCTTCTTGATCTCCTGATCTACTGAGCGGGCTATATCGAGTAGCTTGTTTTTCATATCAGGTGGGATTTCGTTCCATCCGATGTCGAGAAGTGCCCCAGCAACAGCATAGAGAAAAACTGCATTGCAATGCGGAACGCGTGTTCTGACAGCTCGATAGAGATCCTCGAATGACCATGCATCCAAATCACCACGTGTACGAATCTTCAGAGGCTCCAGCCAATCACGGCACTTTGGCCCCAGATTCTTCAGCTCCTCTACTGGTGTGGACTGATCCATGGACAAATAATACATCGCTCTTTCACTCTCGAATATCCTCAAGAATGAACTGCACCGAATCGCGCCCATTCCATGTGTTTACTGAAACACGATATAAACAATCGTAGGTCCGTTCGGGAGAAAGATAGGGGAGGAGTGAGCCGAGACGAAAGCCAATCGCTTTGGTTCCGCCGATCGTACACTGCAGATGCGCACTGTCAGTGCCAACCGCACGCAGGTTCCCAAGTAGCTGACTTTGACCAAGAAAGAGAGGCTCCTCGTTGCCCTGGCCAAAGGGCGCAAGCGCAGACAACGCATGGACAAAAGATAGTGTCGGCTGATCGGTCAGTATCGCATCGACGAAGCGTGTCGGAACGAGTGTCGCAGGATCCGTGAGTGAAGAGACAACGCGGCAGAGTTCTTTGGAAAGCATCTCAAAATTGGAAGAAAGAAACGTGCAGCCTGCTGCCTGTGCATGTCCGCCATAGGTGAGGAGGAGTGAACGAACCTCAGGATCCATGAGACATGTCATGCAATCGACTGTGGGGACACTCCTGAGTGATGCGGTTGCGTGCTCACCCATGTGAGCAGCGACCAGACTTGGCTTGCCAGTCGTCTCGGTCAGTCTGCCCGCGATGAGGCCTGCGATGCCGGGCGTGATACGAGGATCAAGAACGGTTAGAAACGGGGTAGTAGTGTCAGTAGTCTTCAACACCTCGTCCATGAGCGACGCCACGAGTGACTGTCTGTCTCCATTCAGTGCGTGTAAACGTTCTAAGGACGCACCACCTTCCAGGAGTGCATCGAGTGCGATGCTCGGATGTGCCATACGTCCTGCTGCATTGAGTCTGGGAACAACGCGAAACGCGATGTCACCACTCGTGATCGAGCCTTCAGCACGCACGCTGTCGATGAGTGCCTTGATCGGTCCATCTGGTAACTGCTGTATTGCCTTCAAGCCGTGAATGACAAGTAAGCGATTTTCCCCCGTGAGCGGCATCACATCACCGACCGTACCGATCATGGTAAGAACGATATCCTCATCAATTCCCTGCCAGAGCCCGCCCTGCTCAAGCGCACGCACGAACATGAGTGCGACGCCAGCGCCACAGAGGTGTTGGTTTGGAAACGAGGAAAGTGCAGGATGAATAATCGCGAACGTAGAAGGAGCATCGCCCTGAACGTGGTGATGATCGGTCACGATGGTGTCGATGCCGAGCGACGAAGCGAGTGCGATCTCCTCATGCGCCGCGATGCCTGTGTCGACAGTGAGAAGTAGTGTCACACCCTTCTCGGCGAGTGCACGGACACTCTGCTCTTTCATGCCATACCCTTCCTTCATGCGATCAGGGAGATGCACAACAGGATCAACGCCCCGTCTCCGAAGTGCACGAACCAAGATCGCGGTTCCAGTTACACCATCTGCGTCGTAGTCGCCGAAAATCCCGATGACTTCCTTGGCGCGAATCGCTTTTTCGACCCGAGCGATCGCTTTCTCCATATCGGGGAAGAGGAGAGGATCGGAGAGTGCATCGCTCTGAGCAACGCCTCTGACGCCGTGCAAATATTGGAGGCATGCAATGGTGCTCATTGGGGCATGATTTTTCACAACCCATTTTCGCCCAGTGAGTGAAAGTGTGTCATGCACGCGGATAGCGGGAAGAAATGAAAAGGTGGCTAGTGGTTAGTGGTTAGTCGCTGGCTGAAGGAATTCATCATACGAGCAATTTCACTGATAGTCGAAAGCACGTCTTGCAGCTCTTCTCGCATGTAACCGATATCTGCCGCAAGTATGCACTGTGTCTCCAATTCGGCAAGTGAGCCACGCGCGATACTCAAAAAGCGTGCAAAATCCTTGTTTGTCTTACGCTGACTTCCCTCCGCAATATTTGATGGCACAGAAACGGCAGCGCTACGCATCTGCGAAATAAGACCATACGTCTCGCTTCTCGGAAACTTTTTTGTTACCTCATATATGGTCCTAACAAGCTTCATTGATTTCTGCCAGATCAGCAGCTTCATGTACGGTAGTTTAAGCATGTGATCATCGTATCAATGGGAAAAAACCAAACTAGCCACTAGCCACTACCTACTAGCCACTCAACCCCGGCTTTTCCTCTACCACTTCACCTCCCCGTACGTTCTCATATGCTCCAGAACCTCCGCCTCAACCTGCTTTAATCGCTCCTCGCTACGTGCTTCGATGCAGATGCTGAGGCATGGACTCGTGTTGGAATAGCGAATGCCCGCCCATGCGCCGTCGCCAAAATCGATACGTGCGCCGTCGAGTGTCGCGACTGGATACATCGCCTGAAAATGTTTTGTCGCTCGCTCAACGACTGATGCCTTCGCATCATCTGGGCACGCTGGTCGCTTCTCCTGCATCTGGTACACAGCTGGGAAGCTGCTGATGAGTGCGGAGAGTGACGATCCACTCTGCTGCACGATCGAAAGTAATCGAAGTGCAGCCACCATCGCATCATCGAAACTGAAATAGTCTTCACCGAGGAAGAAATGTCCAGACTGCTCTCCGCCAAGTAATGCGTGATGCTCGTGCATCGTGTGTTCGACGAATGAGTGTCCGACTTTGCACATCACAGGTCTCCCTCCCCACTTTTTCACTTCAGTTTCGAGCAGAGAAGAGTTACTAACGGTATAGACAATCGTTGCGCCAGGAATTCTCCGCAGATGATCCTCCGCGAAGAGAAGAAGTAACTGATCCGCAGTCACGATCTGCCCGTTCTGATCGACGGCGCCGAGTCGATCGCCATCGCCATCGAATGCTAGGCCCACGTGGAGCTTCTTTTGTTTCACCACGGCTTGTAGCTCTTGCAGCGTCGAGTACTTGCTCGGATCGGCCGCGTGATTGGGGAACGTGCCATCAGGCTCGGTATAGAGCTCGGTCACCTCGCACCCAATCTCTCTGAGAATACGAACGCTCACGGGACCGGCAGCTCCGTTCCCTGCATCCACTGCGATTTTCATTCCTTTGCCGATGCCAGCAAACATCGATGTTAAACGCGCAATATATGGAGTGACTGCATCGTACGGTTCGACCGATCCTAACGTATCACTAGCCACTAACCACTTTTCACTTTCGATTCCTTCTCTGAGCCTCTGCAAATTCTCCCCCGAAAATGCCTCCGCCCCTCTCGTTTGCAATTTGATGCCATTGTCTTCCTTGGGATTGTGACTGGCAGTGATCTGCATACCACCATCGAACGTAGCGTCTGCGATCGTAAAGTAATTGATCGGACTCATGGTAATACCGATATCCAGCACCCGAGCTCCCGCCCGCACCAGTCCGTCGATGCACGCCTGCATAAGTTCCGGTCCGTGTGTTCTGGCGTCACGACCGACGACGACTGTGGGATGTGGGATCGAGTACCGCTTTTTCAGCTCCGCACCAAACGCTTGTCCGATTTTTGTGCAGGCATCGACAGTAATCTGCGTATGGGCAACGCCACGGATGTCATAGGCCCTGAATATTCTTGGATCGATCATGATGCGAATCGGAACAGCAACACAACTCGCCCGGCGTAGTTCTGTCGGAGCGCAGCGGAGACGAACGAAGTCGGGTAGGCACGGAAGATGCGGGGGTCGATCATAAAACGTAAAAAAATGTCGCGAAGGCAAGCTCTGCTTGCCTGGAGCGACTCCGCTTAAAGGGAAGGAGAGTCCACGAGAGGAAACCGCAGGTTTCCTATCGTGAGTAAATGGCGGAGCCAACGGGACTCGAACCCGCGACCTCTTCCGTGACAGGGAAGCGCTCTAACCAGCTGAGCTATGGCTCCACGTTTCGTGGATGGTGTGGAGCTCAAGGCTCCAGAATTATTGATGATAAAAAGAACTGCAGCGACATGCAGAGAGTAAATCACTCCGTCAGCTGCACCTGACATCCGTCTTGAACGGACGGGGAATTGTAGCTCTTTTTATGAGGGCGAGTAAAGGGCTCTAGGGTCACAATAACTGGCTCCATAGATGATATTTGCATCAGGTAGGGATGACCATGGTGCTTCTTTTACGCTTGTATTGAGGCGCCTAGCAATTCTTAGTGTCACTTCATTGACAAGAGTTGAGCGAAAAGAAAGAATCTCCTCCTTTAACATGTCAAAACGAGATCGAATCCTAGAGGCATTTCATGCAATCGACCCACGTCCATGCGGTCTGCAACATGAACGTATCGTGAAACTGGGTGCGCCAGGAGAGACAAACACTCTCACATCCCAATGCAAAGCGCGTGACCAGGTACTACGTCTCTCGTGTGCTCACAATTCAGCAGCGAAAAAGGTGCTCCAAAGGACAGTTTCTTACCTGGTGAGACAGGCAGTACTCACTGCCGAAGCCGGGAGAGAGCTGAATGCTTTTATTAGCCGGGGGAAGGCAGAAATCAACTTACTTGACCTCGATTTGGCAGAACTAGTGGATACCGCAACGGTGATGAAAGGGAATGGGTGTGCCGGAGGTAACCATGAACAAAGAGATCGTCAACTACGTTCACAGCACACTGCTATCGCTCGTGCCCTCAGGGATGTGTACCACTATGTCGGAGGTGCACTGGATTATTGGAAGAAACTTGTAGATGAAGATGTCTGGGAGGGTGCATACGACACATTACATCCACTGCCTGAATCCGTATCCCTAGATCTGACTCCAGCCAAGTAGCGCGCGGACTACATATTTTACAGACTCTCTCTGCATCGCAACAACAGGATGAATGCTCGGAGTCACAGCAACCTGTGCACTCTTCAGAATATCGAGAAGTCGATTTACCTCTGCCTCCTGTGACTGCTGCTCCATCAGAGACTCGAGTGCGACGGCTAGACCAAGGGTTGTAAAGTCATGCGCTATTTCATGCGCGACAATGCGCTGCGTCTCACGGAAAGAAACGGAGAGCGACTGCTGTGTAGTCTGCATCGCGATCTGGCGCTGGAGAAGGAGTGCGTCCATAGACGCGAGTTGCCTCTGCGTTCCACGAACGGATGTTGGTGGCTGTGTCACCACAGCAACCGCCAGCACGCTTGCGACGATCACGTTACTGAGTACCGCGAAAAGCCCGCCAAGAATCACCCACTGCGCACGACGGAAGCGAAGGGCAGTGTATTTCTCCACAACATGGAAACGGAGGGTTGTTTCATAATTGATATCCAGGCTCGGCAAGAAGATAAGCTCATGCAACTTGGATTTGAGTG
This sequence comes from Candidatus Peribacteraceae bacterium, assembly GCA_040081825.1. Lineage (GTDB taxonomy): Bacteria > Patescibacteriota > Gracilibacteria > Peribacterales > Peribacteraceae > JBEBFT01. The sequence goes on from JBEBFT010000007.1 coordinate 31,820, forward strand.
ATACGGATGGTTGCCATCGAGAAAGGAACAGTTCTGTCGCCGTCTGCATTTCATTCTCGATGTTTGCTGCCTCTTTCCCAAGCGCATCTGCGATGCGGTTCGGGGCGAGACCGAGGAATAGGGAAAGGATCAGAATCCGTTGAGCCTGCACAGGCAGAGTCCACAGTGCGTCATGTAGTGACGATGCAGATGAGCGCTCTTCAGCGCTGAGCCATGGCAGGTGTTCTAGGAAAACAGTATCGATATCTGCAGCAACTGTGTCTTTGTTATGAAGTGCTTTGTCTGCTGCATCGATCAAGGAGCGAAATGTCAGCGACCCGAGCCTCCAGAACGACATCGATTTGGAAAGTGAGTCGACATACACCTCAGAAAGCACTTCTTGCGCCGCCTTCAGTGACCCAGTGCGATGATAGAGGTATGCGAAGAAGGCTTCTTTTGTAGCGTCCAAGAAATCGAGATAGTCTTTCGCTCCACGTTTGAGAATCGCAAGATCGATTCCCTTCCCAAAGGGTTTCAGTGTATCGCGCACTCCGAGTGGAATTGCGCTGGCGCCGATCATAGGAGTGGGATCAACCATGGGTTTAGAGTCCAAAAACGTCCTGAACGCTACCGACTATGCGCGTCCAGAGGCTCCCGGAACGAACTGTTTCTTGTAGAGATGCCATGTATGCATCGGCACAATCCATACCAGCCTGCACAGAGTCGTCGCAGCTTGTGGAGGCGAGATCGTCGATACCAATACGCTCAATATCCTGGAGTAGTGCGTCGTATTTCTCCTGATCTGATTCTCCACGCTCCTCGAGTGTCTCTCGGAGATACCCAAGACGATCGTTGGATTCAAGGAAAGACTGTAGTGCCTCTCGCTGCTCATCTGTCGTACCCTCTGTGAACGCAGGTCGATACTCTGCTGGTGCATAACTTGTGATGACATCCAGCTCCTCGTACGGTGTTTGCTCTGTCGTAGTCGTCAGGAACGATGCCGTGAGAAAACGAGGGGCATACTCAGTACTGACACGATCTGCTCGTGCGAGTGTGTCTGTGGTGATGAGAGCAAACGTCTGAGGATCCTGTATCTGCTCGATACCGCTTCTCTGCAATTCGTTTGTGAGACGATTCACTGTTGAGACATAGCGCTCTGCGCTATAAACATCCACTGTCTTAGAGCGAATATCGATGAGATCGAGTAGTGCAGTCACTTCTTCGCTATCCACATCGTGCGTCTCTGCGAGATAGGGGAGAGCATCTCTGATCTGCTGTGTCTCCAGCGCAATAACAGAAGCTGAACCCGGAATGCTGGGCGTAGCAACCTTCTCAGCATCGTCCTTCAGCGCGACAAGTGCGGAGAATGTTTCGATGGGACGTGCTGCTTCGTCAAAAGACGAAGATGCAACGAGAGGTGCTGATTCGATGCGGACCTGCTGTCGCTGCAAACGATTGAGTGCACGCTGCACTTCTTCCTTCAGCTCACCACGCTCCACAATTGCGACAGCTTTTTCCAGTTCTGCGACTGCAGTCGGGATTTCTACATCAACCAAATGGTCTCGAAGGAGTTGGTTAGCCTCCAGTACACCACGACTGATATCGGTAGAAGTAAATCGATTGAGGAGATCTGTGTAGAGCTTCTCCTCCGCTTGCTTGGCAAGCATAATTTGATCGGCAAGTGACGTAATCCAAAGAAGTTCATCCTGTGTGAGCCCACGTCCTTGGCGGTATCGACGCAAAATCTCATCGAGACGACCCCTCGCTTCTGGCTTCAGTCGGTCGTAGACACCCTTGCCTGTAGCTGACGCAAGGAATGTCCCCGCTTTTTTCACTTGTTCATCACGGTTGCCACGTGAGCCTCCACTCGATGGGCTGGAACCGCCAGTTGATCCACTGCTTGGGCTGGTGCTTCCTGTAGTCTTTTCCTTTTCTTTATCAGGTAAAGGCTCAGGATTGGGTACGATAATAGGTCCGTCAATCTTGATACGCGTCAGTGTCGCTTTCTTAAGGAGAGAGAAAAGATACTGATACTCAGCGCAGGTCATCGGCTTATTGACAAGCCATCTGTCGACCAGCAGTTCCTGCATCATCGCAATGTCCTTCTCGGTCCAACTATGTTGGAAGAAATGATTTTTCGGCGGCTTTGCTCCTTGTGAATACTTGAAATACGAGTGCAACTTCTTCAGATTGCGTTGCATCACATCTGTGTATGGGCAGAATCCGATGAGCGGCACTTCTTTCTGGCATTTGGATGAACACCCATCGCCATTGACCGTATTTTTATCATCACACTGTTCCGAAAGTAGCTCCTGCAGAATGCCATCACCGCAAAACTCGATGAAGCACTGGGCACTGCATCCATCTGAATTCTTGGTATTACCATCGTCACATTGTTCGTTGCGATCGACGATGCTATTCCCACAGATCTCCAACTGGCACTTGTTCGAGCATCCATCTCCATTTAGAAGGTTTCCATCATCACACTGTTCACCGATATCCAGAATTTTGTCTCCACAGACAGAGTCTGCCGGAGTCTGCGCGGTGGAACGCTCTGGTGCATGGAACGCACCGACAAGTAGTACTGCAATCAGGAACCCTGATGTGAAAAAATGCACCGGTGATCGTGTGTATATGGGTGTCATGAAATCTGTTTATTGTACCATATTTTTCATTTCTGAGCTCAACTGAGAGAGTGACAGGAGTAAAAAGTAGTATCAAATAATAAATTCGCTTCCGAGGTCATAAAAGTGCTCGAAAACGCGGCCTCCGGTCACAACGAGCAGGTCTAGGCGAGCACATCCTTCGTGTCCCTGCTCCTGCATCCATCGATACATCGCTCGTCGCATCGCGGCGCGTTTCCTCTTGGTGAGTGATGACCGTACTGGATAGGCAGGATCCACGCTCGTCCGAGTCTTTACTTCGACAAAAACGATCATGTCACGAGTAGTATCGCGAGCGATGATATCGATCTCGTCATGAGATAACCGCACATTGCATCCGAGAACCTCGTACTGCGCATCACGCAAATACTGAGCTGCGATCTTCTCTCCTGTAGCGCCGAGGATGTGCGCATGCGTCACACTTAAAAGATAGCACCGCGACACACTTTTTCTTCTTGTCCTGTTATCTCACTTGTTTTAAGGTGTACTTTCGTACACCATTGAAACCATGCTCACACGACTCACATCTTTCACAACACTCGGCGTTGGTGCAGTCCCGATCGATATCGAAATCGGTGTGCTGCCCACGATGGGTGAACCAAAATTTTCGATTGTTGGATTGGGAGATGCAGCGGTGCAGGAGAGTAAGCAGCGCGTGCAGATGGCTCTCAAGGCATCGGACTATCGCATGCCAATGGGTCGTATCATCAATGTGAATCTGGCTCCTGCACATATACGAAAAACCGGATCTCGATTCGATCTTGCGATCGCGTTCGGAATGGTGCTCGCAACCGACTCCGTGACGATCGACGAAGATACACTCAAGCGCACTGCCTTTATAGGAGAGCTCGCGTTCGATGGAACACTCAGGCACATCACGGGCACGCTCGCGTGTGCGATCGCGGCAAAGAAAATGGGATGCACACAGATTGTCGTACCGTCGATGAATGGACCCGAAGCCGCACTGGTTCCGGGGATTCGCGTTCTCGCTGCACCGACACTCAAAGATGCTGTTGGGTATCTGCAAGGCACGATCGATCCGCCCGATATTCCGATTCCTGCAGCGGGTGTGGGGCTCCTTCCCACCGTCGACTTTGCAGATGTACGCGGTCAAGCTGCGGCAAAACGTGCGCTGGAAATTGCAGCCGCAGGAGGGCACAACGTACTCCTCTCAGGAGCTCCAGGATCCGGTAAAACTCTTCTTGCCAATGCACTCAGATCGATCCTGCCTCCACTCACGCGTGAAGAATCGTTGGAGGTAACCGGAATCTACTCTATTGCCAATCTGCTCCCCGAGCATGTGCCTCTGGTTGTCGATCGTCCACTTCGTGCGGTGCATCACACTGCATCAGGTGTCGCGATTGTAGGTGGCGGACAACATCCGATGCCGGGCGAGATCTCGCTCGCGCACAGGGGTGTACTGTTCTTAGATGAACTCGCGGAATTTCCGCCGCAGGTGCTGGAAGTACTGAGGCAACCAATCGAAGATCGGAAAATCACGATCAACCGCGCACAGGGAACCGTTACATTCCCCGCCGATTTCATCTTGGTCGCAGCGATGAACCCGCCAAAATATTCGGCAGCCAGTGAATCGACGATGCGCCGTCGGATTTCCGCTCCACTTCTCGATCGCATCGATCTCACAATCGACATTCAACCTGTTGATATCGCAGATCTGCAGTCCGCTCGTGATCCGAATGCGGAAACAAGTGCGACGATCGCAGGACGCGTGCTGCGTGCACGCGCGATGCAAATCGAACGATTCCGCGGTCGATCGATTTCGACGAATAAAGAAATGAGTGTGCGAGATGTAGAAACACTCTGCATTCTCGATGCTGCGAGCAGCACGCTTCTTCGAACTGCTGCCGAGCGCCTGGGGTTCTCGGCTCGCACCTATCATCGTACGATCAAAGTCTCACGCACCATCGCAGATCTGGCGGGCGAAGAATCGATCGGTGTGAGGCATGTTGCTGAGGCGCTGCAGTACAGGCAGTCCATCGGGGTCTAGCTTTGTAACGATGCTCGATCATGTATTCATCCAGCAAAAGCGTTCGCTTGGACTCGCAAAGCATCTACGAAAAGTAATGACCTCTGGCGAACGAATGCTTTGGAACAAGCTTCGAATAGACGCTTTCACGGGTACAAGTTTAGAAGACAGGCTCCTCTTGGTCCGTACATTGTGGATTTTTTGTGTGTAGAGAAAAAACTAATTGTCGAAGTTGATGGAATAACCCACATGTTTACTAAATCTCGAAAGCACGACGAAATACGAGACGCATACTTCCATGCTCACGGATTCACCGTCATACGATTCCGCCATGTAGATGTGATGCGTAGTACAGACTCGGTACTAAAAGGGGTACAGGCATTTCTCAAACTTAGCCCTCCCCCTACCCCCTCCCTGCGGGAGGGGGACGTTGCTTCAATGAGAACAAACAAATATACAAATAGAAAATATTCCCCCTCCCATGTATGAGAGGGGGTTAGGGGGAGGGCGGCTAGGGAGATGTGGATAAAAAAGTAGTAAGTCTAAGCCAGTAAAATGCAATTGGTATGTTATTCTTTAGTCCATGCACTACGCTGACCGACTCCAGGAACGAATCAAAAAGACATCTCCCGTCTGTGTTGGACTGGATCCTGTGCTAAAACAACTCCCAGATGGAATTGAGCAGTCGGTGAAGGGTGTCGAAGTTTTTTGTAACGGCATCATCGATGCTGTATCCGACGTCGCTTCATGTGTGAAGCCACAGCTCGCATACTTCGAGGTACTCGGATCTGAGGGAATCGCAGCACTCGAACGTATCTCCGCATACGCTCAGAAAAAAGGACTCATCGTGATTGCCGACGCCAAGCGTGGTGATATCGGCAGTACTGCTTCTGCGTACGCAGAAGCATATCTGGGAAAGCACACTCCGTTCGATGCGGTGACGGTGAATCCTTACCTTGGCTCCGATGGTGTTCAGCCATTTATCGAGCTCGCTACAAAAAATGAGAAGGGTGTGTACGTACTCGTAAAAACGAGTAACGAAAGCTCGGGGGAGTTGCAGGATTTAGTCACAGGAGACGAAGCAGTGCACGAGCATCTGGCGCAGTTGGTGGAAAGTTGGGGAGCGGGCAACCTCGGAAAAATGAATCTCTCGTGCCTTGGTGCCGTCGTCGGTGCAACATATCCAGAAGAACTGAAATACCTGCGCACACTCATGCCACACATTCCGTTGCTGATCCCAGGATATGGAGCACAGGGCGGAAAGGCAGAAGATGTGCGACATGGCTTTCTGCCAGATGGCACGGGTGCGATCGTGAACTCCAGCCGAGCAATCCTGTACGCTTCCAACGGAAAAGACTGGCAAGAGAAGGCTAAAAGCGCCTCAGAAGCTATGAAAAATGATCTAAAGAAGGTTTTGCTAAAAAACTAGAAAAGTGCTATAATAATACATATTCCTTCCAAAAATACACATGCACATCGATTTGCATGATCATAAGACTCGCGAGAAGTTCTACGTACTCGCTACCCTCTGGGCAGTCTTCTCAGGAGCTTTCCTGACAGTGATCGCCGCGAACTTCTAGGGCGCTACTCTGCTAGCAACCGTGTGCCGCTCAACAGTGGTGCGGTTCCATCTAACCAACGGAACGTTCCCACTGCATCGGTCCACCATACACTCCCGAGTGTCTCGGGATTACCTGCATCAGGCAGGCTGACCTGGAACCACTCGCCTGTTGCACCCGGTTCCACTGTCACATCAGCAGAAAGTGTGATGGTCGTCGTAGCAGCATTCGCACCAAAGACTGAGCTTAGGTTCGGACAAGAAATGGTTTTGGTCGATGGGTTACTAGTGCACGCGACGCTCGCACCATTATCGGTGCGCATCAGTTGCCAGTTACCAAACTGTGCTTTGACACCGACCGATTCATACGCGAAGACGATTTGTGAAAGACTAATTGCCTGGCTATCCACTGATTCAGACTGAAGCGTAAACGTGGACACGACGGTACCATTGCCAGACGCAAGAGGAGCGGTCTCAGGCGAAACACGAACGATGTTATGCACACGACCCAGTGTCGACTGGTGTTTTGGGAATGGCCCTGTAAATGGCACGTTGTAGGTCTGGGCGGTCTCGGTTCCGCGGAACGTCACCGAGAGCTGACGCACATGGATCAGCTCTTCAGAGAAACCGTTATTCGCCTTCGATCGCACTTGAGCGCGCAAAAATACTGGGAGTTCTGTTGCTTTCGCAAGTGTAAGAATCTGATCACCTGTCAAAAATGCTTCGTATGTCAGTTTGTAGTCGGAAATATCGGTAGTCGTACGCCTCAGGAGTGTCGCGAGCACTGTTCCATTCGCAGTCACGAGTTCCATGGACTGTAGTGATCGAGTCTCTTGGAAAACTTTGACCTGTACCGCAACCAATTGTGTCTCCTCCGAGAAGGGGGAGATGATGCCGCCAGCGATTGGTGCGGATGGTTGCCCGACTAAGAGAAAGCGACTGCGAATAGGAAAGGTGTAGAGGATTTGATCGGCACTAGAGCTGGATGACACAGAAGAGGATGAACTTTCGGAGCTCGAAACCTCAGAAGAAGAGCTGCTAGACACAGGTGGATAGTTGCCCTGCTCCGCTTCGCGGAATGCGATGAGTGCATCTTCTGATTCTGCCAGAAAGCCCGCAATCAGGCGTGCAGCGCTACCGCGAGTGAGCGGCTCATCGAAAGCGGTTGGAGCAGGAAGATCTGTGCCACGGGTGCGTGCAGCATCGTAATACCTTTGACCCCACGACTCTCCTTCGCGTTCATCGCGAATTTCATAGCCGAAGAGAATAGAAAGCATCTTTAGTCCTGCGTCGTAGGTCACCGTCGTTGCCGGTGCAAAGAGCCACTGCTCTTCGGGGACATTTGGATTGGCATTACCACGAACAATGCCCGCATCTTTGGCGCCGCAAACCGTACCACTAAACCACTCGGCGGCTAGCACATCAGGGAAACAGCTACGTGGAGTAACGCTCGGGCGCATATCAGAAGGTGTCGCCAGAATCGCCATCTTCAAAAACTCGGCACGGTTTACTTCTCGATTGGGAGCGAATTTTCCATCTCCCACTCCCTGCACGATCCCCTCGTTATAAAGCAGATTGATTCCTACTGCTTCCGGCATCATCGGTTCCACATCGTGGAAAAAATCAGCAGGAGCGATGGTCACTGCGGAGGCAACAACCGGAAGTAAAAGTGAGAAAGTGAGAAAGTGGTGGAAGCGCATAGAGATAGTGTCACCTATAGAGACGCACGAGAGCAAGAATCTTTACGGGACAGAGTGCAAAGATAGTGGAACTGTGACTTCTGTGCATGTTGGGTGAAAGCGGGGGATCTGAGTAGTAGATCCAGATCTGGTATAGTTTTAGTGACATGGCAACTGCGCTCAACCAAATCCGGCAGATCGACGGTGTAGGAGCGGGTCGTCTCCAAAAGGTACTCTCATTCGCCGAGCAACATCTGAAGAGACTCCCTCGTCGTAGTGGTGAAAGTTATTTTATGCACGGCTGCGAAGTGGCAGTCGCTCTCAGTGAGTGCACGAAAGACATGTCACTCCTCTCGGTCGCGGTTCTGCATGACATCCTGGTACATCCTGATGGAGAACAATTGTTGATTGCAGCTCCGCTCACGCGTGAAGAGCAATCACTTATTCGTAGATTGCATCCACTCCGACGTCTGCACATCGATGCGAATACGGAGGACTTGGACCTCGTAATCGATGCGTTTACAGAGGATCCTAAGCTGCTTCCACTCCGTATGGCGCACCGTCTGAATGACATCAGGCGGCTTTCGCGATTCAGCAGGGGGCTGCGATTGCACATCGCGAACGAAACTCTGCATATGTACACTGCCATCGCAGGAAGATTGGGGCTGCATGCATGGAGGCATGAGATGGAAGACGCTTGCTTCCCGGTCGTACAGCCGAAGATCGCAGTAGCACTGGAACAAAAGATACAGTCGATGCATTCTCTTGATGGATCCTGCCTGTCACAGAGCGTAAAATTTCTGAATCGAGAACTGAAGAAGCAAGGGATCCACGCCACGCTCACGACCCGACGAAAAACTCTCTACTCCACGTACAGAAAAATGGCGATAAAGAAGCGACGATTTGAGGAACTGACTGACCGTCTTGCGATTCGGATCGTTGTTGGCAAGCAGCATCAGTGTTATCTGGCGCTGGGGATTGTGCATTCCGTGTTCCACCCGATGCCTGGCAAATTAAAGGACTACATTGGTGCGCCGAAAGAGAATGGTTATCGCTCGATCCACACAGTCGTGTATCCACTGCCTGGTGTCACTGAACAACCGATCGAAATACAAATCCGAACGAAGGAAATGCATGAGGAATGCGAGTTCGGCGCCATAAAACATGGTGAGTATAAAAACGCTCTCTACGCTCTGGAGGCGCGTCCGGGGAGAGTTAATCTCTTCCGTAGTTTGGCACTGCTAAAGGAAGAAGCCAGGCAGCCGAAACAATTTACCGAGGCGCTCCGAACATATTTCCGAGATGACCACATCGCGCTCTTCGACACAAAAAATAATCTCTATCACATGCGCTCTCCTGTGAGCGCCTTGGACTTCGTGTGTCATGCATACGGCAAGCGTGTTCTACACCTCAAAAGTGTGCACATCAACGGACGCGAGCGCCCAATCGTCACACATGTACATGATGGTGATACGATCACTGCGCTATTCGGCAAAAAGAAGATATTGCAAAAAGAGTGGCTCTCGTCTTGTTGGCATCTGAGTCTTAAAAGACAAATGAGAGAGTGGCTGCAATCGTAGTGAAGCTCTGTGGTGCCGGGGAGAGGACTTGAACCTCCATGGGGTTGCCCCCGTCAGCTCCTAAGGCTGATGCGTCTGCCATTTCGCCACCCCGGCATAACCTCAGTATAGCTCGATTATTGAGTAATCTGCATGAAAAATGCGCGAAGTCCGAACTTGCTTCGGACTGAAGCGCCATCATGGAGGGAAAGAGAGCCCGCGAGAGAAAACCGACAAGGTTTTCTTTCGCGAAAGATTTCGCCACCCGGGCGTAGCTGCAGTATAGCCTGAGTTGATGTTGGTCGGGAGGCTTATAGCTCCTCAATCGCACCCACATCCCCGATCGTGCCTAGTTCACGGTTACGTGCCACGTTCGCTTCTGCGATGGAGGTCCGATACGTCCTTTCGATTGTTGCTTGGTCGTCTCGCTTCTGATTTTGAGCAGAGACTTTCTTCGCATTCGCCTCCTGCGTCAGTCGCTGCTTCTCGGACTGGTAGTCGTCCTCCAGCTTCTTTCTTTTACCCTTCACTTGCTGCAGCGCGGTCTCCTGCTGGCGTTGCTGTACTCGATCCGTTGAGCTGTGACGTAGTCTAACCTCCTCCGATTCGACCGTAGACATCCGGGATCGATGCGACTGCTCCAGCAGGTACATACTTTTCTTGAGATCGATATCGATTGTTGCCAAACGTTCGTGTGTGCTGTGTTCCAACGCGATTTCCGCCTCTCTCCTGATCCGTGCAGCAGCTTCTGTTGCTTCACGGTAATGCATTTCGCCATGAGCGCGGATGCTTTTCTTCTCTTTCGCTATAGCATTCTCTCGATCAATCTTTTTCTTCTTCACTGCCGCTTGTAGCTGGAGCTCCTGCATGTACCTCGCTCGATCTTCACGCTCTTTCTTTTTCTCTGCCTGATACGCAAGGATGCGATCGGCCTCTGCCTTACGACGAGCAACATCTTTTTCTACTTCTTGCTGCCGTTCTTTTTTTTGCACCCTGAATAGTTTCGCATCTTCTTTTTTCTGCTCTACTTTTTCCAGATCCTTCTCCAGTATGTCGTGAGATATCTCGCTTTCGCGCACTCCTGCTTCCGCTCGGGTTCGTTTTCGTTCTTTTTCCTGGTTCGCGAGTTTCTGCCCCAGCTTCGCAGCTCGTTCGATATCCTCCTCTGCACGTTTCTTGCGGGCCTCCTCTTGTGGATTTTTGTCTTCTGGCATCCCTCTATTCTAGCACAGATAAGCCAAAAGATCGAGTCTTAAAGACTCGCAAGTAATGACCTCATTGTATGGTGCACTACATGTCTTTCCATCATCTCTTGTGGTGTGCGATGACCAGGTGTGAAGATAAATGAAACCCTGGCATTCTTAGCCGCCTGCTCATCATTGTGGTTATCACCTACCAGAACTGTTTGTGCATCGGTTGCTTGTAATACTTCTTGCGCAACTTTTATAGGAAATGGATCGGGTTTCATGCGACGACCAAAGTGACCTGCCAGAACAATGGAAGGAAAATAATTTTTTATGTTAAGTTTGGCATCGATAGCAGAGAAGGCGACATCGTGAGAATTAGTCACAAGAGCCAAGCTCTTTCGCAAGCTTCGAAGTCTTTCTAGAAGCTCCTCTGCACCGTCAGCCCATATAGCATGTTCTCGAAGGTGTGCCGGAAGTATGCGATCGCGTGTGGCTATTACTTGGGCGACATCCTGACAAGACACTTCTCGCGCCTCCAGTATGCGCTGTAATGGTATATGCACCGTCTGAGCCATCTCGCTTTCAGTAAGATTTATTCCGATAGCGAGTAGCGCTGCCTCTCTATTCGCAGCATCCCATCCAACAGCTGAATGGGCGAGAGTTTCGTCTAAGTCGAAAAGCACAGCGGGGAATGCAGATAAGCTCATGAGCGACGCAGTATAAGTAACCCAGATGAAATGTCCAGAATCTAGGACACCTTCACGCCCAGCTCCTTGAGCTGAGCTGCTGGAACAGGGGAGGGAGCGCCCAGCATCAGGTCCTTCGCTTTCTGATCCTTCGGGAACGGAGTCACTTCTCGAATGTTCGGTTCACCGGCGAGAATCATGACAACACGATCGATGCCATAGGCGAAGCCACCGTGTGGAGGGGCTCCGAAGCTGAAAGCTTCCAGCATATGACCGAATCGTTTCTGCTGATCCTCAGGGGAAATGCCAAGCATCTCAAATACCTCGGATTGCAAAGTCGAATCGTGAATACGAATGGAGCCAGAGCCCAGTTCATATCCATCCAGCACCATGTCGTAGCAAACAGAATGCACATCGAGTGGCTTCTCTTTGCGGTTTTTCCACTGCTCGATATTTGGACTCGTAAATGGGTGATGACTGAACGTGAGTGAGCCGTCGTCTTGCGCTTCGAACATAGGAAAGTCAGTGACCCAGAAGAGTGAGTGCACGGACGTATCGATCAAGTTGAAACGCTTCGCAGCTTCAGAACGGATACGACCAAGCACCGCACACACAATCTTGTACGCATCGGCACCGAAGAAAATGGCGTCACCGTCTTTCGCTCCTGTACGCGTGACGATCTCTTTCTGGATATCCTCGGATAGGAACTTGAGAATCGGAGAAGAGAGTGCACCGTCTTTCATCAGAATGTACGCGAGACCTTTTGCTTTCAGCTCCTTCGCGAGCTCCGTCCATGTATCGATCTCGCTTCTGGAAAGTGCTGCACCTCCTGGCACGCGGAGTGCACGCACCGTTCCGTTCTTTATCGTTGTCGCATCAGCGAAGACTTTAAATCCGCACTCTTTGACCAGATCCGTGATGTCCGTAATCGGCAAATCGTAACGTAGATCTGGCTTGTCTGAGCCATAGTTATCCATCACATGCTTCCAAGTATAGCGTTCCACTTTTCCGTTCTTGAGTGGCTTGGTCCCGCACTCTTTGATGATCGCGAGGATCGATCCTTCGATCATCGTCTGTACATCCTCCTGCGTACAGAAACTCATTTCGTAGTCGAGCTGCAGAAACTCGGGCTGACGATCACCACGCAAATCCTCGTCACGGAAGCAGCGTGCGATCTGGAAATAGCGATCCAGTCCACCCACCATACAGAGTTGTTTCAGTTGTTGTGGACTCTGAGGGAGAACGAAGAAGCTGCCGGGATACACACGTGAAGGAACGATGTACTCGCGAGCGCCCTCTGGTGTGCCCTTGATAAGACACGGCGTATCGATCTCCAGACAGTTGTGACGACTAAAGTACTGACGAATGACTTGGAACACTTTGGAGCGTAGCTCGATGTTCTTTCGCATGCGCTGCTGCCGAAGGTCCAGATAGCGGTACTGTAAACGGAGTTCCTCGTTCGCTTCTTTCTCTGCGTCGATTTCAAATGGCGGAGTCTTGGCACGATTCAGGACGACCAGTTTCTGAGCAAGGAGTTCGATAGCACCTGTCGGCATCTTCGGATTCTCGGTCCCAGACAAACGCTTCTTCACTTCTCCTTGCACCTGCACGACCCACTCGGGACGGAGCGACTCTGCGAGCTCGAACAGAGCCTTGTCTCCCTCAGGGTGAAACACAATCTGTGTGAGCCCGTATCGGTCTCTGAGATCGATGAAGATCAGTCCACCATGATCGCGGCGCACGTGCACCCAGCCACAAAGAGTGACTGTGCTGCTAGCATGCGTTGCTGTTAGTTCGCCGCAGGTGTGGGTACGGAGCATGCGGAGAGTGTAGCAGGGAAGTAGGTGGTCGTTGAACTAGAATTGAAGAAGTGGTTAGTGGTTAGTAGAAAGCCTGAGACTAGCCACTAACCACTACCTACTCATGACTACTTAAAGAGTTTCCCCACCTCCTTCTTAAACTCATCAACATCTTTAAACTCCCGATGCACCGAGGCAAAACGGATATATGCGACTTTATCCAGGCGAGCGAGTGCGGTCATCACGTCTTTACCGATCGTCGTCGATTCGACTTCAGATTTATTTTTTCCCCACTTCTCTTCGAGATCAGACAGCATCTTGTCGATTTTCGCCTGAGCGATTGGACGCTTGGTGCATGCAATCCAAATTCCACGTTCCAGTTTGGTGCGACTGTACGGTTCGCGATTGCCATCACGTTTCACAACGATGAGTGATGCGAGCTCCTGACGCTCGAACGTGGTGTAACGGTACTCGCACTTGGTGCACTCGCGACGGCGGCGGATCGCACGACCTTCCTCGGTTTCCCGGGTATCGATCACAGCCGTGTCTTCATGCTTGCAACGAGGGCATCTCATGGCTCCTAGAATAGCGGAACATTGACAATAGGAAAGAAAAGTTGACTGTGTGCTTTAGAAGGAGTGGAATGTCAGTATGGGATCTAGAAACGCACCTGGCGATAACCCTGGCTGGAAAGGAGGGGAAAATAGGATTCGAAGATTTTTGAAAGATCCCGCATCAAAACTGGAACAAGATTTCTTTTCCGACAATGAGTGGAGGGGTGATGGCAACAATGACTCTGTATTCGAGATGTACGGAAATGAGATCCAAATAGATGAAGCTGAGCGCCAGTTAATAGATGCACAGGAAGAGTTAAGAGGTGCGAGGTTGGATATCAAAGATCTGGAAGATGAGCGGGGGCTTGAGAGGAGCGACCATGAAAAAGCACTCGCATCGCAGAAAAAGAAGGTGAAGTTGGCTGTGCTAGCAATTATGGCGGGGGTCTTTGTGAGTGTCGTATCAGTTATTACGTATCGGTATGAACGGTCCCAGAAAGAAGAAAAGGAACGATGGTGGCAGGATGAGGTTACAAAGAGACAGGCATTGGAGGATGAAAACCGAGAATTGCATGCTGAGCTCAAGATCATCCACGAAACTCTAAAAACAATGATTGAGGCATCGGTGCAACCTAAATCATCACACGTGCAGTGACCCCTGCCTAAGAACAGTGATCTCGTCACCACTCATGCTGATCACAGTCGAGGGCGGAGCATCGGGTAGTGTCCCACTATCTATCAGCACGTCCGGGGGGAGTGATGAAAGTTGCTCGGTAATATCTTTTGCCGAGTAAGGATTGGATTCGCCGTGCGAATTGGCAGATGTCGTTGCGATCGGCGATCCGAAACCTTGGGCGAGTGCGAGAGCGACTGGGTGTGGCGAGACGCGAATGCCAATGTGAGTCGCAGGCACCTCGTCTGCCGTGACGTAGAGGGGTGGAGCGCTGGGAAGAATGGGGAGGACGATCGTGAGCGGACCAGGTAGGTGTTTTTGAGCTACCAACAGGGCTCTTTCAGAAAACTGACAGTACTGTATAGCTTCTTTGAGCGACGAAAAAAGGGCACTCACTGTCTGGGAAGAGGGACGATTCTTGATGCGAAAAAGTTTTTTCACTGCCTCGGGATTCCTAAGGTCACAGGCAAGTCCGTAACACGTCTCAGTGGCATGCGCGACGACTCCGCCGGAGCGAAGGCAAGCAATTGCCGCATCGAGGGCCGACGAATTGGAGGCTGGGAGAATCTGCATTTCACTCATATTACCAGTTCCGCGCGAAGAATCGCGCTCTCATGTATACATAAATGAGAGCGGCATTCCTGTCTGCCGACAGGCAGGCTTGCCGCGGATACTATTCCCGCCGATTTCTACCTGCTGCCTTGAAAAAGACCAAGCCAAGTACTAGAATACCGAACCATGGAAAAACTTTCTGTACCAAAGGCTGCCTTGGCGCTCCAGGTGATCGATCGCTTAGATCGCCTGAGTAGGACCTGCTTTAGTTGTAGTATCCCAATTGCAAAAGAAGAATTCACCGTGCTACAATGGCCAGATCTATTTGTTAGGATAGGCGGCGTTATTGAGTCTATCCGACGATGTGTCCGCAACTTGCCTGAGTGGAAAGCCGAAATTTTAGATCCACTAGAAGATCTACGAAGCGAAAGTGATGCTTATGATACAGAAGTCGCCAAGGGGATGGAAAAATGGAAAAAAAAGGGAAAGCTGCTAGAATACCTTTGCGCGGTACAAAAAAGTCCTCTCATTACCACTCCGCAGAAGATTCATGGTATATCGAATCGTTTGCATGAAGCGGCTCGCTCGTTATATGAGCAATCTAAACCTGAGGTGAAATTGTAGATCGCACGATGTAGGCATGAAACTACCCGCCTCCGAATTCCTTCACCGCCTCATCAATTCTTTTCTCGAGGAGCGGTGACATCGTCACAGTCATTGATACATCGACGATTTTCTCGCCGATCTTCAACTGTACTTTCTCGCTTCCAGGAAATGTCTCGAATGCATCTTTCACTGCAAGTAATAATGCCTTCGGTGCACGTGCAGGTAGATCGATTGTATGAATGGAGATAATTGGCGTTGCAGGATTTTCATCGAAGTGAAGTGCGTGTATCGGTTCATCAGTCTTCATGCCTTTCTGAATCCACGATGCGAGTGGACCCAGGATCGTATTAGTGACTTCACTTGGTGGAGGAATGTCCTCCACTGGTGACTCTTCGGTGTCTTCCACGATTTTTCTGGGAGTACGCCATCCACTCGCTTCCTCTTCGGAGAACATGCCCGTTTCTTTCGCTTTCTTAATCATGGTATCCAGAGACGCGCGCTTCACTGCTTCTGCTTTGAGCTGAGGTACACCCAGTCGCATGTCCAGCGTCCCTGCGATCACAAGCATCGAGCCGTCGTCTTCCAGTACGTCTTTAAATTTCGAGTAATACTTCGGAAAAAACATCGCTTCCATGCGACCAGTTGGATCCTCGATCGTGACGACTGCCATGCCTTCGCCCTTTTTCGTGCGCAGATTCTTGATCGTCTCCACCATGCCCGCGACAGTCACTTTGCGACCGACATCATCCTTGTTCAGCGTCTCGATCAGCCGCGCTTTTTTGCCGATGTACTTCTTCAGTCCCGCAAGCGGATGACTGCTGACATACAGTCCCAGCGCCTCTTTCTCGTGTTTTAGCTTCACGGCGCTACTCAGTGGTTCAACGGGATCAAACTCGATCCCCACACTCGTATCTTTGACATCGAGGGATGCAAACATATCGGTCTGCGATGCGCTCACACCACTCGCTGCTTTACTGAAATCGACTATTTTTTCATACTGCTCGATGAACGTAGCGCGGTCGCCCAGACAGTCGAGTGCACCTGCTTTCGCAAGCGACTCGAGGAGTTTCTTGTTGAGGATCTTACTTGGAACTCGTGACGCAAAATCCTCAATAGTACTGAACTTGCCATGCTGCTCGCGGATCTCGATCACCTGACGAATGGAACTCTCGCCAACACCTTTGATGGCAAGCAGTCCGAAGCGGATGCGACCGTCTGGAAGTGCCGTGAAATTGGCAAGTGACTCGTTGATGTCTGGCGGCAGCACCTGCAGTCCCATACTCCGCGCTTCATCGATTTCGATTGCGATGCGATCGGTGTCACCCTGTTCGCTGCTCAGAAGTGCAGCCATGAACTCGGTGGGATAGTGCGCCTTCAGGTACGCCGTTTCGTACGCGATGCGCGCGTAACACGCACCGTGCGATTTGTTAAATCCGTAGTTGGCGAATGGCGTGATCACATCATCGAACAGAGTCACTGCCAGTTTTTCGGTATACCCCTTCTTCACTGACCCCTTGATAAACATATCTCGCTGCGCATCCAGCTCTTTCTTGATCTTTTTGCCGATGGCACGACGAAGTAAATCCGCTTCGCCAAGTGTGTAGCCGGCAAATACACGTGCCATTTCCAAAATCTGCTCCTGATAGATACCAACACCGTACGTCGGCTTCAAAATCGGCTCCAGATCCGGGTGCGGGTAACTCACTTCCTTCTGTCCGTGCTTACATTTGATGTACTCCGGGATCTTTTCCATCGGACCAGGACGATAGAGTGACACCATAGCTGTGATGTCCTCGAACTGTGTGGGTTTCAGTTGCTTCAGATACCGACGCATGCCGCCTGATTCCAACTGAAAGACGCCGGTCGTCTCGCCACGCGAGAGAAGATCGAACGTGACCTTGTCGTCGATTGGGATCTGCGCCATGTCGATTTTTTTGCCATGCAATCTCTCGATAATCAGCAGTGCTGTCTGGATGATGGTTAGGTTTTTGAGTCCCAGGAAGTCCATCTTGAGGAGTCCCAGTGCTTCGAGTGGTTTGGCATGATACTGCGTGATGACCGTGCCCTCGCTCTTTGGTGCATGCTGCAGAGCGGTGTAGTGCACAGCGGGTTCAGGTGTAATGACCACTCCACACGCGTGCACCGAGACGTGACGCGCCTTGCCTTCCAGCTTGACTGCAATTTCCAGTATTTTTCGATACATGTCGTTGGTCTTTAGTGCATCTTGTAACTCCTCGGTCTCCAGTGCCTCTGCGAGAGTCGTGCCCGGTCGATCGGGGATCAGTTTCGCGAGTGCATTCATCTCGGCAAACGACACACCGTACACACGTCCGACATCCTTCACTGCCGCGCGTGCGGCCAGTGTTCCAAACGTACAAATCTGGATGACACGATCGGCTCCGTACTTGCCACGGACATACTCCAGCACTTCATCACGTCTGGTATCTGCAAAGTCGATATCGATATCTGGCATGGAGATGCGTTCGGGATTTAAAAATCGCTCGAAGAGAAGACCATGCTCGAGTGGATCGAGTGTGGTGATATCCAGAGCAAAACTGACGATGGAACCCGCTGCCGAGCCACGTCCCGGACCCACCGTGATGCCACGACGTTTCGCTTCGGCGATGAAGTCGGCAACAATGAGGAAATAGCCGGAAAATCCCATCTTCTCGATGACGCCGAGCTCGTAGTTCATGCGATCCATGATCACAGTCGACTTCGCAGGATCAGTGAGAGCCTGTGCGTACTTGGTGCGAATACCGACTTCGGTTTGCTCGCGGAGTAGCGACTCCTCGGTTTGTCCTTGTGCGACAGGAAACTTTGGGATTCGGTAGTCACCAAACGCAATGGATACGGAGCATCTATCTGCGATCACGCGCGTGTTTTCCAGTGCCTCGGGCACATGCGAGAACAGCGGCTCCAGCTCTTCGAAAGGGCGCATGGAAAAATCGGAATCGCGCATCGTAAATCGACTCGCGTCCTGCACGTTGTTGTTCTTTTGAATACAGAGCAACACATCGTGTGCCTCCGCGTCATCGGCACGACAGTAGTGACTGTTGCTGCTGGCAACGAGCGGTACAGACAGGTCCTTCGCCAGTTTGATGAGTTGCTGATTTACCTCTGCTTGTCCTGGGACATTCGGTAGGTCCATGAGTTCAAAGTAGACATTGTCGGACCCAAACCATTCACGGTAAAGACTGAGTAGCATCTTCACACGCTCGGCATCCTCGGCGAGTGCTGCCTGCGGAATGGCACCGCTGATCGGACCTGTGAGTGCGATGAGCCCTTTACCGTACTGTTTGAGGATTTCCGCATCGACGCGTGGCTTGTAGTACATACCTTCCATCGCCGCTTTGGTAGCGAGCTCGAGGAGGTTTCGATATCCTTGATCATTCTCGGCCAGTAAGACGAGTGGATAGCGCTTGGTATCCGACGAGCCATCTTTGTCATGTCGCGTGCGTGCGGCAACGTACGTCTCCAGTCCCAGAATCGGTTTGATGCCCTGACTCTTCGCCGCTTTGTAGAACTCGATGAGTCCATAGGTGTACCCCTTGTCGGTCAGCCCCACTGCGCTTTGCCCGAGCTCTACTGCGCGCTCGACGATTTCCTCGGGTGTCGGCAGACCCTCGAGGAGCGAGAATGTGGAATGGCAATGGAGGTGGACGAAATCGGAGGATTTCATAACAAGGACATGTATGGGGGAAAGACGATGAATCCAGAGTCCATCGCGGCGTAGTCACGGCTCTGCAGGGCAGAGACGGACGAAGACGGATGGACGAACTCAGAGGGCTTCATGCACTGAGGAGAATAGCAGTTTTTGCCCTCAGTGATTATCCCGCATCAGTGTTCGGTTCTGCGCAGTACGGCGCGATCTCGTCACGCCGAGAGCCAGAGGGGCCCCCATCCAAGTTGTCACTGCAATACCGATTCCACTCAGACCAACTGCTCTGGATGGAAGGGGCACAGAAACATTTTTTGTAGACATCCTCTTCGTCGTACTTCCCAGAATAGTAGGGGCGACAGTATGGATTGAAGGTGCGTTTGGTAACACTTTGGAGTGTGCCCTGGCAATGTCCATCGACACATGACCGTGCGAGGAAGTATGTGAGTCTGGGGACGTACTGGATTGGAATCGTATTGGCACTGACGTTTGCAAATCGTCTCACGGCATCTTTCAGATCATCCGACTGATCATCCATGCGTTCGAGGGCGTCGCGTTTCACGGTGTCTAGGAACGTCATCTGCTGTTCGATATTCTCGGATACCGCTCGGAGTTCCTGCTCGGTCACAAACACACGCTGAATGTATGACCAAAAACTATCATTTGCCGTCGGGAGGAAATATGCAGGAAGAGGGCGACGCTCATCTGCTGCGTCACGCATTTGGCCGAACGCTCGTACGATCGCGATGTGAGCAGTGGAGAGAGAAAAGTAATCTGTGAGTGGTCGGAAGAGGAGTCCCCTCGGCAGGCGATTCTCGGGCGGACCGCCGAATCCGAACATTTCACCTAAATGACTTTCCTCAAAGAAATCAGGATAAGAAAGTAGGAGTGCTTCGATCTCTGCCGGAGTGGGGGAAGAGGGTTCTGCAGGCTTCACACATCCCGAGACCACAATATGTGGTGGGGCTGAAGGGATAGAAGACGAAGACGATGAGCTACTGCTCCTACTGCCTATCCGATCCAGAGATGCACGCGCTCGATCAACCGTCTCACGAAGTGACACTGATGTGGTTCGTAAGAGATTGGAAAAGTCTCGCAAAATTTCAGCCTCCCTTTTTAGTGGATCCTCGATCGTCTCAAGTACGGATGAGTCGCAACCAGCACTACGTGGCTCCTCCGTTCCTGGAGCCTGAACAATAGAGTGCGCGCCGTAATCGCTCGTGAACGGACACTGCTCGGGTACAGGAACATCCTCGATATTCTTCGCTCTCTTGAATGTACGGGCATCCCACAAGCCACGATCGTGGAAACGCCAATCGAAACGTAAGAGTGTGGATGGGTATGACGGATCAGCCCCTCCACGCACCAGGTCCGTGTACGCCTCTGTAAGAAACCTGTAGTTTTCGATGAGTGCATTCGCTTTGTCGCGCTTACATTCCTGTGTTGCGGTAGCGGCAGCCAGCGCAACTTCCAGCATTTTTTTCTTAAGAAGTACTCTATCACTTTCGAAACATACTGTCCGTTCGGTGAGTAACTGCGCTTCGGTGGAGAGGTCCGTAAGGACATCCGTCGACTGAGCCAGCGCACCCTGCAGATTGTTGTACGCGGCCTTCATGACATCATCGACGCAGTTCGTTGTATCAAGACCGTTTGCAGTAGAGATACCCTGAGTAGAACGCTCGATAACTGCACGCACCCACGGTGAAAGCGGCTCTGCCGCGAGGAGGTTAAAAGGCCTGAGGAGGAGGACCAAGCCGAGGATGAGAAAAAGAGTTCGCATTATGAGGTAGCAGAAATGGGGACGGGCCCGGTCCAAGGACACATGGCATCCGGCGGAGGTGCCTGCAGTAACTCTAAGAGGAGAGAGGAGAAGGCATCCAAGAACGCGATAAACGGCTGTAACGCGGTGCGATGTGTGACGAGTGACTGATCGGTGATGGAGCGAAGCGCGACGCCTACTGGAAGGGATCGAATGAAGCGCTGTTCATCCTCTACAGTAGTCTTTTCATTCTCTGTGCGGCTGAGCTGTTGCAACTGTGATGTCGTGAACGTTGTCGAACGCTGAGTCTCATCATACTTGCACAGTCCGCCGAGTGGATGTGGCAGGCTCCCCGTTGTCTGACAGAATGTTGTCGTAAATTCCTGCACCAAGCTGGTGCCGATATATGGAGGAAGTGGAGTGGGAGTGGTCATCGGAATCTCCAAAAAAGTACCGAGTGCAGGATCAGGACGAGTGCATGCAAGCTGCGGACTGGTCCCTTGGTAGGCGAGTACTGGATTCCTCCCTGGAATCAGTGTGTGCCCGCTCATCGATTCACGCAGACACACATCGGTGTAACATAAATTCTGGACGATGCCGGCAGGGTACTGCACCGTCGCACCTGATTGGCAGATCGTTCCTGTTCCAGCGCGGATGAGCTCAGGATGCAGTTCGCCGGGACGATCAGGATCGTATAGATCGGTGCCATTATCGACGTATATCGGATAGTCCAGAATGCACTGGCTACTCGTTTGCGATACGTTCTCGGTTTGTGAGAGCTCCTCGCATCTCGTGAGAGAAATGCGGTCGGTTGAACGTGGATCGCAATCCAAATCTGTTGAAGGAATGGGTCTGCAGAGGTACCCAAATCTCCCCATGTTTCGACTGCAGAGTGGAGAGGAGCGTGTGGCATCAGAGAATGATCCTTCATACGAGAAGGGGTAGGCCAGGTTGTCGCCAAATTCGTGGTACGCGGGATACTCCTCGGGGAGTGCGAGTGACATCACAAACGACGATGTAGGAACATTCCACAGTAGCCCGATGTCATCGGCCCGTGCCCACAGTCCGACATTCGGAATACCGAGAGACGGTGTCATGATGTCAGCATGCACTGTCGAATTGGGATCGATGTCGAGCATGCCAGCAATAAAAGAAAGCGCGGATTCTACTTCGTCTCCTGCGGGTCCAAATCGATCATCCCTCTCGATACTGTCGCGGTAGTATCCATGATGAAATCGATACACAACTTCATGCAACTCTTCGGTTTCGAGAGCGGACAGTGCACTGTTGAGTGTCCCCAGTGCCTCATCAGCAGCAGGGTCCCAGGGCAGGCGAACGGCTCCGGTGGACTGCCATAGTCTCTTGAGACCCTGCACAGCAAGAGGAATATCCATCGGCTCACGTGGCTCGTCCGCAGTCACCAATTCAGACGCAACAGCAAGTGCGAGTAGGTCATCCGCAAGTTTCATTGCTTCCTTCTCTGCACTTACGAGATTCACGATCCCTTGCATGAGTCCACGGCAGGTAGTGGGGAGTTCTGCTGTGCCGTCTGCGAGTTTGAGTGGCTGACCTGCCACATTCTTTTTTCCATTGCAGAGCGCAGACGTATTACCCTTCATTGCTGCCAGCACATCCGACTCGGTAAGCACGATGCCATCTTCACCCCACGTTTTGGCAACTTCGATCACGTAGTCGGTGACTTTCTTTGGCACCAGCGTCTCGTACGCATCATCTGCGGCCTCTTGCCAAAATGTATCGAAGATCGAAGCGGCGGATGCCGTCATCGGGAGTATGAGCCAGAGAAGGAATGCACAAATACGCATGAATGCTACGGATTGATGGGAGAGTAAGGGCTCCGATCATGGAGTGAGGTTGAGACATCCCAAATCTTCGGGAGACAGCTCGCTGCTTCAGAGAGAAGAGCGGTCATAGAAAGTGCGTCCAGTGTTGCTCGCTCAGCACATGAGAGTTGTCTGATGGTTTCGTGTTCCATCTCGTACGAATGGAGTGCGGTGAGCGTGCGCTCGACCGCGATTCGAGCGCGAGTACGTTCGGGAATTGCGCGAGCGCTAAAAGACGTCGGTCTCTTGGCGAGGTCGAGCATCGAAAGCTTCGCTTGTGAACATTCGCCACCACAGTCAGGCTTATCGGTCACCGCTCCAGTGCAAAGGCTGGCTGCACGAGTTGCCTCCTCGCATCCGTTCTGTGTGCAACAAAACTGTGTGCCGGGCGGATAATCCTGATTATTGGATACGATCACGAAGGCGGAGGACTGGAGCTCCGCCACGGTGCACTCGTACACACGCAGGTACTCTCCGACAATTGACGAGAAGGATGCAAATGTCACTGGACGGAGTTCTGTCGTGTAACCAAATCCAAAGAGACCGGAGAAGAGATTGGATTTTCTGTAGTGCCATGCAGGGAGGCTATCAGCCAGCTCCGTTAGTGTGGGCATCGGCATTGCTGTCGCCGCAGTGCATGACCAGTTGGATGTATCGGTGAGTAGCTTCTGCCGCTCCTCAGTGACTCGGCCCATGGTTGATGCAAAGAGATTGCGTGCCTCGTCCAAATTCCGAATATCCTCAAACATCGTCCCGCGCGAACTGCACTCTCGATACGCTGGAGCGAGAGACGAAGAGGAGGATGACGATCCGCCAGTCCCCGAACCTCCAGCATCCAAATCTGCACGCAGCACAGTCGTCACCGCTCCGACGATGAGCGCAATCAGGGAAAGTACGAATACCGTCCATGCAGTATGCCGCTGCTGTTTCTGGGCTGGCATGGACTATGGAGTAGGGAAGGTGGAAGTATCAGGAGTATCACACTGACCAATGAAGCAAGGGATCTGGTGTAGCTTCCCTAATTGATTCACAGTGCCCGCTGTGGTCGTCAGCACTCCATCAAATAGCCCCTCGTTCATCCAATCCACAACACCTGTGAACTGCAGCATGGACCTGTAGCCCGAATCGTACGTGACGCTCATCTTCAGTATCGCTCTCTCCATCGCGAGCGTCTCGGTGACAACAGTCTGACATTCTTGAATCAGTGACTGAGTATCCATCGCACTCGCTTTATCATCAGTGGTCTCACCAGTCGCGTAACACTCGCTATACACAGGCTCGGTGATAGTAGGGCAACCAAAATCTGTGATCTCTACATCTCCAGAAGATGCTTGGAACGACCCCTTCAGAATCCCGCACACTGACTCCACGCGGCACCGCAGCACACGATAACTTTCGATCATTGGCTCTACTAACTCTGATGTCAGTCGGCCGCGAGTCTCCAAAATGCCTCGGAATTGCTGGTCCACACTTCCTCCTGTTCGTGTCTCGTATCCTGACGATCCACTTTTTTTAACGCTTCCAAAGATGCGAGCCCGAAACTCGTACAGATGCTCACGTAGTTCGTAGTGCATGCGATTACGACACTGATCCATCACCGAAATCGACTGTGTGAAAACACGCGGGAACGAAACTGCGCTTATAAGCACCGTCAGTGTGAATGCCGACAGGAGAAGTGTGCGTCTACTCATACGTAACCAGATGAATGTTGGATGGAAGTGGGATAGATGGGAATAGTGTCCGCAAGATGTTCAACGGAGAGAGCGCGTACGGATTGGCATCGCTCCGTGGGAGGGTCATGTTTCGCACTCGATCCACGAGATCCGATGTATTGGGTGTCATGAGGGGCACAAACCAGGTGTAGGCCTCTGTCTTTCGTACTTCGGAAGGCAGAAGTAAGCAGATGAGCCCATGGGTACACCTCCTCTCTGCCAGTGTTGCGGAAGACTCCACACGCTCGCGCTTTGCCAAGAAGTCTTGTGCTGTATTCGGCATCCACCGAGCGAAGAGACGTGCGATGCGTTCGGTCAGATCATTTTCGACATGCACGATCGTGCGGCGAGTACTGCTCTGAGGCGATGGTCTATGTTCGGTCACGCTTTTGGTGAAACGACAAACAGAATCCAACATGCTCCCGCGAGAGAATAGTGCTGGAGGAAATCCATCTGGCGTATTCGGCTCAGTACCATTTTTTAATCGCTCTTCCTGGATCGTCTGGTCAGAAAGAGACGTTCCATCCAACCGCTCTCTGAGATTACGAAGACGATTTTTGACGTCGTTCAGATCAGGCGGAAGGGGGATCTCGATTGTGGGGAGCGCGTCTGCCTCGAGAGTTGGCAGATCAAAGAGCAGCATGTCATCCGGTGGCACTGGTGGCAGATCTGGCATCTCTGCAAGTTCTGGGCGCTTCCCCACTTGGGGGGTTGGGAGATTGATGCGCACCTGCACAAGCTCGAAGACAGGAACACGCACTACGTTTCCGCTGAAAGAAAATCGGGAAAAATCGAAACGATAATCATCACTTGGCCTAATCCCCAAATCCGTAATGCTCTCAGGGGCGTAGGAAAAATTGCGCGTGTCACCGGAGGATCTGTCGCCCCACCAAGGATCGAGGAGTGAGTAGATGGGTGTGCTAAAGCGCTGGTTACTACACCAAAGGAGCTGGCACTGATCAGCCAGATGCAGCCCGCGCTGCAACAATTTCCAAATACGCTGCAGTTCCTGACGAGACTCTCCTCCTCTGATCGCCGTTTCGATCTGATCTGCGAGCGATGCGTACCAATCGGCAATCACACGTCGCATCTCGTGATCGCGTTCCAGCACTCGCTGCAAGAAAAGTGGAGTCGCATTTCTGAGTCTGCGCACTTCTTCTAGCCGTACCTTGTACTGCTTCAGCTTGTCGATGACTGCATCTGCGTCGCCAGCGTACGACTCACGCTCAGCCACTCTCGCTTCCAGCTCCTCTTGCGACTTCCACACTGTCCACGCTGCGATGCGCTGATCGATATCGCCAGCCAGTGGAACCAAGACTGGTATCTTCACCTCTTCCACTCTCAGTAGTCTCGATTCGGCAATCGACTGAAGTGCAGCGCCTACGTCCTCCAGACCGGCGCGCAGTGTCACCTGCACAACGCCTGTGGGAAGTGGCGTCTCATCCTCGATGAGATCGAAGAGTGGATTGTCTTCAGTAAGTCCGTGCAAATAGAGTGCGGGTAAAATGATATGCACGTTCGGCTCTCGCGTAAGTGCTAAAAGAGTCCGCTGTTCGCGTTCCCAAAACTCTGCGATGTCCCGCTCCGCGGTATCATCGAAATGATCGGTATACGCAGTGCCTCCGACCCTACTCGCGGTGTGCTTGCTCTCGATCGCGGCACCGAGTGTGTCGGAGAGGCGCGGATTCATCCCACGTTCACGTCGATCCCTCGCCCACGCGTAATAGTCGACGATTGCCAAATTTGTCTGAGTATCCAGCTTCCACGGCTCTGTCGCTGAACGTGGGGCAGGGTCTGGTTCACGCACAGCTCCTAGAGTTGGTGCGGTTTCACCCTTCTGTCCGATGACATCGTTACGATCTCTCCACCCAGGGTACTCATCCTGCTGGATCGTTGCAGTCTCCGAGAGCACAACCTCACATTGATCATCGCCATCGGATGTCACTTTATCTTTCGGATCATCTTCTTTGTATTGCTCGTAGCATTCGGTATCGAAATCCCACGTCTGACCATCGGGAGTCGAGACATTGGTCGGATAATGTCGATGAAAGGAACTCTGTCGAGCAATCACAATGGGTCCAGCGCATCGGAATTCTGGAGGATTCGTGGTACGGCAAGCTTGTCCTGTGCAGTTATAGGGTGGATCACCCGTTCCAGGAGTCGTATACGGTGGCATGAAGCAGTAGTGACGTTCGACGATCGGTGGTCGTCCGATCCCGCCGAATCTGGATGTCGTACAGGTAACACTAGGATCCCTCGAAGAAAAAGAGCCATCTAACACCTTCTGCGGCAGCTCTTCCGTCAGTTTTTTAAATAGTTTTTTGCACTGCTCTGGGGTTGCGGTGTTCATATTGATAAGGCACCACTGCTCAGGATTGATGTCTCTATTCGTGATGTTGCACGCAGTCATAAATCCCATCGCAGAATCCGGATATTCGAAATCCCCACGTGTACCGACACCTGAAATGGGGTTACCGAGGGGATCCTGATTCGCTCTCCCCGGAACACCATTCACAGTCGGAATCGGTACGGTGCTGTCTTCCAAGCCTGTCTCAGGGTTAAACCATCCTCCGCACTGCACCGAATTGATGTTGTCTCTGACCTCCCGCGTACCAAACAAAAAGTCCTGATACGACGTGATACGACTGACCTTTGGGTTGAATGGTGCAGCGGCAACGGAACCCACAACACTCGCACTCAAAAACAGAAGTGTGAATGCCGCGAGTGGAGTCCCGAGAAAGTGTCGCATCTCAGGAGGGAAGTGTACTCGATTACGTATGTAGTATGTAGTATTTGGTATGTGGTATGCCGCTCAAAAATTTTCTCGCCACATACTACATACGACATACAACATACTTCTAAAAAAGATCAATTCTTTCCACTTGTTCTGATACTTTCATGGGTGTACATTCGTCCACGTCGCTGGATTTCCAGTCGACTAAGTCACAGCGGCGCTGCTGAAGGATCGATCCTTTAGGCGCCTAGAAGACCCTTCCTCATCGGTTCCGCTCGCGACCTCCTTTACTCCCATTCCCCCCGCAGTGATGTTCTCACTCAATAGAGTCGACCTCGTCGGCTATCAAACACAACCGCTCACCCCCCGCCAGACACCAGGCGGCACGCGTGTTGTCGATATGAATTTGGTGGTTCCCTATTCGTTCCAGTCCGGTAAGGGCGAGATGCTCTCCGGCAAAAGCTTCCACACCGTCACCCTCTGGGGTGCGATGGCGGATTTCGCGTCGCAGTATGTGCGACCTGGATCACAGGTCTTCGTTTCTGGTCGTCTGCAAACAGACAGCTGGGAAGACACTGAATCCAAAGAGAAGCGAAGCAAGACCAAGTTGGTCGCGCTCGATCTCATCCTCCTTGATCCAAAAGACGGTCAACGTGAAGCTCCGTCTGATGCTCGCCTGACTGCAGGTTCAGTGAACCATGCACAGGTCATCGGCAACGTGACTCGCGATCCTGAAATGCGCACCACGACCAGTGGTCAGAGCGTTCTCACGATCGGTGTTGCGACGAACGAGCGCTGGAAAGATCGTGCATCGAACGAAATGAAAGAGCGCACCGAGTATCACAACGTCGTGATCTGGGGCGAGCTGGCACAGGAAGTGCAGCGCACTATCCACAAGGGTAGCCGCGTTCACGTCGCTGGCCGCGTCCAGACCCGTTCTTGGGAAACCAAGGAAGGACAGAAGCGAACCACAACTGAGATCGTTGCTGACACAGTGACGCTCCTTGGAATCAAGTCGCGTGAAGTTGCTGGCAACATCAAGACTGATGGTGCACCTGTCTCACACGAGTCACATGAAGAGGCACCTTCTCCTGTTGGAGTTGGCGCTTCGGCTCCATCTGTCTCCTATGAGTCTGATGTGAAGCCTGAGGATTTGCCGTTCTAGGCATCATCCCGAAAAATCCAAAGCCCTCGCCATTCGTGTGGGGGCTTTTTGGTTCCTCCCATTTCCTATCCCTATGTTCATTTGAAGCGGAAGATCCATATCTTCCGCGAATAGAAAAATCCCTTGGGTATGACGCGGAAGTTTCGAACTTCCGCTACAAAATATCTGGGAAAGATACTAATAACGAAGACTTCCATCCTTCTCAATAAACCGCATTTCAACTTCCAGCTGCTCTGGAATTTCCTTCTTCGCTTTTTCGACAACTGCGCATGCATCCGCATAGGTTGCGTCGCCCGTGTTCTGAAGAAAGTTCGCATGTTTCTCGGCGATCTGGACGCCACCAACCTGGTGCCCCCGCAGCTTCACTTCATCGATCAGCTGCCACGCGGGGGTGCCTCCTACGGCTTTGAAGCAGGAACCAGCGGTCTTTAGGTGGGGTTGTGTTTCGATACGCTTCTGAAGAAGTGATTCGATCGTTGTCTTGATAGTAGCGGGGTCTCCTTTTGGAATCTCGAGTGTCACTTCCCATAGAAGAGCTCGCCCCCCTTTCTTGAAAATACTTTCTCGGTACGAGAAATCGCATTCGTCTTTTGAAAAAGTCTTCCACGCTCCATCGATGTATGCAGTCACCGACTGCACAAAAGAATCGATCCATACCCCCTTCGGTCCTTGGCCTGCATTCCCAAAGATGGCACCGCCCACCGTACCCGGAATGCCCGTGAGTGCTGACAGATCTCTGCCGAGAGGAGCGAAGTCATTTACACACATCGCCAGATTTTTCCCCGCTCCGATGGTAACTAAGTCACCATCCCACGTTGCAGCATTGTGCTTCACCTGTATGACGAGTGCGTTCACTTCATCATCACAAAAAATCGTGTTCGATCCACTGCCGAGTGGCAGGAGGGGGATGTTCTTTTCCTGCGCGAAGGCAACTGCCTGCTCGACATCTTCTTTAGTCTTCAGCTCAGCAAAATACCGTGCAGTACCGCCGATACGCATCGTAGTCTTCGTGCGAAGAGGGAAGTGTTCAACGGAGGAAAACACAAGAGGGGAATGTAAAATTTAGAATGGAAAATTATGGCTAGAGAAAACCAAAGAAAATTTACATTATACATTATACATTTTAAATTTCTCAGTCTCGAGGTTCTCCTGACGCCTATCGAGCCAGAAGGTCTGTAGCTTTTTCCATGGTTTCCTGCAATTTCTCGGTAAACCCCTTTCTCTTCTGCGACTTCTCGATCAGGAAGAAGAGGATGACGACAAGCACAATGACGCCGAGAACAATCGCAAGATCCATGCGATCTGGTTGAATGCGGAATAGCGAAAGAATGAGAAGTGTCGCAGCACTCACGAAGACACCACAGAGAATGCCGACGAACATCGTCACCAGCACCAACTTTCCGCGATTCTCACGTCGGTCGTCAGGTGCAGCAGCGAGTGATGTCAGAAGCTCTGAGCCAACGATGATTGGATCATCCTGATTCGACTTGAAGAGGTGTTGCACCTTGCGTTGCAACACGAGCGTCACGAATGCTTTGAACGGGATGGCAGTCTTGCCTTCGATGAAGGCTTTGTTCGGTCCCGAGTTGATGTCGACTTCGATATCGGTCATGGAAGATAGTGTAGCACAAATCTTTTTTCACCAGTGCGTCTTTCCAAGGCGCGTACGCAGGCTGGAAGCCTGCGCTGGTAAAATAGATGTAAACCTGTGAACGCATTTATCTATTAGCTTTCAGGCGTTTTAGAGATATCTCCTTCCCGAGTAACCCCGTCACCTCATACGCACCGGGGGAATATTCGCGGCCTGTAAGAATGGCACGCAGTGGCCAGAGAATTTGTCCTTTTTTGAAGCCGGAGTCTGGGATTTGAGCTTCCAGTGCTGCCTGCACGGCTTCGGTCGACCATGCGTTGTCCGGAATCTGCTCGAGTGTTTTCTTCAAAAATTCCACAATCTTCGGCACATCACTTTTCTCGATCTTCTGTTTCTTGCTCGCGACGATCTCCATGTCGACAGAGGGTTCGCGGTAAAAGTAAAGGAGCATCTCCGGTGCTTCGGCAAAGAATGTGACGCGTTCTTGGATGAGTGCCGCCTTCTTTATGAAGTTTGGATCGTCCTTCGACTCAGGGTAGTGCTCCTCGACAGAGGGTCGAATACGAGCGACGAATGCATCGAGCGGAATTTTGCGCATCCACTGACCCTGAAGCCACGAGAGTTTCTGTAGATCGAAGATGGCACCCGACTTCTGCACACGATCGAGTGAAAACGCGTTCACAAGGTCGGGGAGTGAAAATACTTCCTGCTCCGTTCCCGGGTTCCAGCCAAGGAGTGCGAGGAAGTTTACAAGTGTCTCCGGGAGGTATCCTTTTTCGACGTACGCTTCAACAGAAACATCGCCCTGACGCTTGCTGAGCTTGGATCTATCGCTATTGAGGATCAGTGGAACGTGCGCATATTTCGGCACATCCCAGCCAAAACACTTCCAGAGAATCAGGTGTTTCGGGAGCGACGGCAACCATTCTTCGCCACGAATCACGCAGTCGATGCGCATGTCGTGATCGTCCACGACGTGTGCTAAGTGATAGGTGGGGAATCCATCTGATTTCAGGAGTACCTGATCATCGATCGTGTGTGCCTTGAAGCTGAGCTTCCCATAAATCTCATCGGAAAAGACGATGTTCTCATCGGGCACCTTGAGACGGATGACGTACTTCTCTCCTGCCTCGATCTTCTTCTGCACTTCGTCTTTGGGAAGATGCGTGCAGAGCCGGTCGTACATCGGAGCACGTTTTTCGGCTTGCTGTCTCTGACGCATCGCATCCAATCGCTCGGCTGTACAGAAGCAGTGATAGGCGTGTCCGTTTTTGAGCAATGTCTCGACTGCTGCGTGGTACTTCGTGAGTCTCGCGGACTGAAAATACGGACCATGCTCTCCCTTCTCGATAAGCGTCCCAGCCTCATCCAACATCACGCCTTCGTCCGGCGGCATGCCAGCCCATGTGAGCATACGTACGAAGTGCTCGGACGCACCCTGCACCTCTCGTGCCTGATCGGTGTCCTCGATACGAAGGATGAACGTACCACCGTGCTTTTTGGCGAGGAGATATGAAAACAGCGCAGTCCTAAGCCCTCCAACGTGGAGCGAGCCTGTGGGTGAAGGGGCAAAACGGGTACGCATGGCACGAATGTAGAATGTAAAATGTATAATGTAAAATTATTCTTTTGGCTTTTCGTTGCGAAAATTTTACATTTTAAATTCTACATTTTACATTTCCTCGATTATTTTACAGCAGGAGTAAACGTGACCGGCGTTAGCGGCATATCCCGCCCGTCTCGATCGACGTTCGCAATTGCGCTCACGACACTCTGTCCACTCACGACGCGACCGAAGATTGTGTAGCTCGGAGGAAGGGGAACGTCTGCTTCCATAATGAAGAACTGACTTCCATTTGTGTTCGGACCGCGGTTCGCCATCGCTACAGTGCCTGTTTTGTACGTCGCATACACAGGATTGCTTGGATCGATCTCGTCCTCGAACGTATCGCCGTAGATACTCTCTCCACCTGTACCCAAACCATTTGGATCCCCGCCTTGAATCATGAATCCTGGTATGACGCGGTGGAAGGTGAGGTTGTCGTAGTATCCGTTCTTCGTGTGTGTGATGAAGTTCGTCACAGTCTTCGGTGCCATGTCTGCATCCAGTTCTAGTGTGATCGCACCCATACTAGTAGTGAGCGTCACCGTGTGCTTGCCAGAGAGAGGAGAGTTGGATTTCATGGAAGAGGCGAGGGAAGGGGATGAGGAAACCGTTGCTGCAGAGGCAGTTTCAGATGCAGCTGATGAGGTGGTTGCTGATGAGATAGTCGCTGATGATGACGTACTGTACTGCTCGGTCACTGTAGAAGTCGCTCCACACGCGGCGAGAGTGAGTACTGAGAGAAGCGCAACGAAAGATTTCTGCATAGAAAAGGAGTGAAGAGAGACCGCACTGTACCTAATCAGAACCAAGTACGTCCAGAAGAGCTTGGCTTACTTGTTCGGAGGCGTCGGCAGGGAAACATGTGCCGAGTGCCTCGCCCATACTCCTCATCATCTCAGTGTCATGCAAAAGAGCGGTGACGATCCCTGAAAGCATCGGGAGTTGACTACCCGGCACGTGATACACCGCACCTGCGTCGACCAAGTACTCGGCATTCAGCAGCTGATGATCGTGAGCGACACCCATAAGTGGAGTCACGAGCGCAGTTTTCTTGAGTGCGGCGAGTTCCGAGAGCACGCCTGCTCCTGCGCGTGTCAGTACCAGATCAGCAAGTGCGTAAAGATGAGGGAGCTCGGTCGTGACTTCCGCACGTGCGAAGTACGATGGATGCGTGAACGTCGTCTCTTTGCCGGATCCAGTCAGGTGAATGATGTCGACCATCTGCACGAGTTCGTCGAAATGCTTGATGACCGTCTGATTTAAGTCGAGTGACCCCTGACTGCCGCCGATCACCAGCAGTACCGGACGTGACCCTGTGAATCCTGTGATTCTCTTTCCCTCTTCACGCGAGCCTTGTCGCACCATCGCTCGCACAGGGTTGCCGGTGTGAATGTGGGGGATGCCCAGTGACTCGAGTGGGAAGCCGGTGCATACGCGACTGGCAATACGCATAAGGAATCGATCACTCATGTTCGGTACCGAATCTGATGTATGCATGACAACGGGAATCCGCATGCACCACGCAACGAAGGAGAGGGGAACACTCACGAACCCTCCCTTCGCAAAGACTGCGGAGGGGCGCACTGCCAATAAGAGTGCAAGGGAAGAAGTAAGGGCAAAACAAAAGCTAAATGGGAATGTGAGATATCGAAGTGTGAGTCCACGTGGAAATTTCGGAGCCGAGAGAACGTGACATTCGTATCCCGATGCACGTACGAGTGTCGCTTCATCCGATCTGGTACCAACGGCGAACACGATGCGAGCGAGGTTCTTTGAGTGAATCACATCTGCAACCGCGATGGACGGTGTGACATGTCCGAGCGATCCTCCGCCAATAAATAATATGGTTTTCGTCATGCGTGAATGTAGCGTTTGAGGTTGGTGCGTTCGACAGTTTTCACTCTCCGACGGAGTGAAACAGACTGCTCGGTAGAGTACATCGAGATATTGAGAAGGATGCCAACACCCGCGAGTGTTGTAAGGAGTGACGATCCGCCGTAACTAATGAAAGGAAGAGTGAGACCCGTGATCGGGAAGAGGGAAAGGTTCACGAAAATATTGATAATCGTCTGTACGGCAATGGCAGTCGTAATCCCTGTAGCGACCATGAAGCCGAATCGGTCAGGTGCAGTGCGTGCGATGCG
Organism: Candidatus Peribacteraceae bacterium; assembly: GCA_040081825.1. Taxonomy (GTDB): domain Bacteria; phylum Patescibacteriota; class Gracilibacteria; order Peribacterales; family Peribacteraceae; genus JBEBFT01. The sequence continues at coordinate 65,515 of JBEBFT010000007.1, forward strand.
ATATCCGCGATAGACGAAGATGCCGTAGAGGGAGAGCACGATGAGTAGTCGAAAAAATCCGAGCTCCTCTGCCATCGCAGCGAAGATCGTGTCGGACTGCACCTCGGGCAGATAGCCGAATTTTTGAATCGACTTTCCGTAGCCCACACCAAACAGCCCTCCAGATCCGATCGCGATGAGTGCCTGATAGACCTGGAACCCGATGCCCTCGCGGTACGTCAGGTTATCGGAGCTCTGCGTCAGCACATGCCAAAAGACAGCGAACCGATTACGCACGTAATCCTGACTCAGGATGAGCGGCAGTCCGATCACGGCAGCCAGTCCTCCGCCAGCAAATAGGTGTAGTACGTTTCCTCCGGCGATGAAAAACATGGTGGTCGCAATCCCCATGAAGACGAGGAATGAACCCAGGTCCGGCTGCACAGCAACGAGCAGTGTGGACAGACACAGTAGTGTGACGAAGGGAAGAAACCCTTCACGGAACGTCGCAATCGAACTCTCTTTTTTCTGTAGCCACACAGCGAGATAGAAGACGAGTGTGAGCTTCAGAAACTCTGAAGGCTGGATGTGCGTGAAGCCAATATTCACCCAGCTGCGTGCAGTGCCGAAATCATTTCCGATTCCCGGAACGAATACCAAGATGAGTCCGAGGAGATTGAGGAGAAAGAGTGGTCGTGCGAGCCGCTGCCACATCTGATACGGAATGATGGCCGTCGCACACATCGCACTCAATGCCACCAGTGTGTGGAGGAAGCTACGCCAGAGGTAGAACGAGTTACTCGGAGTCGCCCATGTCCCTGCAACGACGAATCGTTGGGTCAGCTGATAGCTCTGAAACACGCTTACCGATGCGATCATGGCAAGACCGAACAGTGCCAATCCAAGAGCAATGCCGAGGAGGAGGAAATCCGCACGACGAAACATATTGTGAGCCTGCATCATACCCCAAATATGGGTGAAATTTGATACACTCCCTACATGCGCATCTTCTTCGCTGCAGCAGTGGCTGCACTCGTGGCTTCGTACTTCACATGGCACTACGCGGAAGAGATGGTAGGGGCGGTTGTTCTCATTGAAGATTTTCTCTCGCTCAGACTCCATCACAATGCCGGGGTTGCGTTCGGCATTAGGTTACCTGGGGGTGCTCAGACGCTCTTGATTCATTTGGCACTCGTTCTTGTCTTCATCTTGGCAATACGCTCAGATCGCGACCTCTTGCAGGACACGGGGTACGGACTCATCCTCGGTGGCGCACTCGCAAACATTATCGATCGTGCACCAGACGGACTGGTCACCGACTACTTCTCCGTCGGGGCTTTCCCGATCTTCAACGTTCCTGATGTGTGTATCACAATCGGAGTGCTATTCATTGTTTTCACCGGGCTACGAAAGGGGGGTCTAAAGGAGTAGTTTGACATATTACAATTGTATTTTTTAGTATCTACTGTATACTCTCTCCCTATGCCACACAATACTCCCGTAAACGAAAGTATGAAGAAGGCACAGAGCCCTTCTGTAAGCCAAGATCAGGCATCCATACAGTATCGTATTCGAGGGCAAAAGCCTCTTCACGGCACTGTGCGTGTGAGTGGCTCTAAAAACGCTGCTTTGCCGATTCTTGCTGCAACGGTTCTCTCGAAGGGAAAGACGACACTCACGAATGTACCGAGGCTCAGCGACACTAGAAAAATGTGTGAGATTTTGGAGTACTTGGGCGCAGTGATCACTAAAGATGAGACGACCGTGACAGTTGATGCAACTCTGATGAAGAATGTCGCGATCCCGCATGACATGGTTTCCAGAATGCGCGGATCGATCGTGCTACTTGGTCCACTCCTCGCTCGATTTGGTGAAGTAAAAATGGGATACCCAGGAGGATGCGTGCTCGGCAAGCGATCAGTTGATTCTCACATGCTTGGATTTGCACAAATGGGAATCGTCGATAAAAGCACAGATAATGAATTGCATCTTGTTGGCTTCCCGAAATCCGGAACGGTGATCCTGCCCGAATTTTCTGTGACCGCGACCGAGAATATCCTCCTCGCTGCGGCTCTTTCGAAAGGAGTAACAACTATCGAACTGGCAGCAGCCGAGCCACACGTACAGGACACTGCGAAGTTTCTCGTGAATCGTGGCATCCGTATCGACGGCATCGGCTCGCACACACTCATTGTGCACGGTCAATCGCAGCTACTACCTGAAGGTGAACACTCCGTCGTTTCTGATTATCTGGAAGCAGGCGCGTTCATCCTGGCGGCGCTCGCTACGAAGGGAAATGTTCGCATCGAGGGTGCTGACAAAAGTCATCTCACATCATTTCTGGGTGCAGTTTCACGCGTGAGTGGCAAAGTAACGTGCGAAAAAAACGGTGATATCGTTGTGGATGGTGCTTCGTCCAACCTTGTTGGTACACGCATCCAGACCAATATCTTCCCTGGCTTTCCAACCGACCTACAGTCACCCTTTGGTGTGCTGCTGACACAAGCAAAAGGGGTTAGTCGCATTTTCGAAGTACTCTTCGAGGGACGCATGGCCTATCTGTACGAACTGGAAAAGATGGGAGCGCATATCGAGGTGCTGAACTCGCATCAAGCCCTGATCATCGGACCGACTTCCCTGCGTGGTAGGCAGGTCGCTAGTAATGACATCCGTGCTGGTGTCGGCATGGTCATCGCAGGTCTGGCAGCGGAAGGCGAAACCGTCATCACGGATGTGCACTACATCGAGCGTGGATACGATCGCCTGGAAGAGAAGCTGACGGCTCTCGGGGCAGATATCGTCCGAGAGGAGGTGTAGGGAGGATGGGTTGCAAGGTTGCACGTTTCAGGTTTGAAGATGAGTGGTTTGAAGTCTTGAGATTGGCTGTTCCAAGCGTCTAAAGAGCTTTTCAAAGATCGCTGCTGACGCTACACTCTCCTTCGCTTATGATCACCATCTCCACCCTTTCTAACGGCTGCCGCGTCGATGTGAGCGGATCGAAATTTGATGTCTTTCCAGCGAAGATCGAGAAAGACACATGGACACTCGCGATGCACCCAGAAGAGGAACTGACGAACGAAAAGGTTGTGAGCTGGCCTGGAGAATATGACTTCGGTGGTATTTCGGTACGAGCCGTTGGCCAGGAGGACGGCAAGCAAGTGAGCTACGCATGCAATGCGGAGCATGTGAACATGGCATTCATCGGTTCGCCGGTCCTCAGTTGGTCTGATAACGATGTGGAGAAAATGGGCGATATCGATGTGCTGGTGATCAGTGCAGACAACGCAAAGAAAGTGCAGGATGCGGTCGAAGCGATCGATCCACGGATGGTCGTACTACTCGAGACAGACGAAGGTGATTTGGCAGGGTGTCTGAAGGCGTTCGGCAAGAACGATGCGATAAGTGTGAAAGATGTGAAGATTAAGAAGAGTGGTCTGCCACAGGGTAGTCGTGAGGTGGTGGTGCTGGGGTAGATGGTGGCCCCGGTAGGAATTGAACCTACATTTATCCCTTAGGAGAGGATCGTTCTATCCGTTGAACTACGGGGCCGTGGGATTAGCTTAAAGGAATGTAGCACTTTTTCTTAGACAAAACGTGATCATGTTTTGTCTGTTCGAGTAGTCCTGTACCAGTCGCTGCGGTACAGGATGTGTCAGGAACAGACTGTGTAAACAGACCTCTTTGTCCCTTCGAGTAGCGACACGCGCAGTGTGGAGCGTATCGAGAAGGGGCAAAGAGAGATTGCTACGACTTGCGAAGGCACCCTTTGGGTGTACAATCATACACCCATGAAACGCAACCATCAATATTGGGTGTATATGCTGCTTTGTGCGGACGGGACGTACTACACCGGTGTCACAAACAATCTAGATCGACGCTTGGCTGAACATGACAATTGCAGAAATCCCGAGAGCTATACATCTACCAGGCGACCACTGCGGTTAGTGTACTCCTCTGAATTCCAATACATCCTCAACGCGATCCGAACTGAAAAGAAACTAAAAAGTTGGAGCCAAGCGAAAAAGAGCGCATTAGCTGAGGGTAGGTTTGAGGACTTGCCGAAACTTTCGAAGAAATGCTTTAAGAAGTAGTGATGGAGTCCTTTCTCGATACGCCCTGCACCAGTCGCTCCGCTCCGGTACAGGGCTACTCGAAAGGACAAGGTTAGAGTTGCAATGTGTATCAACTCAATTCTGACACTGTCAGCACAAGTGGCTCGCCGTAGGCGGATGTTTTAACACTGTTCGTTCGAGTGGGCTGCGCGGTCGGACATATAAAGCACTATTAGTTCGAGTGACTGCCGTAGGCGAACGCATAAACTCTGTCAGTTCGAGTAGACGCGCCTCAGGCGGATGTATCAACTCTGTCAGTTCAAGTAGACGCGCCTCAGGCGGATGTATCAACTCTGTCAGTTCAAGTAGACGCGCCTCAGGCGGATGTATCAACTCTGTCAGTTCGAGTAGACGCGCCTCAGGCGGATGTATCAACTCTGTCAGTTCGAGTAGACGCGCCTCAGGCGGATGTATCAACTCTGTCAGTTCGAGTAGACGCGCCTCA
>JBEBFT010000001.1:0-203204 GCA_040081825.1 Candidatus Peribacteraceae bacterium
CACATCCGTCTTCTCCGCAGAACATGTGAAGTTCGTCTGAACACTGGATGAATTATTATTTGGATTCGTTTCTTGCGTGCTCGTCGTGATTGTCGCTGTGTTCGTTACGGTCTGACCACAGAAGGCACGAGCAGCTGCACGAACACCGATATTACGAGTGGCATCTGCATTTCCTGCGAGCGTTCCGAGGTCACACGTCACTGTCTGACCGTTTCTCGAACACACTGGTGGAACGAAGATGATCTCCAGATTATTTGGAATCGTATCCTGCATCCGCACATTTGCAGCAGGTACATTCGTCGTGTTGCGAGCAACCAACTGGTAGTAGTACTCAACACTATTGTCATTGTTGAGAGTCTGAGCACCTGTTGTCTTCGTGATCGTCACATCTGTCCTCTCCAGCTGACAGCTATTGCTGCAACCGTCACCATTATTCGTGTTGCCGTCGTCACACTGTTCGTTCTGACCGTTGCCGTTCGGGTTCTGCACGCTTCCATCTCCACATACAGTCAGTCGGCACTGGTTACTGCACTGATCATTATTATTCTGATTGCCGTCGTCACACTGCTCGCCATTCTCCGTCACCATGTTTCCACACACGGGCGTACACTGGAGCCAGAGGTTAAAGCCCTGGACGAACTGGCGCTGGAAGTAGATGTCACTGGGATCGATCGTACTATCAGGCGTTCCATGCTGTGCATCGACGTACGCGTTGTGCTTAGCGATGACCTGCAGCGTTGTCTTCACAGTCTTTGGTGGCAAGTTGATGTTGATCGTTGTATTCACGTTCTTGGTGTGGATACATGCCTTGGCAGCACCACAGTCAGGCGACTGATAGTACGTTTCGTCGTAGACCTTTACCCAGTTTGCGTTCGTTCCCATGAGTGTAGTTTGCATGCCACCGTTCGCATCGAAACGAGCGATGATGCGACCCGCTGCAGGAATGTTGTTACAAGCAGCGTACTCGACACGGAACTGGAGCTCTACTGGTGCCTGACAGTTGATCGTAGAATTGTGCACTGGCTTGTTAATGAACAGTGCGACCACTGGACGGTTCCAGATCTGTGACCAGTAGGCACGGTAGGCATCTTTGTCTCCGCTGATATTGTTCACGTTGTCACCGACTGTAATCGGAGAGGCAACCTCGATACCGTTTGCAAAGACAGGCGCAAACTGTGCGCTGATGAGGAATACAAGCATGAAGATGCTCATCGCATGCTGCATCGCACGTGGCAGATTGCGGATGCGAGTCACGCGTCGGATCACCAGGAAGAGCAACGTGGCTCCAACGAGCAGGAGAGCGAATGACAGCACGGAGCGAGGGCTCATGTACCACGAAGCGAGGACCGAGAGGGGAGTCACGGTTCCCATGACTGCAATTTGCGATTCCGTGAGTGCGAGTGATGTCTCGGAGCGTGCGAGCACTGCGTCGTCTTTACTAATCGTTGTGACGAGCACTGCGTCTTTGACTACATCGCGACTGAGCTGGATGCGGCTGAGTCCCATATTGATTGCATCAGAGAGTGGAATGCCTGTGGCAATGCTCTGTCCCACTGTGCCCTCAGAATCGCGTAATTCTACTGTCAGAGTGCCTGTTATGGCCGTCTCAGCATCTGCTGCACCGACGTACTCCACACGCACGAACAGGTTCTCTCCTTTTTTTGTTGTCATCGATACTGGACGAACTGAAACGATGTCAGCATCCGTCCCCCGAACAACAAAGCGGAAGAGCCCCATGTTGGAACTGGCTGCACCTTCTGTTTCCAGTCGCACTTGTGCGATGTAGACACCTGGTTCCGTTGGCACAGTCACTTTCAGTCCCATGTCGATATCTGCAACACTGAGTAGCTGTGGATCAAACACTGTGCGTGAGAGTTCTCTGGAGCCGATGTCCATGCGGTGCAGAGTCACTACTGGCGTCACTGTGTGCGCTACTCCGTTTGCATTAAATACGGATAGTCCGAGTGTGATAGTGGATCCCGCATCAACGTTTGGACCCGTGAGAGCACCAACCGCTTTGCCCTCGAATTCTGGAAGCGCAATAGACTGACCATAGACCGTCGTAAATTCTGCGGATGCACCACTTAGCACTAGTCGCTCATCACCCCAACCGAGTTCCCTTGTGCCACCGTGCAGGATCTGCACACGTACTGAGTAGATGGCTTCTGGTAGGGCTGGAGCAGAAATATTGAAGGACATGTTTTTACGTTCACCTGGAACAAGTGATCCGATGTCCTGTAGTGCAGATGCGTACATCAGAATCTGCGGATCGTTCGTCTGTTCCCCCGGCAGATCGCCATACACTTCGATGCGATACTGCAAATTTCCCACCAGTTCTTCTGCACCGCTCAGTGCAGTAAACCAGCCTGTGATCATCTTGCCATCGGTCTTTGCCAACATCTTCTCGACGAAGATGGAGGGCAGTTCGTATGCGTCGCTCAGATCTATAGTTTCGGGTCTGTCACCAAACGGTGTACTGGCTTCTGCCAGTGTAGAGACCGGAGACGCGAGGACAGTCAGTGCGAGCAGCACCGAGGAGAGCGAGCGGGACATACGGGGGATGGGGGAATAAAAGTCGGTTATTATAACAGAATGTAATAGAAGTCAATAAGAGTTCTGAGAGTATTCAGAGCCCTGAAATAAGCCCTAAAGTCACAGTTTTAGTACATTGACAAAACACTATAAATATCATATAGTTAGCAACTTGCTCATTCATAGCATCGGCTCCCCATGATGGCGTGGTGATGCGCTTTTTTGTCACTAGGCCGTCGTGGGGAAATGTAAGTACCTGCGAAGTTTGGCCAAACTGTTTGTTATTGGAGAAATCGAATGAAACAGAAACTGAGGACGTGGGTCAGCGCTTTGCTGATCACGGTCCTGATCGTGCAGCCAGCGATGGCTCACGATCCGGTGATGGAGGCCCTTTTGGGTCTCCAACAAAAAGTCGCTGGCACACACCAGCGCTTGGACGGCATCGAAGCCGTCCTGGGTTCCCTGGAAGCACGCGTCGCCGCGTGCGTCCATAACCAAGAGAGCATGGATGCTCTCATTACCGAACTTGCGGCTGGCGATCAACAGCTCGCCGCGGACTTGCAGGCAGTCTGCGCAGAAATGCGCGCACTTGCCTACAAGCTCGATAGCTGCGGTTCCCAGATGGAACGCGCAGCGTGTGAGTTGCAGAATGCAAATTGTTGGCTGGAAAAAGCCAATTGCATTTTGTGTAAGCTTCCCGGAAACATCCGGAAAGCAAAAATTCGAGCCTTCATCGTCGGCTTCGCAGCCGGCATGGGCTTGTCGGGTGGACTTGGCGGTGCTGGCGGATTGTCAGCATCGATTTGGTAACTTCAACTTTTTTCATCCCCGTGCGAAAGTGCGGGGAAGGAGTGTTTCACATGAAACTGTTTTTGCTTTTGTTGGCTCTCGTGTTTGTCGCACCCGCGGCAGCACAAGAGCCGGCTCCGGTAACTTCGCCGGAACCGATCGCTACACCAGCTCCAACAGCAACCGTTCTGGTTTCGACTATTGCCGCACCCGCGGCAGTCGATTCAAACCAAGCCATCCTCGGGCTGATCGATGAGATCAGCCTCGAGGTCGACCGCGCAAATGCGCGGCTCGACACGGTTGAGACTCGGCTGTCCGCAATGGACAGTCGGGTCGGAGAGTTGGAGAAGGCCCAGCAAAACACGCTGGGTCAGCTCCAAGCCAGCCTGGCCGCTCAACAACAACTGAGTGGTCAAATTGGCGGCCTGCAACAGCAGGTCGCCCAGGCAAACGGTCGTGCCTGGCAGCTCGAGCAGCAAGCTGGGCATCTTGCCCAGCAGGCTGCGGCAGCCAATCAGCAAGCTGCACAGGCCTACCGGCAAGCAGAGCTAGCGAACCAAACCGCGGCCCCAAAAGGGCCAGGTCGTTTGCTCGCCAGAATCTTCCCTCGAATGCTGGGTCACCAGCAGTAGAGGAGGGGGCGCCTAGCGCCCCTTAGTCGCGGTTTTTATCTCCACGACACCAGTCTCCTGCCCTTTGGGTGGGAGACTTTTTGCGTGCAAAAAAAGCAGTTATCTGCTAGAATAATTTGATAACACCAATATCCAACTATGCCTCAAGATGATACACAGTCTCCACAGGAGAAACTAAAACCAGCTACTCCTGATTTGCCTTCACAAAATCCGTTGCCGCAAGAGCAGGTACAAGGAGCAGTGGATGATGCAAATAAAGAGGCTAATCAACTTGCACAGAGTGGCATGGATGCTGCAACAACTGCAAAAGTTGTGGAGGCGCTTGGAAGGACGAAGACTCAAGTTCAAGAACTCAATACAAAAATCGAGGAGAAAGATCAGAAGATTGCTGCAATGCAGCAACGTATCGATGCTCTGGAGTCTGATCGTTCTGCTAGTGCGCCTGCGAGCATGCAGGAAGCTCCACAAGCAGCTCCTGAAGTCCTCGCTTCCTCCGACCGCACGTTCCAGTTGCCTATTCAGGGCACAACAACGTTGCAGTACGAGAGCCTTGGAGCTTCGCGTTACTCCAGCCAAGCGACACTCGCTCCTGACAATTTCACTAGTTCCATTCCAGGGGTGCTGTCTGTCAAAAAGTCAGCGGACCAAAAGCAGTGGATTGTTTCTGCTGATCCACGTTTCGTTGGTCGTATGACGATTGGCGGAAGAGCGATGTCATTTGGGCTGCGTACGGAGAAGCCAGCTCAGTCACAGCCCACACCTCAGGTGCTCAAGCCTGCAAAGCCTGTTCCCCCCGTTGCACCTACAGCGCCTTCGCAGGCACCAGCAACAGTTCCAGAGAGAGAACCGACTACAGCAGCGCAGGATCTAGTCAGACTTCAGAGACTACGTGAAACGATGAGTCCACCTTCACAATCTCCAGTAGCTCCCGCGACAGTCGAATCGGCTCCAGACTCCGGAACACTCCTTACTCGACTGAATGAGCGAAGTTTCTCATTCCCAGTTGGTGAAACTTTCTCTTTGTCGTACAAGACGCAAGATCAAGTGAGTGATGAAGGATACGACTTAACTCCGCTGACAATGAGTGTGGACAGCCATCTCTACTCACTCGTACAAGAAGGAAATCAGTGGAAGTGTACGCTTAAACCTGGCGTTGTCTGGGGGGAGATAACGATAAAAACGAAATCAGGGAAGAGACAGATGATGCGACTGGGTCAGGGAGCTCCTGCAGAAACAAAAATTGCTCCTACAGCGACAGACACACTACCTCCGATGCCCAATATTGATTTCCCAGGGCTTACTGAGCAATCTCTTCCCCCAAGCGATTCTGCAACGGAGAGTCAGTACCTTTCCGACGATGAGGTTAACCGGCTTTCGCTTCAGCATGGATGGATAATTCAAGCGGGTCAAAAGGTGCAGAAAGTCGCGGATGGTTATCAGGTATGTGATGGGGAAACGTGCGCTCTTCTTGAAATCAAAGCTTCAACAGAACAAGCCGAAGCATCACCCAAAGCAACCGATGTTCAGATAGACAAAGAGCGTCGAGAGATGAGGTTCCCTGTCGATAGTGCGTATACGATCAGTTACAACCCCAATCCATTGGCGTCTCCTACCAGAACGCTTAATCAATCAACGATGAATTCTCTTTATAATAATCTTGATGGCAATTACGTCACCATACGTGGAGAGGGCAATATAGTTATTGTGACTGTGAAACCGAACTACACTGGAACAGTAACCCTGACTGCACCAGATGGTAGAACAGAATCACTGACGACAAATACGGGCGTTGGATCTAGGAATGTCATGCCTTCTCAGACTGTTCGAACGGTTTCACCAGAATTGCAAATTCAGAGTGAAATTGCAGAAGTGACATCAGATGCAGACTTCAATCAATTGGTTCTGGGGTCGGATGTTCCTGTGCTTGTTGATTTTTACAAGGATGACTGCCCACCCTGCATTAGACTCAGCTCCGTTTTGGAGAGTATCGCTCGTAAATACAAAGGCAGAATACGCGTCGTTCGTGTCAATGGCCTTGGTAAACATAACCTACTTCGTCTCGCTCCAAAAGCTCAGGAAGGTAATGTGTTTCGGAACATGTTCCCAGCCATGCATCTCTTCAGTGGAGGGAAGACACTCGATACCGGTCGAATCGGTTCGCCGGACCAGGCGTATATCGAGAACTGGATGAATGAGCACAAGCTACTTGGTAAGTAGCTCTAAGCCAGCGACAACCGCACGTACTCGGTGATCACGTCACCACCCAACATGCCCTCCACTGTTTTTGCTGTGTCCTTCACAAAGGGCTGAGTGAGTAGCGCATTCTCCTCGCGGAACTTCTTCTCCTTTCCAGTGAGGATCTTGTCCTTGATCTCCTGCGGCTTCTTGTCGTCCTTCATCTGGTCGTTCCAGATCTCTTTCTCCTTTACGATCTGAGCTTCAGAGACTTCCGATGGACGGACGTACTGTGGGTTCATGGCTGCGGCGTGCATGCACACGTCGTTCGCCTGTTCCTCGGTTCCCTTGGAAAGACCAACAAGAACACCGATTTTTCCAGTCAAGTGCACGTAACTACCGATGACAGGCGCATCGACCAGCTTCGTCTCGCCGAGTGAGATGTTCTCACCGAGCTCCAGCACCGCAGCGGGGATTTTCTCCGCTGCGAGAGCATCGAAACCAGCCTGACCCTTGGATGCTAGTTCCATTGCAAGGTCGCCACCCAACTTCTTGAATGCGTCAGAACGAGCGACGAAGTCTGTTTCGCAGAGGATGATGATGGCAGCAGCTTTGGTGCCTGCCTTGGCAATGAAGACGATGCCTTCACCTTGAGCACGGTCTGCCTTCTTCACTGCTTGCGCTTTGCCGCGCTTGCGGAGGATTTCGATTGCTTGCTCTTCGTTGCCGTTCGCTTCTTCGAGTGCGTTCTTGGCGTCCAGGATACCGACACCCGTGCGGGCGCGGAGTTCACTGACTTGAGATGCTGTGACTGACATGATGGGTTGTAAGGTAAGAAGTTGAAAAGTTGAGGGTCGCAATTACTTCGGCTCCTTGGCTTCCTTGTCTGCGTTCTTGCTATCCAGAAGGGCTGATTCGACAGCGCCCAGAATCAGTTGGATCGATTTGATCGCATCATCGTTCGCAGGGATATAGATCTTGAAATCATCTGGATCAGCGTTGCTATCCGAGATGCCGTACACCGGGATACCCAGTTTCTTTGCTTCCAGCATCGCAACACGATCGCGAACAGCATCGACAACGAAGAGAGCGTCAGGCAGCCCCTTCATCGTGGCAACACCCGCGAAGCTAGCATCCAACTTCGCAAGCTCCTTGCGGTACATCGTTTGCTCCTTCTTCGTGTACTTTTCGATGTCACCAGTCTTGAAGGACTGCTGAAGATCCAAATAGTGACGAATGCGATTCTTCATCGTGGTCCAGTTGGTGAGCAGTCCAGGCACCCACTTCTTGGTGACAACTGGCTGACTGAGAGCGCGACTCAAGTTTTCGATTGGGTGGAGTGCTTGCAATTTCGTCGAGACGAACAGGATCGTCTTGCCCGACTTTTGCAGAGCCTTGAGCTCGTCGATACAACGTACTAGTGCCTGATGCGTCTGATCCAGATCGAAGATGTGGATGCCGCGACGGATACCGAAGAGGTGTTTCTTCATCTTTGGGTTCCACTTTTCTTTGCGGTGACCGAAGTGGCAGGCGGCTGCCAGGAGATCTTTGGTAGAAGGGATAGGCATGAACGAGAGAGGTAGGAAAGTGAGAAAGTGCGAAGGTTCTAGAGTACTACTAGAACGCTTGTACGCGATGGAATGGAATCCTTGGGGTCTACTCCCTGACGTCTTCTCGCACTTTGCGGAGGATTCTCCTTAGGGATGTCATCCTTCGATTCGTCCTTCGACAGGCTCAGGACTCACTCAGGATGGCTCCTTCGGAGCCAGGACCGCGCGATCGGTCGGGGAGGAACGCTCCTTGAAAGGAGTGGGAACTTTATACAGAAATACTTGAGCGTTCGCAAGTCATTTCGTCTGTGTAAGACGATTCTATAATGTTCATCGCTTTCATGTCATCACGCTACGTTTACAGCAAGCTTATCCACGTATTTCAATAAAGACTCAGCACTCTTTCTTGCCGTTCTTTGATACGCCACTAGATTCGGTAACAATTCTATAATTTCTGGATCGTTCTGTCTCTCCAGTAGTTCAACTGCAGCTTCTGAAATTGTTCCAAAGTCAATGTGATCTTCGGGTGCTACTTCATCTTCCCACGTGATCTTTTCAAGAAAACGACTCTGTAACATTCTTACGGCATTTCGTAATAAGAACGCCGTGGTTGGATTAGTATTTCTCTGAAAATTATCCAATGCATTTAATGCACCCATTTTTTCTCTCTTGAAATTTTCTGACACTATAGATTCTGCGTGCATGCAATTATGGGTAGAAAATAGAGTATCCGATAGTAGTGCATAGAACTTTTTTGTCGAGTATCCAGGAAGCTCCCAGAACTTTGTGATCAAAGAGCTCTTACATCCTTCGCTTTTAAAGTTTGTGCCTCAGAGGAAGCTGGAGGTGTACACAGATTCACACCTAGCTCCAGCGGCTTAAAAATCCTTCGAATGCCGTCATTGAAGTCAGTAAATTTTATTTGTTGACCTCTAGCTGGTAGTTTTGCGCCAGGTGCCAATTGATGATTTCGGTGCAAACTTCCTGGCTCTGCGGTCTGTACATGAACAATGCGTGGAATTGGCATAGAATTAGTGGGTAAATTACTTCTGCAGCATGTATCGCACTCTTCAGGTCGTCAAGAAAAACACACTACGTGATTAGTCTTTGCTATTTCTTCTGAGGAAAACAGCACTAGATCTGATTCTGTAGATTCGTGATCGGCAGTCGATCCTGCTTCAGCGTATCTCGATCTCTGATTGTGACCGTGTCTTTCTCTCCCTGCGCCGCGTCTTCACCGAGTGTGCCGAAGTCGACAGTGATGCACTTCGGCGTGCCGATTTCATCCTGTCTGCGATAGCGCTTGCCGATGGATCCCGTGACATCGAAGTCGATGGTAAGGTCTGTTTCATGAATCAATTTCTTGTACAACTCTTGTGCCTTGCTGACGAGATGTTCTTTCTTTGAGAGTGGCAGAATAGCGAGGTCGATTGGTGCAATCTCGGGAGCGAATTTCATGACGGTTCGTGTGTCGTCTCCTACCTTCTCTTCGGTGTACGCTTCCAGAAGCACCGTAAGTACTGTGCGATCGCAACCAAAGCTCGGCTCGATCACGTGAGGGAGGAACTTGCGCGTCTGATCATCAGGATCGGTGTACGAAAGGTCCTGACCGGAATTTTTCTGGTGGGCACTGAGATCGAAGTCACCGCGGTGTGCGAGACCGAAGAGTTCACCGAATCCCCAGGGAAACTGATACTCGATGTCGACTGTTTTCGACGAATAGTGACTGAGTTCATCTTTGTCATGCTCACGGATGCGCATGTTTTTCTCGTTGATACCCAGTCCTTTGTACCAATCCCAGATTGCTTTCTGCCATGCTCCGAAGTGATCACTCGTATCAGTAGGATCCACGAAAAACTCGATCTCCATTTGCTCGAACTCCCGCGTGCGGAAGGTGAAGTTGCCCGGTGTGATTTCGTTTCTGAACGCTTTGCCGATTTGTCCGACACCGAAGGGGAGCCTGGGGCGCATCGTGTCTACGATATTTTTGAAGTTTACGAAGATGCCTTGTGCGGTTTCGGGACGGAGATAAATTTCCGTTCCTTTACCTTCGATAATTCCTTGATGAGTTTTAAAGAGCAGATTGAATGGTTGAGCATCTGCCAGTTCGCCTCCACAATATGGGCATGGTTTCCGCAAACCAGTTTGCTTGAGTTGTTCCGTGGCAAGATACTCAACAAGGTGCAAGAGCGTTGTTTGCACTTGCATTTGATCGTCTGAAGTAAGGTCAGAGACTTTTTCTAGAAATTCAGCTAACCAAGAAATAGTGACTGATGGATTTCTGACTATTGCCAAGTTAGGTGCCAGCTTTTTAGCTTCTTTCTCTCCCCATTTTTTCAAATCTGCGAGTGTAACGGTGTCACGAGTTTGATAAAGACCAGAAAGCGATTTAAACCACTCGGATTGCGTTACAAGTCCACTCCAGTGATCCGTTCGGGTCATTTTATTGCAGAATTTGCACATGCTAATCATGTCGCTAAACGATCCGACATGGCCAGACGCTTCCCAGGTTCTGGGGTTCATGAGGATGGATGCATCCAGACCGAACATATCCGTGCGACTACGCACGAATGTATTCCACCAGTGATTTTTTAGCTTGCGCTTGAGCTCCGCACCCAGTGGCCCGTAGTCCCACGTGTTTGCCAGTCCTCCGTAGATCTCGGATCCCGGGAAGATAAATCCTCTGCGTTTGCAGAGGGAAACAAGCGTGTCTAAATCTGGTGCTGGCATGGAGGAAGGATAGCAGAGGACGCGTATGTTGTATGTAGTATGTCGTATGTCGCAAAAAAGCCCCTGATGTTGCAGAGGCTTTTCTACCGAGCGTAGGTCTACTGACCTCGGCGAGGATTGTCCAAAAAATTGTTTAGCCCTTTACGAGCTCAGTCAGCTCCGCGGCTGTTGCACCCTGCATCGTCTTGATCGCTTTGCCTGTGCCATCGATCAGTACGAATGTGTGCTGTGACGTGACACCGTACTTCTGCTTCAGAGCAGCAGCTGTGTCGAAGTCGACTTTGTACGTGTTGATACCTGCTGTGCCTGCTCCGTAGATCGATGTCAGATCCTTATCACCCTGACGACATGCTGGACACCATGCAGCGTGGAAGAAGAGAACGGACGTCTTGCCGTTTCCAACTACGCCATCCGAATACGCGAGGTACGCGGCAGATGACTTCTCCATCATCGTGTCCTCCTTTTTCATCATCGCATCTTCACCCATTTTGACGGATGCAGAAGCGTTGCTGTCGACCTTTTTCATTGCGTCGCTTTCCATCATCGCGTCATCTTTAACCATTGCATCCTTGTCTTCCATGACAGCATCATCTTTTTTCATCATTTCATCTGTAGCTTCATTCATAGCATCTTTTACTGTTTCTGGAGCACCGTTCTGCATCGCTAAATATCCAACGATACCGAGTGCGACGACAACGAGAACTGATACGAGGGATTTATTCATAAGAACGAAAGTGGAAAAAATAGAGCGGGAAGATTGTACAGTCTTTGTAGACCATGTGCGAATATGACTCTCTGAAGCCCAAAACATGACCAAAGAGGGGTACTAAATAGACGTAAAATATGGTATAATCTCTAGATTTCGTATGCAGATTCTTCTGCTTCTCCTAGCGGCATTCTCAGCCTACATCCTCCTCAGGGTGTGGACTGCTCTACTGCAACGATCATCAATAGAACAGGCGTCACTGGCAGAGATTGAAGCGAAGCATCCGTATTTGCCGGGCACGGTCGCCATTGTGGTGTCTGTTGCTGTCGGTGGCGTACTCTTTTTCCTCTCGCTCAAGTACGGCACCAAGACATCCATTCAGTCTCTCTTCGAACCATCTGCAGCACTGAGGACCATCGTCGTCTTTCTCGCCATTCTCGCTCTCGGGATGTTCGATCGACTGAAGTGGACAGGGACGAACGATCGCATGCAGTATTTTTACGCGTTCGTCATCGGAACGATCGTCACGTGGGTGCTTATCGCATTCAAGCGTACATTTTTTGAGACGGGTATCGCGGGCAATCCCTTCTTGATGGCTCTGGGAGTTGTACTTGCGATTCTTGGATGGAAGTTTCTCTTTAGTGCTTGGAAAGAGAGTATCAAAGTTACGGTACTTGGTACGTTCCTGTTCTGGAGTGCGTATGTCATTTTGCGGGGTCAAAGTACTGCTGAACTCATCGCTACTAGCATAGCAGCGGTGCTCGCCATCATCCCTGTGATTCTCTGGTGCTGGCTCTTTCTTCGCTATCACCGAACGCGCATTACAACGGTTCTCCTCGCATTTTTTGCAGGCATGCTCTCTACCGTTCCGGTAATCTTCTACTACCATCTCACTGGTAAAGACGTAGAACTCAACTTTTTCTTTTTCGTCATCCGCCCTGAGAACTTTGGTTTCACATCAGGCACGTTCGTTGAAGCATTTGGAACATCCGCTTCTGCAGGAGTGAAATATGTTCTTCTCGCGGCTCTTGTTCGCTATCTCCTCGTTGGCGTCATTGAAGAGTTCAGTAAATTCTGGGTCCTGAAAAAGAGCGGTACGATGATCTTTCGTTCCATTGACGATGCGATGCAGCTAGCGATTATCGTGGCACTTGGATTCGCATTCGCAGAAAACCTGATCAATCCTGTGTACTTCGTGAGCTTCGTGCAAGACTACTTGCTCACGCCAGAAACACCCATGTGGGGCCCGCTCCTTTCTGGTGTCATCGGACGTGGAGCGCTCACGATCATGGTGCACGTGCTCTCGACAGGTGTTCTTGGATACTTCTTTGGTGTGGCTCTCTTTGCTCCACCGCTTCTCAGGGACCGCTTCGCTCATGGTCGTCTCCATCCGCTACTGTATGCGTTTCACAGGTTGCTTGGAGTGAGAACTGAGACGCTCTTTGCTCGCACGCAGCTGACGATTGGTGTACTTCTTTCGATCGTGCTCCATGGCATCTTCGATTTCATTGTGACACTTCCTTCACTACTTCCGGGTAATCCTCAGACACTGGGAGCAGTCCTGTTTCCAGACACGACCGGTGGCATACTGCATGGCGTTTCCATCACACTTCTTCCAGCACTTTTCTATATCGTAGGTGGATTCTGGATTCTCACGACACTCTTTATGCGTAGTGAGGATATGAAAGAATTTGGCAGTGTCGTCACTACTCAGTCGATTGTCACTGGCGGAGGGGATCGGTAGGATGCGGGAACATTCCCCTTAGCTTCTGTATGCGCAGGATTTTTGTCGCCCTCTTTCTTATTACCTTTGGTATCAGTGCGCCGCTTTCATCGGTTGCCGCTCTGACACTCACAGACTACGTCAAAACGAGCGAGCGGACAGTGTCCAGATCCGATTTCATTTCCTGGACCTATACAGCACTCAGGCTACCAAAAGCGACTGAGAAATGTACGCTGCCATATAAGCGTGTACCGAGGGGATTGGTACTCACTCTGTGTGATGCCAAGAGCCAGGGAGTGCTGGAGATCTTCGATTCGACGGCATCCAACGTACTTCGCAGGCCGATCACACGAGGCGAGGCGCTCAAGGTACTGACTGCACTCACACACTTCACTGAACGTGATGATGTATCCAAGTTTCGTGATGTAAAAGAGGGTGATGACGTTCAAGCTGTCATGAATGCCATTGTACTTAAGTGGATGACGCCAAAAACTGCGAATACCTTCGGTATTGCAGATACTCTTTCAGGGACCGAGGCGTTGACGCTTCTACAGTCAGTTCTGGGAGAAACCGAGGAAAAAACAACAATCACGATTTCACTTCCTGATCGCTCAGGAACAGTTGATATTCCAGAGGAGGCACTGCTGGATGCTGTCTGGGAGGTCGTCAAACGCGACTATCTGCGCAGTGACAACATCGATGAACAAGAGGCAGCGTACCGCGCACTGGAGGCAATGATGGACTCTCTCGATGATCCCTATTCCACCTTCTTCCGTCCTGCACGTGCGTCCGATTTCCAGAGTCAGATCAAGGGAGAATTCACAGGGATTGGTGCCAACGTGATCGAGAAAGATGGCTTCGTGACCATTGTGTCGCCACTTCCTGGTTCTCCTGCGGAGAAGGCGGGCTTGCTCCCTGGTGATCAGGTGCTGAAAGTTGGGACGACGGAACTACGCGGGCTTACTCTCGAGCAAGCTATTTCGCACATTCGCGGCGAGCGAGGATCCACTGCAGTTCTTTCGATTATGAGAAATGGTAACCCGATGACGATCAGTGTTGTACGAGATCTCATCAACATCCCAGAAATAGAAACACAGTGGCATGGGACGGTCGCAGTACTCAAGCTGGTCCAGTTCGGTGAAACGACAGAGAGCAAGGTCAAGAGTGTCGTTCAGTCGATCGCATCCAAGAATCCTACTGGAGTGGTACTCGATCTTCGCAATAACGGTGGTGGACTACTGTCCGCTGCGGAGAGTGTGATGAGCGCATTCGTTCCTCGTGGCACTGTGTACGCCAAAGTCAAAAGCCGCATGAGGGAGCGAGAGGAGGTGACACTCAGTGAACCTGTTCTGCCATCTAGCGTGAAAATGATTGTCCTCGTGAATGAGGCATCGGCGAGCGCGTCCGAGATCGTGGCTGGTGCTCTGCAGGATCTGAAGCGTGCTCGAGTGGTTGGTACCAAGAGTTTTGGCAAAGGAACCGTGCAGGAGGTTGTTTCGTTCACCGGAGGTTCGGCGATCAAGCTGACGATTGCAGAGTGGTTCACACCACTTGGTCGAACGATCGAGGATACGGGTGTCATGCCGGATATCGTGATCGAAAGCGAAGATCGTGACGAGCAGCTACGTCGTGCACTGGAATTACTTCGATAGCTTGCTATGCAGATTATTCTCGCATCCGCCAGTCCGCAGCGAAAAACCCTGCTCGAGGGACTGGGTATTCCGTTTCAGGTCATCGTTCCCTCGGTCGATGAGTCCCTGCATCCAGAGCGTGACCCTGTGCGTCGTGCCGAGACGCTCGCACGACTGAAGGCGGAGTCGGTGCATGAGCTCCATCCGCATGCCATAGTCATCGGTTGCGATACACTCGTCGTTGCTTCTGACGGCACACTCCTCGAGAAGCCAGCGGACGAGACAGAAGCACGTGTCATGCTCCAGAAACACAGCGGCAATGTCTCCTTTGTCCATTCAGCACTTGCTGTGATCGGCGAGGACGGCGTGACCCACGAAGGAATCAGCACATCCTCCGTTCTCTTCAAGAAGCTTACGAAAGAGGAGATGGACTGGTGGACAGAGTCCGGTCTCTGGCGTGATCGCTCGGGTGGATTTCAGATTGATGGCCCCGGCCAGCTGATGATTGAGGGGATAGAAGGGGATTGGACGGGAGTAGTGGGGTTGCCGGTCTTTCTCCTCGGTCAGCTTATGAAGAGAGCCACTGGAGTGATGTGGAATTGTACGTAGTATGTAGTACGTCGTACGTAGTATTCGCATCAATCATCGTAAACGTATGAACATCAAAAAAATACAACGTACAACATACGACGTACAACGTACTACATGTTTGAGTAATACTGCGTCTTCTTGTTCTCTGCGCGGTAACCCTCGCGCTTCAGGGCGCGTAGACGCTGTAATCGCTTTGTCGGCTTCTTTTTCTTGGTCCTGCGATCACGCAAGATCTTCACGAGCCTGGACTCCTGCGCCTGCTTCTTGAACCTAGACTGCAGACGGTCATTACTTTCGTCGCCTTTGCGGATTGCGTAGATAGCCATAAGTACGCAGTAGGGTACTGAAGCAAGTGGGCAATGGCAAGGGGAATCAGGGTCGCTCAGCACGAATGCAGCACTTTCTTTATTATGGTCTAGGACAAATTGTAAAAAGGCACCTTACACAACTGTAGTACTTTCATTTTCATCTACTGCTAACGCTTCTGGCCCACTATCCTCCGCTACTGTGAGCCGCCTTTCTTGTCGATCCGATAAATCTTTCACAATACTATTTATTGTCATTACTTCTCCATATTGAGCAGCATTCCTGGAACGTATGCCTCGGATAGCAGAATCCAACTGAACTAAAAGACCGTTATTTCGATTAGGTCGAGCAGAATCTTCAAGCCCAATATTCATTTTTTTTGCTAATTCGAGGACATCTGCAACTGCTGTAGAGCCTGGTCGAATTGGTACGAGAGGAACGTTCGAATCAACCGTGAGTATTCCTGGCCTTTCTGACATAGAAAATGGGGAAAAAGAAGGTGCGAATTCTATTCCTTTTAGCCCTTTCGTCAAGTGTGCCTCGAGAGAATATCTGGCCATGCCAAGAGTGGCGATGGTTCCTCTTTTGCGGCGTCTAGTTCCAGTGCCTCCACAATTCGTTTGATCAGCTGCACGTTCGTGACGAGAGGGATGCCGCGATCGGTTGCGAGACGTCTGATGAAGTAGCCGTCCGTCTTCTCTCGTCCGGATGCGGTCTGCGGAATGTTGATGACGAAATCGACACGCTTCCCTTCCAGATACTCTTTGATATTTGGCGTTCGCGGTTCCGACACTTTGTGCACGAGCACACTCGGGATGTCCCGATCAGTCAAGAATTCATGCGTGCGTGCCGTTGCCACAAACTGGAAGCCCATGTTTTTCAGAATGTGAATCGTTGGGAGGAGCTCGATTTTGTCTTCCAACTTTCCGATCGTGAGCAGAATATTTTTTCGTGGCGCATTGAATCCGATGGAGCGAAGCGAAAGCAGGAGTGCATCTTCTGCATTCTCGCCAAAACAACCTACTTCTCCCGTTGATGCCATTTCTACGCCGAGCCTGGGATCTGCACCTTTCAGGCGCGTGAAGCTGAATTGCGCTGCCTTGACCGCAACGTGATCCAGATCGATCGTCTGATACCTGATACCCGTTGGGGCAGTGTGTAGGAGTGCTTTCGTCGCGAGCTCAGCAAAATTGACGCCCGTTACCTTGCTCGCAAACGGGAAACTGCGGCTGGCACGCACGTTGCATTCGATTACTTTCAAACGATTATTCTTCGCGATGAACTGGATGTTCATGGGACCTGAGATCTGCAACGCACTCGCGATTTTCTTGGTAATGATTTTCATGCGACGGAGCGTTTCCATATTTACTCTCTGTGGCGGCATCACCAGTGTGGCATCTCCGGAGTGCACTCCAGCATTCTCCACGTGTTCACTGACTGCGTAGAGAAGCAGTGTTCCATTTTGTGCGACGCCGTCGAAATCGATCTCCTTTGCATTGACCTCGAATTTCGAAATCACAACAGGAGCCTCTTTGCTGACGCTCGTTGCTTCTTCGATGAATCCCTCCAGATCCTCTTCGTCATGCACGACGGTCATGGCGGCACCAGAGAGCACGTAACTAGGACGAACGATGACGGGGTAGCCAACGTCATTCGCAAATTTCTTTGCTGACGCGACATCCGAAAACTCTTTCCATTCAGGTTGGTCGATGCCGAGCGTGTCGAGAAGTGTGCTAAATTTGTGGCGATCTTCAGCCATGTCGATATGCTCCGGTGTTGTGCCGAAGATGGGCACATTCTCCGCTGCCAGTTTTCGACTGAGTGAATTTGGGATCTGTCCTCCCATCGACACAACAACACCCTTAGGATTTAGGAGATCCGTGATATCTAACACTCGTTCAAGTGAAAGTTCATCGAAGAACAAAATGTCACATTCGTCGTAGTCAGTACTGACAGTTTCAGGATTACTATTAATCATCGCGACTTCGTAGTTCTCTTTCTGCAGTTCCCGAACAGCCTGTACCGAGCACCAATCGAATTCCACAGACGAGCCGATCGAGTAGGGGCCGCTGCCGAGGACGATGGCACGTGGTGAGTGGCTAGTGGCTAGTGGGTAGTTGGCAGCTTCTTTTGCGCTAGCCACTAACAACTGATCACTTGCCACTTTTTCCCGTTGACCGAAATCTACATCGTGCTCCGTCCCGTGATACGTCAGGAACAAGTAGTTCGTTTGAGCAGGAAACTCACCTGCCAGTGTGTCGATCTGTTTGACCACAGGAACAATCCCGAGTTCTTTTCTCTTCGTTCGTATGTCCGCCACTTTTTCCTTTCGCATGGTAGCAATCGATTGATCGGAGAATCCGAGTTTCTTTGCTGTCTGTAAGGTTGGTGCAGGAAGAGGGGATGACGCACCACGGAAGAGATCGGCGTTCATATCCGCACACTTCTTGATGCGCTCCAAAAACCATCGATCGATTCCCGTAAGGATGTTGATTTCCTCCGTCGTCCACTCCTGGCTCAGTGCTTCGGCAATCGCGAAGATACGACGTGGACTGGGACGCTTCATCTCTTGCTGCAGGTCCTGTTTTGGGAAGTGCATCGGCACAGGAAATAGGCCCTGAGCACCGATATTTAGCATTCTGAGCGCCTTTTGCATCGCTTCCTCGAAAGATCGCCCCAGTGCCATCACTTCGCCTACTGATTTCATTTCGGTTGAGATCTCGTGACTGACGAAACTAAATTTTCCGAGATCCCATCTCGGCATCTTCACTGCGACGTAATCGAGTGATGGTTCGAAGTCGGCACAGGTGACTTTGGTAATCGAGTTACTGATTTCGGGTAGCGTCATGCCGAGTGCCAATTTCGCTGCGACAAAAGCGAGTGGATAACCGGTTGCCTTGGATGCGAGTGCAGAGGAACGGCTGAGGCGCGCATTCACTTCGATGACGCGATAGTCGCGGCTCTTTGGATCCAGTGCGTACTGGATGTTGCACTCACCGATGATGCCGAGGTGCCTGATCACTTTGAGCGCGATCGATCGAAGCATCTGAAATTCGAAATTATCCAGTGTCTGACTGGGAGCAACGACGATCGACTCTCCGGTGTGCACACCAAGAGGATCGAAGTTCTCCATATTACACACCGTGATGCAGTTATCGGCGCGGTCACGGACGACTTCGTACTCGATTTCTTTCCATCCAGTCAGGTCTTCCTCGACCAGTACTTGGGGAGACTCCACGAACGCGACTTTTAGAATGGCCTCTGCATCTTCTCTGGTCGACGCTCTGCCGCTTCCTTTTCCTCCGAGTGCGAACGCGGCGCGGATCATGACGGGCAGTCCGATCGTATCGATTGCTTTCGATGCATCCTCAAATGACTCGCATGCAACAGAGCGAGGGACGCCTACACCGATCGAGTTCAGTTCCGCGTTGAAGAGTGCACGATCTTCAGTTTTCTTGATGGCATCCACCGAAGTGCCGAGCACGCGGACGTTGTATTTTGCGAGGATTCCTTCCTCCTCCAGTTTCACGCCACAGTTCAGTGCTGTTTGCCCACCGAAGCTGAGTGCAATCGCCTCGGGCTTTTCTTCGGCGATGACGCGTTCCACATCCTTTGGTGTGACAGGCATGAAGTACACACGGTCAGCCAGCCCCCAGCTTGTCTGGTTCGTTGCGATGTTTGGGTTTACGACGACGACGCGCTTGCCTGCCTCCTTAAATGCTTTGATCGCCTGACTGCCCGAGTAGTCGAATTCGCCTGCTTCACCGATCTTCAGTGCGCCAGAACCAAGAAGAAGGATCGATTTTACATCTTCTAATCCCGCCTTCGATTGCGTGTCTCCGGCGGGTAAATTTGGAAAAATAGCACCCCCGTCTTCGTGAGACGCAGGGGCGCCGATGTTCGGGGCGCTCTTCATGTCCGGACGAGGGTACAGAAGGAACGCGGGTACCGCAAGTGAACATATATGTTGTTCGATGTCCTTGCTCTTTGCTGGAAATTTAATTTGAAACGCTTACAGTGGCTGCATGACTGATCCTCTGGATACTCCAGCAACAAAGCGTGACGTGGCAGAGCTGGCACAGGCAACAAAGCGCGGTTTGGGAGAGCTGGCACAAGCAACAAAACGTGACTTGGCAGAGCTAGCACAGGCAACAAAACGTGACTTGGCAGAGCTAGCACAGGCAACAAAACGTGACTCAGCAGAGCTAAGAGATGAGTTGCGACATGAAATGTCTGGCATGAAACTAGATATCTCTGATCTGAAACAAGATGTAACTGGCCTAAAACTAGATATATCTGGAGTGAAACAAGAAATATCTGATCTGAAAGGTCACTTTAGCCTTGTTGCCGAAAACCTGGCAGCTGATTTTCGAGAAGCGAGTGCTGACCAAGTTCAGATACTCAAAGATACCTTGCTCTCGCATGACAGAAGAATCACGGCATTGGAAATAGCGAGGTAACCAGAAAAGGTCACACTTCCTCTATGGCAAAAAAGGGCTCTCGATTGAGAGCCCTCTTTCAATGCGATTAATTGGTAGATATCCAGACAAGCATCATCACAATCACAGTCCATAAGACTGCATTTCCTGCAGCACCAGTTCTCAACGCTGACTGTTCGAGGCTTGTTATCCTCATGCACAGATCGGCTTTTTGATCGTCAGTCAGGTCGAGACCTCTGTAAATCAAAATGGTTACGGAAGTGTTTTCTTTCTTGAGCACCAGCCAGTTCAGAGTGAAATAACATAGTGCAGCAACTAATAGTATACTTCCCACTAGCATTTCTGGTCTCCCCAATAAATGCTTTGAAAGATCAGTGGATGCAACGAAGTGCTGCATCACTAAGTATTAAAGTGAAAATTTAATCTTAAGTCAAGTAATGCTAACTTGGCAGACAGTAGTGGTCATTGTTGTCCCTAAGCCTTAAACCGGCTGTCACTTTCTGTTATACTGATCAGATTTCTTCACACACAAACACAATGTACGTAGAAACCAAAACACACAAACTCCGTCTGTATCCGGCTGCGATTATCCTGAGTTCACTCTTCTGCTCGATCGTGAGCCCGGTACATGCTGCTGAGGCACCAAGGAAACAGACGTTTGTGGTCACTGCGTACTACTCACCACTGCCTAATCAATCCTATTACTACCGTGGAGGATATGAGGAGGAAATAATCTTCAATGGCGAGGGAATCAGGGGCGCAGATGGAACAGGCGTGTACCCTGGGATGATCGCCGCTCCTGCGGCATACGATTTTGGTACCGTCATTGAACTGCCATCAATCGGAGTTGTTGGAACCGTGCATGATCGCGGCGGTCGCATCATTACATGGAGTGACGAAGTGCATCGTATCGATCTATGGATGGGGCATGGAGAAGAGGGTTTGGCTCGGGCACTCACATGGGGTGCCAGAACAGTGGAAGGTATCGTTTATCCTAAGTCGTCTGCACCTGAGGAACGATTTGCACTCTCCGAGTTCGATGCTGATCTTTCGATGATTGCGAATCTCACACCGCTACCCAAGTCCGATCTCTTGCCGGTAACGGAAGAGGGGTACACGACTAATGGTGTACGCAAGCTGCAGGAGGCACTGGCGTCACTCGGGTACTTCGAAGAGAAGCCCAATGCTCACTTCGGACCTGCGACCAAGGATGCACTCAATAAATTTCTTCTCGACTATCGCGTGATTGGCGATGGATCAGAGCTGACCGCGGAGGCGTCCGCAACGATCAGTGCTGCGCTCACCATGAAGCCTGAGAACTCTCCCATTCTTGCTGAGGGCATGGAGCTCGGACTCATTGGTGACGATGTCAGACAGGCACAAAAGCTGCTTCGTTATCTTGATTACTATCGTGGACGGACGAATGGCGAGTTTGATGCTGAGCTTAGACTCGCAGTGCTCCGTTTTCAGATTGATCATGGTGTTGTGACTTCAGATGGCATCGCGGGAGCGGGTCGCATCGGTCCTGCAACGCGCACAGCTATTTTGCACTCATGGAAAGTAAAAGTCGTGGGCGAGAAAGCAGAGGCAATGCTCATGAAGGATCAGACGAGAGTCGCAGCTCTGGAGTCCGCACTGCCAACGACGAACCTTTCTAAGGGTGACAAAGGCACGGAAGTAAAAAAGTTGCAGCGCCTTCTGATCGATGCTGGGTACCTTGAGCCCTCGGATCAGACAGGGGTCTTCGGTCCACGCACTGAAGAGGCACTCAAGCAGTATCAGCTCGGTCAGAAGATCATCGCGAGCGAATCCATGAAGGGCGCCGGTATCTTCGGTCCAGCGACCAGACGCTTTGCAGCGGAGCATGTCGCTGATATAGCGTGGCAGCGGGTCAGGTCAGGCATGTGATAGAATCATTTCTACGATGATTCGCCCCCTTCTTTTCGTACTGCTTCTTTCGATGTTTGCAGTACCGCTCACACACGCTGAAGAGTCGCTCACACGACGCGATGGATTTCTTCTCCTTTGGCAGAGTCTGCAGAGACCTGCGGACTCCGTTCGCGAGACTCCGTACAGCGATGTTCCACAGGGATCAGTTGGATTTGTGGAAATCACGTATGCAAAGTCGCGGGGAATCCTGAGGGACGCGACCGAGTTTTATCCCGACGAACCGCTACTACAAACTGATGCGCTGCTGATGCTCTTTCGTACGCGAAACATCGAGCCGTTTGCGACTGATGGAGAAAGTCGAAGGCTGATGGAAACAGTCGAGCCTGAGGATATCCCGCTTCTTGCGAAGCACTACGCTCTGCCGATCACTGAGGGTGCAGTATCACGTGATGAGCTCATGACACTCATGCAGTCATTGGATACGAAGCTAAAAAATGAGGAGCACGAAGTGAGTTTGTATTCAGAGAAGTTTCACGGAAAAGGCACTGCATTTGGTGAGACGTTTGATATGCATGCGATGACCGCTGCTCATCGGTCGTTTCCTGCGAATACACTCGTCAAAGTAACGAACCTCAGAAACAGCAAAAGTGTTGTCGTTCGCATCAATGATCGTGGACCGTTCGTCCAGGGACGAGATATGGACTTGAGTCTTGGTGCGTTTCTGGCAATCGAGGATCGATCGAAGGGTATCGCGATGGCAACGTTCGAGAGGTTGGGTGATGCGACTGTCGTAGAGCGGTGTGAGGATAATCGCATGCAGCGACGAATCACGCGCGACGTACGAGTAGACCCCGGCGTTCCACATCGATTACCGCTCGGTCAGACGCTTGTCCTGCGATCGTCGTCTCCGTTCGTGGTTCGTGATGTTGTCTATCCCGATGGTGTGCGACTTGGGACCCATGTGTGGCTGACAGACACAGAAGCGTACGAATTCACACCCTCGAGTACCGGTCTCTATCGATTCTTGATGGGAACCAAGGAAGGACGGGTCCGCGAAATGCGAACCGAGGTTGTGGACTGTTCGGGATGATATCGTAGTTTGTTCCTCATTTGATTGTAGGAGTAGAATTCACAATCATGAGATTACCATTTTTTCGTTCTCCACCCTCCCGTGTTTTTTTGTGGATTTTTGGCATTCTGTACTTTTCTTTTACAATTTACGTTCTCATAAGATTATGGGTGGGAGTCAATGAAATTATAGTTGGAAGCTTCAGTCAAACATTAATGTATGTATTGGCTGCGGTTGTCTCAATCATGATTATTGTGTACTCGTATATCATTTTCCGACGAGCTTGTTTTGGTGACACTAGAGCATTGTTTACTGAAGCGTTTATTCGTTATTTCCCAACATCGAAGAGTGAATCCAGTGCTGCACTTGCTGCTGTTTTTTTCGTTTTCTTTCTCATGGGTTGTGTGTATTTTTTCGCACATGATCTACCGTTATGGTGGAGGATTCTTGTTTTTGTCTCGTACACAAGCGGCTTCGTTTTCGCGTGTATCTTTCATAGTGGAAAATTGCGTGTACCGAGTCTATGGGTGATGGTGACAGTATTGTGTGGAACAGTTGTGTTACTTACGATTACGTTATTTCAAAACACAGTATTTTACTCGTGAGGAAATCATTCCAATACTTTTTAGATACTATGGTTGATTCCCTAAGAAACGCATAAGTGTCCTCAATAATAGCGCTGAAATTCGGCTTATTGAGCTTCATTTTGGCTTATCCTACAGCCATTTTTCTGCTATAATAATCAGATACTCTCTGTAGTATTTCTGTACGTCAATGCTCGCGATTCTGCGCATCATTTTCTGGCCTCTCGCACTCGGACTTATTTGGGTCACAACACAGGCTCTGAACTTGCCTGTCTGGGCATGGTTCTGGACATGGTTTACCGATTCGCCATCGGTCGGTGGGTACACAGAGAAGATCATCGCACTCTCTCTTGTCTGGCTCGTGTGGAAGTACATCGTTTTCAATGCACGATTTCTCATTGCGTACTACGGCGGCGCTCGTTTGGTGTCGTATCAGATTATCTTACCGCGCAATGACAGCAAGATTGATCAGGAGAAGAGAACTGAAAAAGATTTCAAGGAGAAGGCAGCAGTTATGGAGCAGCTTTTTCGTGGACTTCATGAAGTCAAAGACTTGAACTTCTGGCAAACACTCAGTTTCTGGTTTACCAGATTCATCACGATCTCGTTCGAGATGTACGTGGAAAACGGGCAACTCACGTTTTACATACTCTGTCCGAAGCATCTGTCATCCATTTTGGAAAAGCGTGTGACATCGTCCTATCCCAATGCAGAGGTGGCACTGCGCAAGACTCCTGAGCTCTGGACCTCTGGATACCATCTTGCAGCGTACAACATGATTTCGAAGAAGCCGTATTACTACCCACTACGCACCTTCGATCAAATGCAGGATGATCCACTCAACGATATCGCAAACTCGCTCAGTAAATTGCAGGAGGATGAAAAGGCGTGCATTCAGTTGATCGTTACTCCTGCGTTCTCTGAACGTTGGGGCAAAAAGACCAAGGCGCAGGCATCCAAAGGATTCAAGGGCAAGAAGCTCACGATCTTCGATCGCATTCCGGGACTAAAGTTTCTTGGAAATTTCTTCAGTACTGTTTCGTTGCAAGAACCGACCAACGCGCCGGGTGCTAGTTCCGGCGATTCATTCGTGCGTATGATTCAGCCAGAAGAGGAGCTCTTTAAACGCATGGGTGAGAAGGCTGGCATGAGTGGATTCCACACCACTATCCGTATTCTTGGTGCTGCAAAAACGTGGCAGCGAGCAAATGACATCACCAACAACCTGCAGGTTGCGTTTAACGTCTACAAAGATTTGTACGGCAATTATCTTAAGAATAGACGCATGATCGTTGATTTTCTTCCGCTCTGGATTAATCAGTACTTGATCTATCCACTCTTTACGAATCGAGTGAACGGCTACGGACACAAGCGGAACTTGCTTGCGGAGAAGGAGCTGGCAACGATCTTCCATTTCCCAGATAGCCGCTACAACACAGTCACCAACATTCAGTGGATTCCGTACAAGGTGCTTCCTCCGCCTCCAAGCATTCCGAAAGAAGGTATTCTGCTCGGCAGAAACAAGCATCGTGCGACGGAGACAGACATCCGTTTCAGAGCCGAAGATCGAACACGTCATCACTACATCATCGGTAAATCCGGTTCCGGTAAATCAGCACTTCTTTCGTGGATGGCGAGACAGGACATCATCAATGGAGATGGCGTCTGTGTGGTGGATCCGCATGGCGATCTGATCGAGGATATCCTGGCACACGTTCCAAAGGAGCGGGCAAAAGACGTCATTCTCTTCGATCCATCCGATATGGAGCGGCCGATGGGACTGAATCTTCTGGAGGCAAAAACGCCTGAAGAGAAAGATCGTGCATCTCTCGATGCAATGGAGATCTTTATCAAACTCTTCGGAAACGAAATCTTCGGTCCGCGTATTCAGCACTACTTCCGTAACGGTTGTCTGACATTGATGGATGATGAGGACGAGGGTGCAACCCTTATCGACGTTCCACGACTCTTCGTGGACGACGAGTTCCAGAAGTACAAAGTGAGCAAGTGCAAGAATGCAGTTGTTCGCAGTTTCTGGGAAAACGAAATCGCGAAAACAGGAGCCCGTGAAAAAGAAGAGATGATCCCGTACTTCTCGGCGAAGTTTGGTCCGTTTGTGACTAACACCACGATGCGTAACATCATCGGGCAGCCGAAGAGTGCGTTCGACATTCGCAAAATCATGGACGAGGGGAAGATTCTCCTCATCAACCTGAGCAAAGGAAAAATCGGCGATGTGAATGCGCAGCTCCTGGGACTCATCTTCGTGAACAAAGTGAACATGGCAGCACTCTCACGAGCGGATGTGCCACAGGAACAGCGTCGTCGTTTCTATCTGTACGTCGATGAATTCCAGAACTTCATCACAGAGGCATTTGCGACCATTCTCTCTGAAGCTCGTAAATATGAATTAGCTCTTATTATGGCCCACCAATACATCGGACAGTTGGTCGGCAAGACTGGTGCGTATGAGCAAGCCAGCACCAAGATGCGTGACGCTGTGTTCGGTAACGTGGGAACCATTATGAGTTTCAAGATTGGTGCCGAGGACGCTGAGTACATGGCAAAAGAATTTGCGCCTGTGCTTTCTGAACAGGACGTGATTGGTATTCCGAACTTCCACTGCTACACCAAGCTCAATATCAACAACACGACGTCTCGACCATTCTCGATGGCGACTATCTGGGATCAGAGTAAGAGAAACGACAAATTGGGTAACCTGATCCGCGATTACAGTCGCATGAAGTACGGACGCAAGAAGTCATTTGTCGATCAAGAGATCGAAGACAGGATCGGTATCACTCGAAGGCCTCAAGATAATTGAGGATTGAACTGAGATTTTGCGTCACTCGTCGTAGCGCTGAGTTAGTTAGGTACGTATTACCTTCCACTTTTTTTCTAAATAAGTGGAAAGAAGATAATCGTTCAAGTCAGCATATATTTGCGGCTATACTATGGATATGAAAAGAGAGGACCGCGCCCGCATATTTTCTGCAGAACTATGGCTTTGGTTTCAAAAAAACAAGCGCACACTTCCATGGCGTGATTTGACCGAAAAAGATGACAACAGGCGAGCATATTTAGTCTTTGTTTCTGAGATCATGTTGCAGCAGACACAGGTCTCGAGAGTGATTGAACTGTATCAAAAATTTGTACGAACTTTTCCTCATATTAAAGATCTTGCTGCCGCAAGTAATGCCGACATTCTTCGTGCATGGAAGGGGCTGGGGTACAACTCACGGGCACTGCGATTACGTGATGCTGCGCGCCTGGTAGTGCAGGAACATGCTGGTCAGTTTCCGCGAACGGTAGCAGAACTCGTCCGGATCAAGGGAATAGGGGAGTACACCGCTGGTGCCATTCTC
This sequence comes from Candidatus Peribacteraceae bacterium, assembly GCA_040081825.1. Lineage (GTDB taxonomy): Bacteria > Patescibacteriota > Gracilibacteria > Peribacterales > Peribacteraceae > JBEBFT01. The sequence continues at coordinate 26,713 of JBEBFT010000001.1, forward strand.
AATTTTGCGTTCGATGTCCCAACTCCATGCATTGATGTGAACATTCGTCGCATCATGCATCGACTTTTTTTTGGACCCGAAAATGATGATGGGACATGGCATCGATCTGATACCGAACTTCTTCCACTCGTCGCCTTGATCCAAAACAAAGCACTCATGCTCCCAGGCTGGAGTGCAAAAGACGTTCTGGGGGCACTGATGGATTTTGGATCCAGTCTTTGCACAAAGAACTCGCCCAAGTGGGATGAGTTCCCTGATGGCATGAAGACTGCTTTCTCTGCTTTTGGATCAACTATAGTACGAGTACAAAAAGTGAACAATAAAGAGCCGGGCAGGATTATTGCAGGTACGTTTGTTCCTGAACGTATTTTGAGAGGTAGGATTATCGATGTACTTCGAAAAAAGAAGGCAACAAAAGCAGAGATAGGTCGGACGGTCATTACAGACTGGTCCAAGAAACGTGACGCGTGGCTGCAGAAAGTACTGACGAAGCTCGAAAAAGATTCGCTCCTGACGTGCACTAAAGGCACGTATCACCTCTAGAAGAGTCACTGACTTCCTGCTACGCTTGCTCTCGTATGCCATCCCTCCAAGAGCTCCGCAATTCCTTCAAGTTTCAGAGGCAAGCTAAAGCCGCACAGAAAGAGCTGAAGAGCATCCATGTCGAAGCTGAAGCATCTGGTGTGACGGTTGTTATCTCTGCTTCTATGGAGCCTATTGCGATTACGATCGATCCTTCTGTTCCCAGGGAGAAGATCGATGCCCTGATTCTTGATGCTCTGAAACGAGCGATGAAAAAGGCACAGGTTGTCTCTGCAGATAAGATGCAGTCGGTGATGAGTTCTATGGGTCTTGGCGCATAGATATGAAAAAACTGATCAAGCTCGCTCTCTGGATTCTGGTCCTTTTTAGTGTGTGGTTCTGGTGGTCACTTAGACCGGTGGGCGAATTCGATTCGCCAGCTGCTGTTTCGATTGAAAGTGGCGATAGCTTTGCCACAGTCACAGAAAAACTTGCGACTCAGAATATTCTTCGGTCTGCTTTGATATTTCAGTTGTATGGAAGAGTTGTCGGCGCGACAACATCAATCAAACCGGGGACATACTCATTTACAGGCAACGAATCGGTTTCGACTATCCTCGACATGATCAAGAACGGTCGCGTGAGAGTAACAAAGGTAACGATCCCGGAAGGTCTTACTGTAGCCCAAATCGACGAGTTGATGGCGAGCAAAGGTCTTGGGAAACCAGGCGATATCATTCACTGTGCGTTCACGTGCGACTTTTCATCATTCGATTTTCTGCCTACGAAACATTTTGGCACTGAATCACAAGGATATGGATCCAGACTGGAGGGATTTCTGTTCCCTGAAACGTATGCAATTAGTGAAGAAGAGTACGTTCCCAAATTTTTCCTGGAACAAATGCTCGGTGAGTTTCGACGTCGCATCATTACGAAGTTAGAGCAGCAGATTCGTTCCAGCGGACGCACTCTATCTGATGTCATCAATATGGCGTCGCTTATCGAAGAGGAGTCGCGCAAGGATGACGAACGCGCTGTAATCTCAGGCATTCTTTGGAAGAGGCTTGAGAATCGTGTTGTTCTGGGAGTCGATGCAACGACACGATACGAACTTATGAAACCGACTCAACCTCTGACCAAAGTAGAGCTGGAGAGTGACCACGCGTACAACACCCGGCGTACGCAGGGGCTGCCACCGACACCGATTGCAAACCCAGGCGAAGCATCGGTCAAAGCAGCGCTCACACCAACCTCTTCTGACTTCTGGTACTACTTGCATGGGAAGGATGGACAGATCCGCTATGCGAAGACGAATGACGAGCACAACCAGAATAAGTATCAATACCTGAAATAGGGCTTCAGAAAGCAGAAAAGTCGACTTTTTGCTCGTGTACAAGATTGTGAGTAAGTACCCTTCAAAAATGACCGTTTTTTTGGTATAATAGATAGAAATCAACAACACATAAACACGTGCGCACTTCTTGTAAAATTACGGCCCTGCTCGGACTCATCGTCTTTGCAGTGCTACTCATTGGGGCGGGGTCACTACTCTACTGGCACCCCGAAGTATGTAGTGCGATCACTAAGAAGCCACTCAATTTTCAGATTCCACTCTTTGCGATTGGGATCGGCATTCTCGCTATTGTCGTAGTGATGCAGTGGTGGACAATTACCAATCTGTGGCGCGTTAATTCGATTCCACTGTCCGAAGTCGAAAGGTTGCACCCTCGACTACCAGGATCGATAGAAGTTGTGATCACGGTGCTCCTGAGTATCGTCATTCTTACTTTTCTTACGCAGTTTTCTTCAGCAGTCCTGGATACGTACTTCTCCCTTAGTTCCAGCACGACGCAGACAAATGACTCGAGACAGATCATCATGGCGGACTATAACCTGGATGGGCACATCGACTATGTGGTGAGAAACCAGGGCCAGAATGACGACTACTACATCAATAGCGGCACAGGAGCGTTTACTCGGCACTCAACCATTACCGATTTAGCGTCGGTTACTTTCGCAGCTGGAGACGTTGATCGTGACTCCGATACTGACTTGTTTTACGTAGCTGACACAGGATTCTTCGTTGCCAAAAATCGAAGTGCGAACAGTAGCTCGGGTTTCTTGGTTAATGCATGTTTCTTCCACTGTCCCGCGGGTGATCCGTTCTACACTGATGTGGAGCTGGGGGACCTGGACAATGACGGAGATCTGGATGCCGTCTTTGGACAGATTACTCAGAGCGCTCAAATGATAGCTCTGAACTCCGGCACTGGTTCATTCGCGCTTGCAAACTCTACCTTTGCTGACAGTAACAAAGTACTGCTCGTTGATGTAACGCACGACAACTACCTTGATCTGGTGATGGTCACCACGGCAGGTGGTCTTCGGGTGTATCGAAACTCAGGAACAGGTGGTTTTATACTTCATTCTTCAAAAGTCGGCATGAGCCTTGTCAACACCGCCATGGCGATCGGAGATGTGAACAACGACGGTAATCCCGATTTCATCAATATAGAGTCAACGCAGACACTCAGTATTCATATGGGTGCCTCGGATGGTCGTATTCCACTTGGTCGCAACACACTTGTAACCAGCATGGCGAATACTAAATCCATCGCTCTCGGAGATATCGACAATGACGGGCACATAGATATCATGCTTGGAGGTAATCACAGCGGCTCCGTTGGAGGTGGTGCCGCATACTATCTCAATGATGGGAATGGAAACTTCACAACCGAGTACACGACAACGCAGGTAGATGACAATACTGATGATATCGCTTTTGCTGATATCGATAATGATGCAGATTTGGATTACGTTCGTGCGAATAGAGGTGCCGTGGCAAACCGCCACTATCTGAGTAACGTGGCGGCGACCATTGCAAATGCAACGCCATCTGCGCCTTCAACTTTGAGTGTGACTCAAATCTATCCTGCTTCGAACACAGGACGGACGATCGTAAGTGATGCTGGCACGGGATCAGTTGCTTGGTCGAATCCCGGAAACGCGGGGCGTTCTGACGATGCGTATGCAACAGCCTCATTGACATCGTCCAATCCTTCAGAGTATCTCAAGCTTACAAACTTTGGGTTCCGCATCGCAAATGATGCGACGATCTTGGGAATAAGAGTCGAAGTCGAGCGTACCGCATCAGCGAATAATGCAATCTATGACAACGCCGTGAGACTTGTGAAAGGTGGCACGATCCAGACATATAACAATGCGGATCCCGCTGCCCCATCCTTTACTTGGTCAGCGAACGATTCATCTGCTGGGTACGGGGGGACAACTGATGTATGGGCAAACACTTGGACCCCACAGGATATCAATTCTGCAAACTTCGGTGTAGCATTTGCAGTCAAAAGCCTCAGTGGCGCGGCTGTTACCGCTTCTGTTGATAAAGTCACTGTCTCTATCTACACCAATCAGTCAACAGTAGTGCTGCAATGGGGGTCTGGATCGGACACCACCGAGAGTGCGAAGAAGCTTTTGCAATACGCGGTACGTATGGGTACTGGCAGCGCTGCGCAGAATACTATTTCCGCTCAAGTGCACAGCCCTTCGTATGCAACCCGTCAGTTAGGCAACGCGAGTGTTCTGAAGTACATTCTTCATAACCTTCCATGTTCAAGAACGTATACCTGGAGTGTTGCAACTGTCGATGTTGGACTACGTCGATCATCGTATTCTTCAGAGAACTCATTCACGCTCTCCAGCACATGCGCTTTCACAGCAGGCTCTTCGGGCGGTAGTAGCAGTGAGTCCGGCGGTGGCTGGGGATGGAACGTGGTGCGCCCTAAGCCTTCAGGTAAATGGGATACCATTCCAGAGAAGGAAGATAAAGAGGATGAAGAAGAGGCTGAGGCTGTTCCTGGTAATGCTACTGTGACAGTTCACGCTTTCTTCGATGCGAACAGAAACGGCAGTCGAGACGCCGGAGAGCGACTGGGATTTGCTGGGCATACAGTGACCGTGTCGGATTCTCAGGGGAAAACGATCACAGAAAAAGTAGGAAGAAAAGGTACAGTTGGCTTCTCGCTCCCTGCTGGAGAAAAGAATACGTATGCATTCACTATCGATCCTAAGGCAAAAAACGGATACACGTACTTTGTGACTTCTGATCAATCAGGTCATGGTTTTGAGGAATTGAATGAATACACCATTGAACTGGGAATGACGTACAAAGAAGTATTGCAGTACATCCCATGCATGAAGATCAGCGCGCGTCAGGCGATATCGAGTGAAGACGATGCAAAGGTACTACTCGGTCAGCTGGACGACATTTACGGCAATCCGATTCTCAAAGACGTGAACGTCAATGAGATTCTCGTCACTCGAAAAACATTTATGATGATGCTTTCAAAAGCGCATTGTGTTTCTCTGGTCACCGAATCTCAGGCTCAGAAAATCGCCAAGCAGCCTCTCACTGATGTTCCACTGACACCATTCGGACCAGAGCAAAGACTTGTCTATTCACTCGTAGCATCCGGTGTTCCTGTAACGAATGCGTCCAATGCATCGATCGTTGATCTCGGCACGCCTATCAGTCGTGGGGATGCAGTGCTCATGCTTTATGCTCTTCTCAAACTGCCGGCTGCTGATGTAGATGTGTCGAAGTACCCGCTTCCTGTGGACGTTGATCCTGCGACTGATATCGGAAATGCTTATATACGACTGGATATGATGAACGTTCTGCCTCAGAGCTTCAGAACGATCTTTGGTGCCGATCGAGGGATGACTCAATCCGAGATGGCAATAATGATTGCCAGATCCGCACTGATCATGGGTCGCATCTCGCTCGTTGACGATGCGCAGTATCAGACCGAATCTGTGCCGACACCGACATTCTTGGCATCTACTATTCCTGGTATTTATAAGCAGCCATGTTTCGAGAGTAATACTGATCGTATGGATGATTTTACGTTCAGTGATGTACTCCCGGGAAATCCATTCTACGAGCCACTGCGTAGCCTACTTCAGTATCGCATTCTCAATTCAGAGAATCAGTATGTGTCTCTTGTCACTGGCGTGCAGAGGTTGACCGAGTTCGGCGTCGATAAGGGTGTTACTGATATCGATCTCGCTGGACCAGCAAGCGCGATTGATACACTTCGAACACTCCTCGTACTGACATGCCGCTGGCCGATCCCAAAGGTGTTAGTCGATCAGGGAGCATTCGATGTTACGCAAGGAACTCTCGGTCAGTTTGCAGGTGACAAGGTTTTCGATCTTCCACAGTCTTCTAGTCTGATGTGGAGAGTCGCTGCAAAGGCCCAGCGCACTGAAACCTATGGCAATTTCTCACTGTTTACTCTGGCTCCGAAGTTACTACGCTTGCCGCCACGTTCTCCGTACAAACCTTTTACTTTGGAAGAGGCAGGAGATTTGTTTGCTTCAGTTCTTCTGATGACTGCTGCTGAGCAAGGAATCATTACTCCGCAGGAGGCCGAGAATAGGGTCGCTGAAACGAAAGAAGTGATTCTTAACGATATAACGAGTCGACTTGGCATCACTAGAGAAGAGGCGAGATTGATTCCACTTTCTCGTGGAGAACTCTTGTACTTTACATCTGTGATTGCTGACCAGCGTCTTACTGCATCATCGAACGAACTGCAGTCCTTCACTTCACTCGCAGAGCAGTGGTTTGCCCGAATCATGCGTTAATATGAAACGAGTACTCGTCGCCTTTGGCTCACTCGGACTCTACCTTCTACTGGCAGTAACGCCTCCGGTTGGCACGACTGCATCCAGCAGTGCAGGCTTCGTAGAGGCCGCATCTCAGTCACTCCCTTCTCGAGTCATTGCCTTTCTTTCGTCTCAGATGCCTAAGCCCAAGGTTCCAAGTACGAGGGCGCTCTACAAGATCGAAGATCCTTCATATGAGAAGTCTCTGAGTGTTTTGGAGTGGGCGATCAAGAGACACGATGTAAGAACATGTGACACACTTCCTCCGCACGCAGAACGATCAGCATTGCTGGCTGTATGTATCGCTGCAGTACAGAAGGACGAGAGTCGTTGCGATGTGCAAATCTCATCTACCCCCCTGTTACATGCTCTTTGTCACAATCTCGTAGCGGCATAGGCCATGTCGTTGTCTGATATTTTTCTTGTCCCGTACAATCATTCACATGCAACACAAACGAGCACTCAAAATCGGCGTCATGGGATCAGCGAGTGGCCCGCAGATTGAGGATCCAGTGGCACGCGAGAAGGCTAGAGCTCTCGGAACAGAGATAGCCAAGCGCGGGTTCATTTTCATCAATGGTGCGTGCCCGGGCTTGCCACACGATGCGATGCTGGCGGCGAAGGAAGCGGGCGGTCGGACAATCGGAGTTTCTCCTGCATTTTCTGAGTACGAACACATCAACGAGTATTTGTCGCCTGACGGGCACGATATCATTCTATTTACTGGAATGGGTTTCATGGAGCGTGACATTATCAATATTCGAAGTAGCGATGCGATCGTGATTATCGGTGGTGGTATCGGTACGTTGAATGAGCTTACGATTGCCTATGAAGAGGGTCGACCGATTGGTGTTGTCACGAATTCTAGTGGTATCAGCAATTCCGTGCCGCATATAATCGAGGAGCTCTGTCAGAGAAAGCTACTTCCGAACATGGTCTTTGATGATGATCCTGCAAAAGTAATCGACAAATTGGAGATTGCGATTAAGAGATATCCGCTTCCGATTCATGAAGACGGCCGCGTGCGTGATATGCACGAAGGCAGAGGATAGAGGTGCAAGTAATTCTGACGACGAATCTATTCTTCTGTATCTTTTTGCGTAGGTTTTGTAATCCACCGAATGGGCGTTCCATCAAAACCGAAGGTCTCACGCAGTCTATTTTCCATATAACGAAGCTGTGACACTTTGACTGCTTTTGGATTATTGAGGAATAACACGAAGGTCGGAGGAATATCTTTCGCCTGCGTGATGTGCTTCGTCTTCGCTACAGCCCCGACAGGTTGCCCGTGCACCATCTGATCGAACCATCTCCTCAGCTCTCTTACCGAGATGCGTCTGGTTCTACTAAGTGCAACTGCATCGATGACATCGAATATCTTCGCCAGTCCTTCTTTGGTCTTAGCAGAACAAGGGATGATCTTTGCGAACTTGCTGCAAAATGGAATGGCAGCTGCAACTTCTTGTACTTTCTGAACACGTTTAGCTCCTGAGAGTGTATCCATTTTATTGAGAAGAATGATGATGCCCTTCCCGTGTTCGATGGCAAGAGCAGCTATTTTCTTGTCTTGCTGACTGACGACTTCCTTCGCATCCAGAACCAAAATAACGATGTCGGACTGTTCGATTGCTGAGATCGTTCGCATCATCGAAAACCGCTCGATTTCATCTAAGGACATTTTGTGTTTCTTCAAGCCTGCGGTATCAACCAGCGTATAGGATCGACCGTGATAGGTGACGACCGTATCGGTGGCGTCTCGCGTTGTTCCTGCGATGTCTGAAACGACAAGAGGGGACCTCGTTTGCTGCTCGCTCGACATCATCGCGTTGACGACTGAACTCTTGCCCACGTTCGGCTTTCCGATGATGGCAATTCGAGGGAGAGTCGATGTTTCTTCATATGCTTCTTCGGATGCAAAGTGTCGCTCTGCCAGAGCTTTGCTGATCTGTTTTGAGAGCGACTGCAACCCCTTTCGATGTGGAGCACTCACTGCAATGACTTCGTCTCCGATCGCGGCTTCGGAGTATTCCGACAACTTTTCATGCTCAGATCCTGGAGTATCGACTTTTGTCAGCACCGTGATGAGTGCCACATTTTTTCTTCGTTTCTTTCGTACAGCATCGATGACTGCTCGATCATCAGAAGTCAGCTCTTCTGTGCTGTTGATAGTGAGGAGGATTACATCGGCATGTTCCAGTGCCAGGAGCGACTGGGCACGAACGTTTTCTTCAAAGTCTACGTCTCTACTCGCACCAATACCTCCGGTATCCAAGAGGATTGCGGGGATATCGCCAAAGACGACACGATGGCTGATGTGGTCACGCGTTGTTCCAGGGATATCGCTCTCTATTGATTTTCGAGTGCCGATCAGCCGGTTAAAAAGGGTCGATTTTCCCGTATTTGGACGTCCGATGATGGCGACGATGGGCAGACGCGGCATAACGAGAGTGTATCAGTAAAAGTCAAAAATTCCTCGTCTTGGTGGTCTAAAACCCTGTTATTTACTATACCTTAATATTTACAAGAAGTACAAAATATAGTATAATATGAGTAATACACAATGAAAACAAAAATACACAAAATTCAGGCTTGGTTGAGTAGACAGTGGAACGATCACGGCCATTTCGCTGCTTCAACACTGTGTGGACTACTGTTTGGTGTCATCTTCGCGATGAATGTGGCGCTCAATCGTGCGGCAGTTGTTCAAGAGATGCCTGATCAACGACAGGCAGTATCTACATATATCTCGACATCAGTGATTCCAAGGGGGGAGAAACGAGATGATCTGAGTTTTAGTCTTAGCACACGCGTTGTTCAGATTGGCGCATTCGCTCGTCCTCCTTTCACGACGTTACAGAAAAGAGAGCCCGCTTCTTCTCCGGTCACCCCGGTCGTTGTCGCGGTAGTGGAGCAGTCAATCTCTTCGTCAGAAGCATCGGTAGTTGTGGAAACAAAGAAACATGAACAGTCAGAGCCGCAGGTTATTCCAGACGCTTCCGTGCAAGTGCCTGAGCCAGTGGCGCCTGAGAACCCCCGAGTTCCAAGAGCACCGCGACCAGTAGTAGAACGTTTGGTGGCAGAGCCACCTGCAGCCGAGCCAAAAGAGATCAAGGCTCCAGAAGTCCAGACTCCAGCAGTGCAGAGCTCGCCAGTAGCGGAGGCTCCAGAAGTGGTCCAGAATCCCACCGATGATTTCCCAGCCTTTGGACGTACCTTACATCCAGTCGCACATGTTCCTAACTGGGGTGCAATGACGACTTCAGCGGAGTGGAATCGGACATACAGCCAGATGACTGAGGCAGACTTCGTCCCTATTCCACGATACGACATGGCAGTCCTTACAACTCCGATGAATACCCTACTAAAGGACAGAAGCAAGAATGTAGCAGCGATCACAGCGAAGCTGTATTACTCGACCAGATACATGGGCACGTACGATCTGGATTCAAGCGAACATACGGGCAGCCACCCGGGTGTCGATCTTAAGCTTGCCCGGGGAACGCTGGTCGGTTCTGTTGCAGGAGGAAGAGTGTTTGCGATCAAGGAAAATGATGTACTAGGAAAGTATGTTGTGATCGAGCACCGAAGAGATGGACAACAGTTCTTCTCCATCTACGGTCACTTGGATTCTGCCACAGTCTCGGTAGGGGACGATGTGAAGCCAGGGCAGGGGATCGGACGAGTAGGGATGACAGGCAAAACGGTATCCGCTCACCTACACTTGGAAGTGAACCGTGGTTTCTTGCCAGACTCCTGGGTCAATCTTCACGGAGCAGCGGGTTCGGGTGAAGGTTCTGTGCATCCGATGACATTCATCGCGACGGGAGGAAAAGGAGGATAAAAAACGACCCCCGGTTGGAGGTCGTTTTCCTTTTCGAGTGAAGATAAATTACTTCAGTACAACGTTCTGCTTCTTACTAATAAAATTGGGGACCCAGCCAGATGGCAGTCTGTAAGTGATTTTACCATCCTTCTTTGTGATGCCGATCAGTACTTCCTCTGTCTCGGTGTACATCACGAGCATCTTCTCTGAGCCGACAACACGTGAGTACTTGTTGCAGGACTTGCGTTCCTTCGTCGTCTCATCGACACCCAAAATTGTGGAACCACCATTCTGGAGCACAAACTTTTCGGCACAGACGTTGAATGCTGAGTCAGTGGGAGAAACAGGTACACCGCGAGTGTCAACGAAGATTACGCGAGGTGCGACTGTCTCTTCTTTAGCAACAGACGGGCGGAGTGAAGCTGAAATGTCAGCACAGAGGAATGGATCAGCTAAAGATTCCGAGATCTTACTTCCAGACCTGCGAAGGAACGTGGACATCTCGCCTCCAATGATCGGTAGAACTTGACCCATTGTGTGGACTGGCATAGCACGCTGCATCGCGCAGATGTAGCCGATTTCTTGTTCAGTGAATGGGATTTCATCGTCGGTACCTCCGAAACCTCCTGGAGGGATAGAGCCGGCAGCGAATCCGTAGTAGTTCGCCATTGCTTCCATTTTGCCACGAGCCTCATTGGATCGGTGTCCACGGTGGCTGCCACTCGTGTTGTCAGTATCTGAACTGCGAGACGAAGGGGGAGTGGGCTCGTCACCGGAGCCTGTGAAGACGTTGGTGAAGGTGCACGTGACTGCATCCCCTGCAAGGATTTTGAAGACTGCAGTGTTGATCGGTTCGCCTAGCAAGTCGGTTCCGTCCGTACCCTGTCCTCCCACGCATGAAACATCATCCAAACTCCATCCAGCGGGAATATTTTCCGTGAGGTAGACAACTTTCCCTTCTTCACTGTTGTTGAAATTAATCAGATACTCCTGAGTCGGAGGATTCTTCGTATCTCCAATCTCGGTGGTTGTCAGTGTAAAGGAATCGGTAAACACCGAATCCTCCGTCAAGTTCTGCAACTCATAGTCGAATAAGAAAGCCCCGATGCCTCCCTTGGTAAACTTTTGGATTTTGAGAGTAGCGATGTCATCGCATGCGTCTCCGATGCCGTCCTCATCGCTGTCTTCCTGACCTGGGTTAGGGATGGAAGGACAGTTGTCTACGCCATCATCGTCTCCGTCGTTGTCATCGTCTCTGTCACACGCATCACCTACCCCGTCTCCATCCGTATCGGCCTGATCAGGATTTGGGACGAGCGGACAGTTGTCTACGCCATCATCGTCTCCGTCGTTGTCATCGTCGCTGTCACACGCATCACCTACCCCGTCTCCATCCGTATCGGCCTGATCAGGATTTGGGACGAGCGGACAGTTGTCTACGCCATCATCGTCTCCGTCGTTGTCATCGTCGCTGTCACACGCATCACCTACCCCGTCTCCATCCGTATCGGCTTGGTCGGCATTGGGGATGAGCGGACAGTTGTCTACGCCATCATCGTCTCCGTCGTTGTCATCGTCGCTGTCACACGCATCACCCTGACCATCTTTGTCCGTATCGGTCTGGTCGGGGTTTGATACAAACGGACAGTTATCGGAGTCGTTTGGGATGCCGTCGCCGTCGGTGTCATTGAAGTCATCGCACGCGTCACCGATACCGTCATTATCAACATCGGATTGGTTTTCGTTCGGCACGAATTCACAGTTATCGGAGCCGTTCGGGACCCCATCGCCGTCGGTGTCGCCGTCGCAGACATCACCAATACCGTCTCCATCCAGATCGTTCTGGTTTGCGTTCGCATTGACAGGACAGTTATCGGTCGAGTCTGGCACGCCGTCGTTGTCATCGTCGCTGTCACATGCATCACCCTGACCATCGCTGTCGTTATCTTCCTGCTCTGGGTTTGCAACAAATTGACAGTTATCGGAGCCGTCTAGATCTCCGTCGTTGTCATCGTCGCTGTCACATACGTCACCCATGCCATCACTGTCGTTATCGGCCTGGTTGGCGTTCGCGGCGAACTGACAGTTGTCGGTCGTGTCTGGCACACCGTCGTTGTCATCGTCGCTGTCGCAGGCGTCGCCTACGCCGTCATTGTCGTTATCTTCCTGGCCTGGGTTCTGCACGAGTGGGCAGTTGTCGTCGCCGTCTAGCACCTCATCGTTGTCATCATCTTTATCACACGCATCTCCCTGACCGTCTCCATCGGTATCCGTTTGGCTCGGGTTGGAAACAAGAGGACAGTTATCGTCACCGTCTAGATCTCCGTCACCGTCGTCGTCTCCGTCACAGGCATCACCCAGTCCGTCTCCATCCGTGTCTAGCTGGTCTGGGTTGGAAACAAGAGGACAGTTATCGTCACCGTCTAGATCTCCGTCACCGTCGTCGTCTCCGTCACAGGCATCACCCAGTCCGTCTCCATCCGTGTCTAGCTGGTCTGGGTTGGAAACAAGAGGACAGTTGTCATCTCCATCGTCTACACCGTCATCATCGTCATCGCTGTCACAGGCATCACCCTGACCGTCACCGTCGGTATCAGTCTGATTGGCATTTGAAACAAGCGGACAGTTGTCGTCGATGTCATAGACTCCGTCACCGTCTGTATCGTTGAGGCTGTTTACAAATGTACAAGTGACCGTCTCACCTGGGCTCACCACAATCGCGCTGACTGGGCTTCCATCCGAACAAGTGGCGCTGGTCTGAGTCCAGTCCGAAACGGCACCTTCTGACACGGAGTACGTGCCGGGCAAAACCTCGGAATCGCGGCTATTCAAAAGAGTGCCATCTGCATCGTCATCTAGACTGAAATTTACAGGCGTACCGTTGCCGAAGTCGTTCGTAAATACGAAGTCCTGAGCGTGATTCGGAACGGCATCCTTCACAACAATGATGTGGCCACGCTTCGTGTTGGTGATCGTACAGTTCGTCGTGTTATTCGCGGTCACTGAAACGTTCTGACAACCGTTGCTGGTGAGATCCCATCCTGTTGGAGCTGTTTCGTTCACGGAATACGAACCTGCAGGCAGATTGGTGATGTTATGCTGTCCAGTTCCGGCGCTGGTCGTGATCTGGAAGCTCGCAGCACCTGTGAAATCGAACGTGCCATTTCCACCGACAGCGGTCTTCGTGACGCGGAGTGTGCCGACTGGCGGAGGTGTGTAGTTCACTACGAGATACATCTGCGTTGCACGTGCAAGATTCGGATTGTTTGTCTTGGTGGCTCCAAATCGCAGCGTCCAAGCATTCACCTCTGCGACGGTCCACGCACCGCCGAAAGGATTGGTTGCATACGTGTGCACAAAGTCGCTGTAGGTCGTGCTATCCAAATTCCTTTCATCCAATTCCGACTGCAGCCCAGCTCCTGTGCCCTTCTCGGCTAGAAACTTGAACTTAGTATCTGCCCCGCTTGCGGCCTTCTTTGCTACGACGTGCAAATCTACCGAGATATTTGTCGAACCTACCGGTATTGCTGCATTTGCGAAAACAAAGGATTGACGCTCATCCTGGTTCTGAGCAGAAACGTACGTAGTATCGTCATCGTTGGCATTCACCGCCGTAACCTTGCTGCTTCCGGAAGGTGACGCGACCCAAGCGTCATAGTTTGCTACAGCTACTGGAGCAAGCTGGACACTATCGGCGAAGGCCTGAGGGGCAAACACCGGGAATGCAAACATACCGAGCGCAAGATTGAGTGCGATCGATGTGGCGCTAAATTTCGCGACAAAACGCGAGAGCACACCACGGAATATTGGGTACTTCATACGGATGGGGGGAAGGTGAAAATGGGAGTGACACTTTTCACGACGATTTTCCTCCTTCTAGGTGCGAACAGCAACCTCTTATTGCACTTTGAACAAAAGTAGTATTCGGAATCTGGACTTTATGTCTACAGGTTGACCAGAATCAGAGCTTGTTACTCTACTGGGCGACTCTCCATTGATGCTTGCTCATTGCTCAGAATTTCAAGGAATCGAGAATTCTCGCTGTATGAGCATCTCTTTGAGCATAAAGTTGATTCACTAACCATACACAATATCTGACATCCCATTGCGGAATTCTGGCCCCCTGCTGTTGCCTAGCTCATGTCGATTGAGAGCACACTGCAACCAGCTTTTCTTTTTATGATCTTCGGGGAGAGATTCAAAGAGGGCTGTGAGTCGTTCTCGTAAATCTGTTGTGACATCATAATTATTTTCTTCCAGGGCACGCATTATTTGCAGTGCACTTCTTTTCTCTGGACTGAGCGTTGTAAGGTCGAGGTCTAACGTTGCTGATTCTGGCATGGGGCTGAGTGTAGAAAATAAGTGATCCTAGTATCTGCATGACTCATCCGATCAAGTGTGTGTAGGTTCATGAAGTCGCTGTAGTCAACATTTGTCGCTTCAGCCTGCCGAATGTATGCTGCACCCGATGTCGGATCGCACCTCTCCATCGGCTCGTGAAGGGTACTGGCAAAGCGAGTGGGAGAAGGCAGGTGTGTATTCGATAGACTTCAGTAAAGCGACGAAGCCATATTATTCACTGGTGATGTTTCCGTACCCGAGTGGGGATCGGTTACACATCGGGCACTGGTATCAGTACGGACCCTGTGACAGCTTTGCTAGGTTCATGCGAATGCAGGGCAACGATGTCTTTGCTCCGATGGGATTCGATGCATTTGGGCTTCCGGCAGAGAATCACGCGATCAAGCACGGAGAGCATCCAGATGGTTTTACGGACAAAAACGTCCAGACAATGATCGAGCAACTCAAAAAGATCGGTTGCATGTATGACTGGGATAAATCGGTGAACACCAGCAAGCCCGACTACTACCGATGGACGCAGTGGTTGTTTTTGCAGATGCATAAGAACGGACTCGCGTACAAGAAGTTGGGGAATGTGAACTACTGCACCAGTTGTCAGACGGTGCTGGCAAACGAACAGGCACAGGACGGTGTGTGCGAGCGCTGCGGGACGACCGTCATTCAGAAGCCGCTGGAGCAGTGGTATTGGAAGATCACGAAGTACGCCGAGAAACTTCTTGGGAATCTGGATCAACTGGATTGGCCCGAGAAAACGAAGTTGATGCAGACGAACTGGATTGGGAAAAGTGAAGGTGCGGAGATTGTCTTCGAGATCGAAGGACAGAAAGAGTCAGTCACCGTCTTTACCACTCGCCCCGATACACTCTTTGGTGCGACGTACCTGGTCCTGGCTCCCGAGCACGCACTCGTCCAAAAAATCACAGCGCCGGATCACGCGAAAGCAGTCGAAAAGTACATCGCAGCTGCAGCCAAGAAAACCGAGCTGGAGCGCAAGGAGCTGCAGAAAACGAAGACTGGGGAATTCACAGGGGCGTATGCGCTTCACCCCGTGACGGGCGAGCAGGTTCCGATTTGGATCGCCGACTATGTACTTACTAATTACGGCACTGGCGCGATCATGGCTGTGCCAGCGCACGACGAACGAGATCACGACTTTGCAAAAGCATTCAACCTTCCGATGAAGGAAGTAGTGAAGGGGGAAAAATCTGACGGTGCGTTCACAGGTGAAGGGGAGAGTATCAACTCCGATTTCTTAGACGGACTCAACACTCCTGCAGCCAAGAAAAAAATGATCGAGTGGCTCGTGAAAAACAAAAAAGGAAAAGGAGTGACGAACTTCCGACTGCGTGACTGGCTGGTTAGTCGTCAGCGTTACTGGGGTGCGCCGATTCCGATCGTCTACGATCCCGAAGGGAACCCACATCCGGTACCCGATGAACACTTGCCGTGGACACTTCCTACTGATGTCGAATTCAAACCCACGGGCGAGTCACCACTTCGCTACTCCAAAGAATTTCAGGCACGAACCGAGAAGATCTTTGGAAAGGGATGGCGACCAGAGTACGACACGATGGACACGTTCGTCTGCTCCAGCTTTTACTACCTTCGGTATTTGAACAGTGGTCAGTGGCTAGTGGGTAGTGGTCAGTCGGAATCTGGAATGGGAAAACTAACCACTAACCACTCATCACTCACTACTTCATTAAAAAGTGAGAAACTCATTGATCCAAGCATCGAACGAACATGGATGCCCGTCTCCATGTACGTGGGTGGTCCCGAGCACGCATGCATGCACCTCATCTACGCACGTTTTGTCATGATGGCACTCAAGGATTTTGGCTTTGTATCGCATGAAGAACCGTTCCAAAAACTTGTTCATCAGGGACTCATCACGAATCAGGGTGCCAAGATGAGTAAGTCAAAAGGCAACGTGGTAAGCCCCGATAGTTTCGTCGAAAAATTCGGTTCCGATGTCTTCCGTATGTATCTCATGTTCATGGGTCCGTTCACTGAAGGAGGAGATTGGTCGGATGCCGGCATCATGGGTATCGTCCGTTTCGTTGATCGATTGGAACGATGTCTCACGGAGAAGTCGAAGGGCACGGATTCACCCGAGACACTGAAGCGTCTCCACAAGACCATCAGAAAAGTCTCGACAGATATGAACGAAATGAAATTCAATACCGTTATCAGCGCACTCATGGAACTCCTGAATCATCTGGAGAAAGAGGCTGGATTTTCATCTGAAACTGCAAAGACGGTTGCGACCCTCCTCTCTCCCATCGCTCCGCATTTGGCTGAGGAGCTCTGGCACGCTCTCGGAGAAAAGAGTTTTATTGTTCTGCAGTCTTGGCCGATGTTTGACGAGGCACTCACGAAAGACGATACCGTCACGATCGTTGTGCAGGTCAATGGCAAGCTGCGTGGCGAGATGCAGGTGCCGGCTGGCATCAGTAAAGACGAAGTGATCGCTCAGGCAAAAGCGCTCGAAAATGTACAGAAGTTTTTGACGGGAGAGATCAAGAAAGAAGTGTATGTTCCGGGGAAGCTTGTGAGTTTGGTGGTGAAGTAAGGGTTTTCAGGCATCGATAACATGTGTTCAGTATCGCTCTTCTATATCTAGATCTTTTCTTAATTATTGTTTGTTGCTCTGCCACTATTTTTTCTCTGTCGATAAATCCAGATAATCCAGCGGCTGTATCGTCGAGATTTTCCAATTCACGACGCAAAATATCCAAGTTTTGCGAAACTTTTTGATGTGTTCTGTTGCTGATGTGCCCTTCATGAAAAAGTGCTCTGACTGCATTTCGGAGTACGTCCATCTGGGTATTGTGAGGACAACCAATTCTCCTGTCTGCGATACTCTCGTGACAGGCTAATCCATTATTTTCAAATTCATGCGCGAATCCGCAATTTGTATCGTCATTGAGATTCTCAAGAGTGTGAGTAATCGTCGTAAGAAGGGCATGCTTAGATTCCATAGTGTGAAAGATAGTGTACTTACTCTTCTTACTTTTATAAAGATCTACGTTGTACAACTCTCCTATGCTTCTTATCGATTATCGCATACTGTAGCCATAAACTTCGTTTTTCTGCGAAAATATGATATAATAGAGAGATGCTCACAAACACCATTATTCACCGCAATTCCTGATGTCACCCCAAGCTCAAAGTAGGCTAAAGCGACCAATAAGGCTTATTTCTGGTGTCCTCGCCTTAGTGGTGACTGTTATCGCTTTGAGTCTGTATTCGCTGTCTCAAGAAACAAAATTTCAGAGGATTCCATTGCCATTCCTCGCCCCAGACTCGCACTTGTCTGCATCGATGCTTCGCCTGGGAACTCATCAGGGATTCGAGCTCTATGAAGTGCGCCCCGAAGACGGGGAGCTCTTTGAGTGGCTTCTGCAAGATCATTTGTACCTTATCTACACTCCAGCATCAGATCCTGTAGACGCAGCACCCCTCGACCAAGTAATAACAGGTCTGGAAGAGAACGAAGTCGTCGACTACTTCGGATATGAATATGTGCTGCCTGACGGATCAACCGAAATTGCGAATAAAAGTAACCCAGAATTCGCACTTCGTTTTCCGGGTCGTTTCTTTGCATCGACACTTGCTCGCGAGCGTGCAGAGGAGCGTGGTTCACCCCTTGAAAGATTTGAGGAGGAAAATGGAATTGTCTTTCGTGGAACAGATAGCTCTGAAGGAAGTGTGTGGTTGGAGCCAAACAGACTTATCCTGATCGCGATGAATCATGATGGTGGAGCCTTGCTCTATTCCATTATGGATTCACTCTCTGGTAGCAGCTCGTCATCTGTTGCGTCTACCGGTACATCTGCAAGTTCAGCATCATCCGAGAGCTCATCTTCTTTCAGCAATGCCAGTAGTAGCTCGGAGAGTTCTGCAGCATCGAGCTCATCTGCGTCTTCTGCGAGTGATTCATCTAGTTCCAGTTCATCCTCCTGCCCCCTTGGTGGTGAATGCGGGTTGCCTGGCAATGATGAAGACCAAGACGGTGTGCCGGACTCTACTGACAACTGCTCACTCGTCCAGAACCCCGATCAGTTGGATAGTGATCATGATGGAATTGGTAACGATTGTGACGACGAAGTGTGCAGTACTTCTACAGTTATTAATCAGGCGAGTTTCGATGCCATGATCGCGACGAAAAATGTGGTACTACCAGTGTGCAGTGTTGTAGAGCTGGAAGTTCCTACACGCGTGTACTCGGATACGACCATTACTTCTGCGGATTTCGCTCACCCAGCTACCATCGTTCTCAGTAGTGATTACACATACGGATTGGTTATTCATGGTGACAACATTGAAATCAGTCACCTAAAAATGGACTTAAAAACGGGGCCAGTCTGGCGTCCGTATCTCGCTATGATTTCGTTTAGCTACCCAAGCTGGCTAGGTAGCCCAGCACAGTTAGTCGAGGACATCACCATTAGAAATATTGAGTTTATCGATTCCGAACCACCACCTGCACGGTCGAACGGAGATAACTGGATGATTTCTCTTACGGCTGATACAGCCACGCCAATTAAAAATATTCGAATATTGAATAATACTCACACATCTAGGCGCTGGGCTCAGCTCGTTGCAAACGGATGGGGGCAGGGAGGCATCGAAGGTTTGCTCATAGAGAACAATACGGTCACTGACGGCGAATCGAATGCTATTGCAGTATCGGTCGCAAATATTGACAGTGTATTTCGCGATATCACCATTCGTAATAACACCATTCAGAATGCTTATGGAATTGGTATTTTCATCGGTCGAGATGGCACGAGCCAGACATCACAAATTCATTTTGATAATGTCTGCATTCTAGACAATGACATCACGCTCGCTCCATTAGGCCCATTTGTGACGGGGATCTATCTGCGCCCGATTGGAGCGGCAGACAATGTGCGAGTACGCAACAACACGATCGATATCGGTGCTGCGCTCACTGCCGAACTCAACCCTCGTTCAGTCGTTCTGGCTGGTGGTCCGGGTATTGTTGATCTCAGTGGCAATACCTATATTCCAAGTGCTGAGGTTGCTTTGACCGATGCTATGCAAGCTCAGGAATTGAATTCAGATCTCAGTACTTGTTACGATGGCTAAATGGCTTTAGGAGGAGGTAAAGGTGGCATGTAGAATGCCGCTAATGAAGCACTCTTTCGATCGTTATGCAGCCTACACAGATCTGACTGAGCTCAAAGACTATTCTGCAAGACCGCTCAGGAAATCTCTGCGTGCGAATCTGCTCAAGTGCAGTCCCGAGGGACTTCGCGCATGGGGTACTGCCAAGGGCTGGCAAATGGAGCCTGTTCCCTGGTGCACTGAAGGCTTCTTCGTTGATCGTGAGGATCGAACAGAGGCACTTGGCAAAGATCTGTTGCACATGCTTGGGTACACGTACATGCAGGAGGCATCGTCTATGCTCCCGGTCGTACTTCTCGACCCTCAACCGGGAGAGACGATTCTGGATATGAGCTCAGCTCCTGGAAGTAAAACAACGCAGATCGCGTCACGCATGCGTGGCAAGGGAGTGATCATTGCAAACGACGTTCAGGAGAAACGTATCTGGGGACTTCTTTCCAATCTGCTTCGCTCCGGTACGACGAATGTCGTCGTTACCAAGAAAGTCGGACAGTGGTTTGGTGGTCACATGACTGAAATGTTTGATCGAGTGCTGTGTGATGCGCCCTGCACTGCTGAGGGAACAACGAGAAAAGATTCTGATGCACTTCGGTACACCTCAGATGACAACATCGGCAAGATGTCGAAGCTGCAGCGAGAGCTGCTGGAGTCCGCGGTGCACGCGTGCAAGGTGGGAGGTCGCATCGTCTACTCCACGTGTACGCTCACACCCGAAGAAAACGAGCAAGTCATCGCTTCAGTTTTGAACACATATTCAGATCAACTTTCTATTCTAGATCCAGGGCTGAAGTCAGAATTTGATTTTTCAAATGCAATCAATGATTCGAAGCGTGTGCAGCCCTTAGTCGGTATCGATAACCCCTTTCCAGCTGTCCGTGTGTGGCCACAGACCTATAACACCGAAGGTTTCTTCGTCTGTGTTCTAGAAAAGCATGCACCAACGAAACACAGGCAGGAACGTGATCAGGAATTGCATCATTTCACGGAACTTCCTCGTGCACGAGTCGCCGAGACTGCCAAACTTGCATCCGATTGGTATGGAACATCCTTTATTCATGAAGGTGAAGTACTCATTGAGAATAAGGAAAATGAGTTGTGTCTCATTGCCAAAGAAGTGCTAGAGCTAGGGCTCCCGACGAAATCGTACTACGCTGGTATGCCCTTTGGAAAAGTGCCTCGAACGAACATCTTTCGCATCTCTCATGAGGCAGCAGTTCTTAGAGGAAGGTCAGCGAGTTCACATGTTATGGAGGTCACTGAGTTGGAGTTTCAGACGCTTCTTTCAGGTGGCAATCTCGCTTCTCGAGGACTTACTGAGGAAGAGGGTGGAGATATTTTGCTCCGCGTTCTTTCGCCTGCGTTTCAGCAGCCGATTGTCGTTGGAAGGGGAATTTTGAAGGGGAGTTCAGTGCTGAATCGAATGCCCAGAGATATGGTAAGGATGTTTACCTAAGTGTGTCACAGGGAGTACGATCGATCCCTGTGAAAAAATCTGATTCTCGATTTGGCTACCAAGACTTCGCATGGTTCCCGCCCGGTTCTGCGTACTCTGGACGTGAGTATCCGAACGATTGGTTCATTGGAAGAATGCGTGATGAGAAGATCGGATCTTCTGAGGAAATAGAGACACGAACAGGGATTCTCTCTCGCCGTATCGCTGGTTGCACTGAATCTGTTGTAAGTATGGCTTCTGCCTCGGTTCGAGAATTCTATGCAAAGAATCGAGACTATGTTCGGGAAAATTGTGCGCAGCTCCTTTTACTCACTACTGCAGTCGATGATCGTGTACTTGGTGTTCATGGTTCCAAGAAATCCACGCTCGTCCAGTCAGCAGCGGAGAGAGTCGCTCATGCGGTTGGTGTGAGCGGCAATATGGCCCTAGGAATTTGCTTTGCATGTTCATCAGCTGCTCGTGGAACGGAGATCGCGATGAGTAATGCGGATGATATGAAAGATGACGAACACGTCCTGCTTGTAGGGGCAGAGAAACTCTCAGCGATGACTGATCTTTCCAGCCCCGTCACGGGGTTCCTCTTCGGTGATGGTGTCAGTGTTGGAGTTATGAGACATAATTCTCGTCTTCCCGTCCTGCATGCGTTCAGTGCTGAGGAGCAATCAAACAATCTTATTTCCATGCGAAGAATAGACGATGCTCTGATGATCACAGGTGAGTTGCGTCAGCAGCAGTGCATTCAGATGAATGGAAGAGAAGTTTTTAAGAAAGGCACTGAACTCATGATGCGTGCGCTGGGGAAGTCCCTGTACGAGTCGAATATCAGTCCGAGAGAAGTAGCGAGCATTATTCCACATCAGGCCAACCACCGTTTCGTAGAGCAAATTCGACGTGAATGGTTGCAGCGGTATCCCCATGTTGAGGCTCCTGAAATCGATATCTCTATTCTGCATTCAGGTAATAATGGCGCTGGGTCATGGTTTCGACGTATGGCGGAGAAGCAGGCTGATGGTTCACTCGACCAAATTGATGGAGTAATCGCAGCTCCTTTTGCTGGTGGAGGCGAGTACATGAGTGATAAGAAGCTTTCGTATGGCAATATTCTTTTAGACGCACGATCGTAGGCACTTGAGCTATACTACCCTTCTCATGGACACCAAAGACGAGATCCGTTCCCGGCTTCCGATCGAACAGGTGGTCGCACAGTACTGCCAGCTAAAAAAGAAGGGCAGAAACTTTGTCGCTCTGTGCCCATTTCATCAGGACAGCAATCCGTCGCTCCTCGTCTCACCAGACAAGGGCATCGCATACTGCTTCGCGTGCCAGAGCGGAGGCGATATTTTTTCGTTCGTACAGAAAGTTGAAGGGGTCGATTTTCCAGAGGCAGTCAAGATTTTGGCAGAGAAAGCGGGTGTGGAAATCAAACACGAGAAGCGCGGACCGACTGTTAGCAAAGACGAGCGTGACCGACTAAAAGAGTGTCTGGTTTCGGCGAGTGCGTTCTATATGTCTTCACTCGCGAAGAACCCAAAGGCGAGTGCGTATCTACAGTCGCGCGGAGTGAAAGGGGATCTGAAGGCACTATTTCAGGTCGGGTATGCGCCTGATTCTTTTTCTGAGACGTACGATCAGCTTCTGAAAGCGGGCTACAGCAAATCCGAAATCGTGGCGGCAGGACTGGGGGTCAATCGCGAGATCGGGGACGGCAAGATGTACGACCGTTTCCGCGATCGCATCATGTTTCCAATTCGCGATAGTCAAGGAACGATCATCGGGTTTGGTGGACGCACACTTGGCGATAGCGATGCCAAGTACGTGAACTCGCCTGAGTCACTCTTGTATCACAAATCATCGGTTCTCTTTGGTCTCTACGAAGCCAAAGAAGAGATCAGAAAGACGCGTAGAGTGCTCCTCGTCGAAGGCTACTTCGATTGCATCGCCTGTCACAAGGCCGGGGTAAAGAATGTCGTTGCGGTGAGTGGAACTGCACTGACTGCGGAACACACAAAGATCCTACGCAGATATGCGGATGACGTTGTGCTGTGTCTAGATCAGGACAGAGCGGGCGAACTTGCTGCTGCGCGTGCATTTGGATTGCTGTCCCAAGTCGGCATGAATATTCTCTCGATCACGCTTCCCGCCAAGGATCCCGATGAGCTGATCCAGAAAGATGCGATGCTCTTCAAGAATATCGTAGAGACAGCGCCGACTGCGTATATCACTGCCGTGATCGATAAACTTCACGAACGCAAAGACCTACAAACCCCAGCAGGCAAACGTGCGATCTCAGAGACGCTCTTCCCTCTCCTTGCAGCATTGAATAGTTCAGTGGAACTCAGAAGCTTCTTGGAGCAAGCAGCATCAGTATTTTCCATGGTGCAGTCCGAACTCTTTTCTGATTTCAAGGTATGGCAATCCAAAGAAATTGCTACGCCTGTGCATGCAGCATCATCACCCGAGTCGGAAGCTGATCACGGCTACAGTCGAATCGAGCTCGCTTTTGGAGTGGCACTCGTCTATCCAGAATTGGCGGGCCTCCTCTCCGAACTCATCACTGAAGAGGGAGGTGAGCACCGTACTCTCGTGACTGCACTTCAGGCAGGAGCAGAAGCAGTGAGTGCTCTCGATCCACTACTCCGTGAGAAGTTGGGCGTCCTCGGACTCTATGCTGAGGAGCATTTCGCATCGTGGAGCAATATGCTCGCGACGAAAGAAATGAAGAAGATGATCACGCTCGCAAACCGAGATGCAGTGAAGAAGAAGCAAATGGATGTTGTGCTGGCACTGAAAAATGCTCGTACAGACGGCAGAAAAGACGATGAGGCTACCTTGCTCGTCCAGTATCAAAATCTGCTGAAACTTGGGCAAATGACGGAGCGTTGACGTTCGCTTGTTTACGCGTTACGCGTTACTCGTTACTATTGGCTTAGAAACGCGAAACCAGCAACAAGCTAACGAGTAACGATTACGCAGATTTCCTGTTGCGAAAGCCCCTTTCAGCGTATAGTCTCTCTTTACTTATGGCATCGCACCCCCGAAGTTTCATCTATCAACCGAGCGACGATGACTTCAAATCATTTCCTGAGGAAGTACGACACCTGGTTAAAAAGGGTCGTGAACAGCGCTATGTGACCCATCAGGAGGTACTGAAGGCAGTACCGAACGCCGAAGAGAATATCGATCTCTTGGATCGTGTGTACACGCTCTTCATGGATCTGGGTGTCGATGTGCTGGACATGAAAGATGCACTTATTTGGGAGCGTAAAAAGGGAGGAGCGAAAGCACAGCTCGGCGACCCCGAGTCTGCTTCCGGTGCACTCACTGCCTCAGGCACTGATGACGCATCGCTGGAAGCAGTTGCAACCGCTGGTATTCGTATCAAAGAAGACAAGACCAAGACGGATGAAAAGAAGAAGAAAAAAGAGCGTGAGGTCGATCTTCTCGAAATTAGCAATGACTCGGTGCGCATGTATCTGTCCGAGATCGGTCGTGTGCCACTCATCGATGGTCGCAAAGAGGTCGAGCTCGCACGTCGTATCCGCAAGGGTGACGCGTCAGCAAAGCAGCAACTTGCGGAGGCGAACCTCCGTCTCGTTGTTTCTATCGCCAAGAAGTACATCGGACGTGGACTCTCGTTCCTCGATCTCATTCAGGAGGGGAATATCGGCCTGTTCCGCGCGGTGGAGAAGTTCGATCCTGAACGTGGCTTCAAGTTTAGTACCTATGCCACATGGTGGATCCGTCAGGCGATCACACGTGCGATTGCCGATCAGGCGCGTACCATTCGTATCCCTGTGCACATGGTGGAGACGATCAACAAGCTCACGCATACACAGCGTCGACTAGTCCAGGAGCTCGGACGCGAGCCGACGGTCGAGGAACTGGCAGTCGAAATGGAGATGGACATCAAGAAAGTGCGTCACATTCAGAAGATCAGTCAGGACATCATCTCTCTCGAGGCTCCTGTTGGCTCCGAGGAAGATTCGAAGCTCGGCGATTTCATCGAAGACGAGGAGGCAGTGAACCCGTTCGATGCAACGAACAGGCAGCTCCGCAAAGAGAACGTCCACGCGATGCTCGAGTACCTCACTCCCCGCGAGCGCAAGATCATCGAGATGCGCTTCGGACTCAAGGACGGTATCGGACATACGCTGGAAGAAGTGGGCAAAGAGTTCAACGTCACACGCGAACGCATCCGTCAGATCGAGGCGAAGGTGCTCCAGAAACTCCGCGATCACCCAAGGTCCGCGAGCATCCGCGAGCATGCGGGTGCCACGAAGCCACCGTCGTTTGCGACTCCATCCTTCCTCTCAGGCAAGCTCTGTCCAGAGTGCCGTAAGGGCTCACTGGTCGATATCGTGCAGGCGGGCAAAGACTTCATGAAGTGCGATCACTGCGCGTACACGATCGAGAGCTGAAGCCAAGAAGAAGGCATTTGCTATTTATCATTATTTGTGTTATAATATATAAGTAGTAATCTTTTATTTTTCTACTTGATCTATATGACACAGAATCCAGCAGGTCCAAATGAAGCGTTATCTACTGAAAAACAACCGTCAGCAGGCGAGATCCATGCAAAAAGTATTAAGGATTTAGGACCAGAGAACGCTCCCACGCTTCGGCAAATCAAGTTGGCAATGAGTCTAGGTCTTAATCCTGTTAATGCATACAAATATGAGTTGTCCGAAAGAATTAGAGAAGTGCTTGCTGATCAAACGGAGGCTAATGTACTTAAAAGTAGGAAGCGACAATTATTGGATATTTCTCCCGGGATACCTCAGGAACAAGTTGAAGAGATGTCTCCGCAGGAAGTCGTACAATCTATCGAAGATCGTGAGAGTGAACTGTGTGCCCAGTTCCCGATTGGCAGTTTTGTAGAAGGAGATACTTTTGCTGGTGTATTGACGCAATACACTCGAGATGGTGAAATTTTGAGATTTGGCATTACTGGCAATACTAAAGGGCGGGGGACAAACTTTAACCTGATGAATCTTTTGACTGCGAAACTCCTACCAGCAATCAGTGATGCTCATCAAGCAATGCCTGCATTCAATGAGAGGATCGCCGAAACAGTGAAAAAGACTCTGTACACAATAGAGGGATTGGATGTTGGTCAGATGATTCCTCAGGTAACACGAAGATTAGTTTACAAATACAGGCAACGAATACAGGGAAATTCTGGGTTTCATCCTGATAATGTGACTGATGCCGAACTACTACAGGAGATCGAAAAGCAGTTGCCGAAAAAATTCCGGGGTCGATTTTAAATAATATAACTCTTCGCGTACACGATCGAAAGCTAGCAGGACACTTCAGTGGTACTATCGTGATATGCGATCCTCCACGCATTCGTCACCATCCCTTTCCGATCTCTTCTCTCAGATAGGAGCGTTGCTGCTTCGGTCCTGGAGCGCGGTGCTACTCAGCGCTCTTTGCTTCGCGCTTTTTTCAGCAGTTCTATCGACGGTACCTGATCGATGGATGCAGGCACGCGAGGACAAACTGGCTGCTTCCATGAACCTGCGTTGGGATGAATTGCGTGCACGTGTAGAAGCTGACATGCAGGAGCTGCTGGCTGTTCCTACGGAAGTGATCGTGAAGGAGATGCAATCGATGTCGATGTTTCCAGCTCCGGATGCATCATCACATATTAGCCTCGTCTACTTTATGAATGTTGGACCCTATATTTTCGTTGGGATTCTGATCGGACTCAGCATCTTATTTCTTTCGGTGTCTTACTACTTTCTTCTCTTTGCCTCCAGCACACCTTCGTCGCTTCATGCGCTCAGGCGTATGCCTGTCTTTATCGTGAGGTTCCTCACACTCACACTGATGCAGATGGCAGCGTCGCTCATCTGGGTACCGTTCGTAGGTATTGGACTCGCTGCCTATATGCTCCCTCGTTTTGCATTCGCACCTGCACGGCTCGCGATTGGCAAAGTACACTCGTTTACAGCAATGAAAGAGAGCTGGATGCTCACACGCGGACGATGGTTGAGGATTCTGGTGCGGCTCATTCTTCTTTGTCTCGTAGGGTTCATGCTTCTTTGGCTTTGCTCTATTCCTGTCTCTGCAGCGGTGCTCTTTCAGCCCAAGCTCGGGGCACTTCTGTGGATGATATCGCTGACACTCTTCACGGCGTATATGGCCGCAGGGATGACGGTACTGGCAAGGTGAGTACGTAGTACGTCGTACGTTGTACGTAGTATTTGCTTCACTTAGCTTCGTCTTAGGATTTTCTTGCTGTACTACGTACCACGTACTACGTACGACGTACTTTTCCCCTTATACTACATACCACATACTACATACCACATACTTCTCCATGCCCTTCTCCCCCGCCTACGATCGCCTCAACCCTGAGCAGAAGCTCGCCGTGGATACGGTTGAGGGTCCAGTCATGGTGATTGCGGGGCCGGGAACCGGCAAGACACAGGTGCTCGCAGTGAGAGTCGCAAACATCCTCAAGAAAACGCAGGTGAAACCAAGCAATATTCTTTGTCTCACGTTCAGTAACGCGGGTGCTGTTGCGATGCGCGAGCGGCTCCGGACACTGATCGGTCCTGATGCGTACGGTGTCACGATCGATACGGTGCACGGGTTCTGTGACCGTCTCATTCGTCGTGCCCCCCTTGCGTTTTCCGAGTGGGCAGATTTGTCTCCGCTCTCCGATATCGATCGCGTGCGAATGATGGAGCGACTGATCGATCAGGTGAGTCACACATCAGCGCTGGTGCACCCGAAGAACCCATACGATCGTGTTGGCGATATCCTATCTCGGATCAGCGATTGCAAGCGCGAAGGGAAGACGATGGCGGATCTCAAAAAAGTTGCGGAGATCTATGACGCAGAGATGTCAGAGAAAAGTAGGGCAGGCACCAAAGCCGACCAGAAAAATAGGTTACAGGCGAGAAAGTTTCGAGACTTCATCGATCTATTCAAGCGATATGAGGAGGAGCGTACAGCAGAGGGAAGGTACGACTACGACGATATGATCCTGACGGTGCTTGCGGTTTTGCGTGAGGATTCTGAGCTCCTCGCATCTCTCCACGAGCGCTATCAGTACGTTTTGATCGACGAGGCGCAGGACTTGAACGGTGCACAGTGGGACGTGATCACGATGCTTACGACCTTTGAGTCTGTCTCGCACGAACCGAACGTGTTTGTGGTGGGTGATGACGATCAAGCGATCTATCGATTTCAGGGCGCAAATACTGCCCATATGCTCGCTTTTAGAGCGAGGTTTCCGGAGGCACCCGTCATCATGCTCGTGCGTAATTATCGTTCTACGCAGCATATCCTGGATGCTGCGGGTCGTTTGATTGCTCGGAGTGAAGGGCGACTGGTTGGAGCGATCGAGGGACTGAGTAAGGATCTGGTGGCGACGACGAAAGAGAAGGGAAGTGAGCCACTCCTTCTTCGTCCTCCATCAGACACTGCTGAGCCTTGGATGCTAGCGGATTACATCGATGCTCGATTGAAACAGGGGATCGCACCTGAAGAGATCGCTGTTCTCGTTCAGACGAATCGGGAACTGAAGCCCATCTACGACGTGCTTCGAACGAGAGAGATCCCCGTTGTTCTCTTCGGCAAAGCAGATCTGATGACGCATCCACTCACGATGCAAATCGTGACGATGCTTCGTTTCGTGTTTTCCGAGCAGGATAGTCGTCTCTTCCATGCGCTTGGGTGCGCTGTCTTTCACTGTCACCCAGCTGACCTAGGCAGGCTCCAGGCACTTGCACGGTCCGAGAAGGTGCGTGCGATGGATCTGCTCCTCAAGCTCCCAAACGGAAACGATGTTTTTCTGCATCCAGATCGGCTGATTGCCGCTCGAGACATTCTGCTCCATCTACGAAAAGAAGCGGAGTCGCGTACGGTACTCGAGACTGTTGAGTATCTGATTCGTGTAACCGGGATGGTGACGGACTCACTCGATCCACTGGATATCGCAACAGTAGACGCGTTCTTTACGTTTGTTCGCAGCCGATCACTCGCCACTCCGGGATTACATCTTTCACAGTTTCTATCGGAGCTCGAGTTCTACGCATCCGAAGACTATCCGCAGGTGCGACTGACGTATCAACTGCCACATCTGGTGACGAGTGGTGTGCAGCTCATGACAGCACACCAGAGTAAGGGACTGGAATTTCATACAGTTTTTCTCCTCGGTTTCCGCGAAGGCCACTGGGATGAACGCACCGCACATTCCGGATTGTCAGTCCCCGAGGAATTACTTTTTGGTTGGCAGCCCGAGACCAAGCGAGCCGAGAAACATCAGGATGAGAGACGAGTTGCGTACGTTGCGATGACAAGAGCAAAGCGCGAGCTCTACTTTGTGTGTCCGAGGGAATTCTCGGTAGGTGAGCGCATTCGTTCGGTCTCACCGTCTGCATTCTTCGCAGAAGCAGGACCACTGCCCGAAGAGAACGTTGAACTGCTGAAGCCCGAGGAGTCATCACTCCTGCTGCATAACGTTGTACGTGATCTGGATGCCGAGTTCTCCGCGTACATCACCGAGAAGTTACGTGACTTTGCACTCTCACCAAGTGCGCTGACTGCGTTTCTCCGGAGCCCCAAAGAGTTTTTGTATCATCACTTGCTCGGTCTTCCAGAGGAGATTACGCCGGCATCACTCAGAGCACTCGGCTACGGAAATGCTGTGCACTGGGCGCTCAAAAAATGGGCAGAAGCGAGAAGGAAAGGGGAGTCACTCACCGATGCGGAGCTTCTCAAAGAATGTCAGTGGTACTTGGAAGAGCGGACGATTCTCTCAGAGACTGAGCGACGCGATCTCCTGTCTGAGGCAGTACTCTCACTTCCGCGTTTCATTGAGGCGCGCCTCAGGGACACGACTACATTTTTGCATGCTGTAGAGCAGGATTTTCGCGTCACGCTGGGTGACATCCACCTGCGTGGCAAGATAGATCGCATCGATCGTCTGACTGATACGTCATCTATCGCGATTGTCTATGACTACAAGACTGGACGCCCCAAGGCGCCAGGTGCGATCCGAGGGGGGCTAGAGGCAGGTACGGTCTCCTGGTCTGAGAGTGGCGAGTACTTCAGGCAGCTCGCGTTCTACGCGGTTCTGCTGGAGCATGCCGAGCCGCTCTTGCAGCCACAGTCATTCGTCCTCGAGTTTGTCGGAGAGCGTGACGAAGAACCGATCACGCGAGAGTTTCAGATCCTCCCCGAAGAGAAAAACGATCTTCTGAAACTGATTCGTGCAGTGTGGGACAAGATTCAAGCACAGGACTTTTCACCTCTTGATCGTTCTGCATCGCTCTAGAACGGAGATCAAGGCTTCCCGTAGATGAAAGAGTCTGTCT
This sequence comes from Candidatus Peribacteraceae bacterium, assembly GCA_040081825.1. Lineage (GTDB taxonomy): Bacteria > Patescibacteriota > Gracilibacteria > Peribacterales > Peribacteraceae > JBEBFT01. Next base: position 57,044 of record JBEBFT010000001.1, read on the forward strand.
GCAGTGATGTTCAATCTTGATGTATCTATGAAGCCGAGGCTGCTCGTGGTGATATTGTCTTATGCAACTTCCTCGTCCGCCTTCGGCAAACGGTAACTATGTTCGATTACGAAAGAGCCTGTATGTTCTCATTCTTCTGGGGCTCACTATGTCACTTGTGCTGATCGATAGTGTTCTTCCTGAGGCACGTGCGGAAACTCTATCGCCGCTTCCTGAACCGCTCGGGGTTGTGTTTATCGACACAGCGGGCTATCCACTCTCGGCGAATCCCGTGTGGAATCTGTGCGTGCGCGGGTCCGAGATCCCTGTGGGAGTGATACGAAGGAATGCCGACACAGTGACGCACCGTCGTGGAAAAGTACGCGTTCAGATCCCAAAGACCTGTGCCGACTATCGCATCGGCAAGACGAATATCTGGAAGCATCCGGATTTTCTGGATGTTACGGTGTATTTGGCACACGATGGAAAACTTCTTGGTGTGGTGACTGAGATGTATGTATCGAGGCGTGTGACGGATTACACTACGACCCTGAGAGCGAAGTGATCTCGCAACTTCTGAAGTGCACGACCACGATGACTTGTACTATTTTTTTGATCAAGATTCATCGCAGAGTATACGACTGAATGGCCATCAGGCTTGAAGCATGCGGAGATGGGAAGTCCTGGCAAGTACTCGGCTTCCAGCGAGTCGGTGATGACCCCACTACATCGACCTTCGAAGAGGTGCTCCTTTCCGTCTGCATCGATAAGCACAAGCACGCAGACAAACTCGGCTTTCTTATTGCTTTCATGTCGCATGCGATCTAAAAAGAAACCGATCCATTCCTGATCAGATGCAGTGGGACCCGCTCCCCAACGACGCGTGTGTACACCCAGTTCATTGTGTAGTGCTTCGACGATGATGCCAGAGTCATCGGCAAGCGTCGGCATCTTCGACTGAGTGAAGTAGAAACGAGCTTTTTCAATCGCGTTCGCTTCGAATGTGTCACCGGTTTCATGCGGAGAAACAGTGATCCCAAGATCGATAGGAGTTTGTATCGTAAGCGGCAGACCGTGCAGCGCCTCGGTCATCTCAATTATTTTTCCTTTGTTGGTGGTTGCGAGCAGAAGTTGCATAAAACTTATAAATATATTATAATAATGAATATGAACACTACCACTGATACAAGACTAGAGGGACCCAACGAAGATCGCCAGAGGCTGTATGACGTGCTTTTCGGACTTCAAAGTGAGATGGAAAAAGTGTCCAAGACGACGGGCGTGATCAGCTATAAGCGCTACGCGGAGATGCTATGGAGCAAGTTAGGTTTTGCGAAAGATGACGGTCCTTTCAAAGCATTCGAGCGTCAGCTCATTCGAGAGATGCGAAGCATTCCGATGGATGATCTCGTCGACAAAGCACTGACAGATCCAGCGACGCTCAAGGGCTTGCTTGAACTTCCGGGTGTCATCGCGCTTTGGACCACAGGAGATGCGAGTGTCACTCGTTATCAGAAGTGGAAAGTATTGAAGTCGCAAGTTGGTCAGAGTGTTCATCAACTCATTGGTGAGTCAATCGAGCCTACTATGACAACGAAGTCCTTTCTTCGTCAGGAACCAAGATCTGATCATGGTCGCGTCGTATCCATTGTTGCAGATGACAAGATGAAGGCACTTCGTGAGCACATAGAATCTGCGAAACCCACAAAGATAGTAGTGGTTGAGGATAGTCGGAAGAATTTGGATGCAGTACAGAAACTGGCGCTGGATATTGATCCAGTCATTGAAGTCGTGCCAATCTGGTGCACGTCTACGCGAGAGGGGACTGAGTTACGAGCGAGTGATAGAACGAAGTTTGACCAAGTTTGTAGCGATACAATGAATATCGCATCCATGAGCGAGATTCTGGAAAAGACGAATCAGATCGCGCCTGATGACCGCACTCTCTGGCTTATAGATTTTGATGGCGTAGTCGCAGATAACGTTCAGATGCGTGAACGTCAGATGGATGCGAAAATGCGTGCGATTCAGTCAGTACTCCCCGACGTACATACCGAAAGAGACATACTAGATCTGCTTGAGAAAGCTAAGGTTTAAGACTACACAACCTCGGCCTCAGCTCCAGCCATCTTATCGATGTACACTTTGCGAGCCTTCGCGCCATCGACAGGCCCGATGATGCCCTTCTCTTCCATGATATCCAGCAGTCTCGCAGCCCTCGCGTAGCCAACTTTGAGCTGTCTCTGGAGTAGGCTCGCCGATGCCTTGCCTGTTTCCTGTACGACGCGTACAGCATCGAAGAAGAGGTCATCGCCGCCGTTATCATCAGCGTCCAAGTTGATCATGCCGGTTCCTCCGGTGACCGCTCCATTCTCATCCGATCCATCACCGAGTGTGATCTCCTCTGAGAGCATGCCGCCTCCGGCGATCTTGACCGCGTTGATCACGCGTTCGACTTCTTTGGTCGAAATGTAGATGCCTTGGATGCGCACAGGATTCGGTGTTGATGCTGTCATGTAGAGCATGTCTCCACGACCGAGGAGTTCTTCTGCACCAATGCTGTCGAGGATCGTACGCGAGTCAATGGAGCTCACCACTCTGAATGCAATGCGCGTTGGGATATTTGCTTTGATGAGACCCGTGATCACATCAACGCTCGGACGCTGGGTGGCGATAATCAAGTGCATGCCGACAGCACGTGCCATTTGCGCGATGCGTGCGATCATCGTTTCCGTGTCCTTGCGGTGCTGACGCATCATGAGGTCCGCGAGTTCATCGATCACGATAACGATGCGTGGCAGTTTCTTACTCTCCTCTGCCTGCTTTTCATTGTACTCAGCCAAGTTGCGTACACCCGCTTCTGAGAAGCGATGCAGACGCCTGCCCATTTCCGCAATTGCCCAACGTAGTGCCTGCAGTGCCTTTTCGGATTCGGTGATCACAGGAGTGAGCAGGTGTGGGATGCCGGAGTACGGCATAAGCTCCACGCGCTTTGGGTCAACGAGAATCAGTTTGAGTTCATGCGGAGCGTTCTGGAACAGAAGCGACGTCAGGAACGTGTTCATACACACGGACTTACCTGCACCTGTTGCACCGGCAATGAGAAGGTGCGGCATGTCTTCGATCGTTGCAATGTACGCATCACCTGATACGCCGCGACCGAGCGGAAGCGTAAGAGGGGATTCACTCTGTTTGAATGCTGGAGCTTCCAGGATTTCTTTCAGGTAGACGGTCGATCGCTTCTGATTTGGCATTTCGATACCGACGAGGGATTTGCCTGGGATCGGAGCTTCGATACGCAGACTCTGTGCTGCAAGCGCAAGCGCTAGATCGCTCTTCAGATTCTCGATCTTACTCAGCTTGATGCCTTCTGCAGGTTCCAGTGTGAACTGTGTCACGGTTGGACCTGGGTGCGCATCGCGCATTGTGACATCGACACCGAACTCGCCCAGTTTCTCCTTTATTCGTCCAGCTTGCATCTTCAGCTCCTCGTCATCGACGGTCAGTTCGCTCTGCTTATCCTCGAGGAGATCGAGAGAGGGAAACTCCCATTCCTCGAAGCGCATATCTTTCATTTCGATCATGCCTTCCGTTGTTTTTGCTTTCGCGACAGCTTGGATCAGTGCGGCGGAAGCGGTTTCACCCTTCTTTTTCGACTTATTATCGACTTCCTTCTTCGCAAATTCTGGTCGCACGATATTCAGATCCGGCTCGTCTAAATCCTGTTCGATCAAATCCTGATCTTCTTTGATCTGTGGAAGAGCATTGGATTTGGGTAGCGCCTCCTGCTCTTTCTGTGCTGCCTTTTTCTTGGTTGGTTCTTCCTCTGGAGTATGCGTTCTGGTTGCTAGACTTTTCAAAATTGCGGGGACATCAGGCTCGAATGTGATGAAGAGTCCAGCGACGAACAGAGCCGCAAGCGACACAAACCCGACACTCTTACTAAGGAAGGCAGCGAATGGGAACGCCATCATGAAGCCAATCGCACCACCTAGCTCATCACGCCTGTCGATGAGTTCCGTGAGCGGAGACGAAAGCTGAACGAGTCCCAAAAATGCGGCGAAGCAGAGACCGATGCCGACTGTGCGCTTTGCTTCGATATGAGGAGAGGTGCCAATCATGAGCAGGCAACCAAGCAGAATGACGGCGCCCGGGAAGAGCATGCCGTATCCTCCGAAGAAGAACGTGAGAAGGCGATTGACCGCTCCGCCCACCGCACCCGCGTTATTGCCGAGTGCGAGGAAGAGAACAATACCGAGTCCGATACAGAAAATGGCTTTGACTTGCCGACGTGTGTGATCCTCAAGTTGCAGATCGAGCGTATCGTTCGATCGCTTTCGCGAACGCTTCTGAATGCGTTTCTTTGCTGCTTTGGTGCGTCGCTTAGCTGCCATCGGACGTGATTGTAGCCCATCTGGTACGTTCGGCAAGCTCGCAAGGTTGAGCCCTGTTCGCTATACTCAGTTCGTGGACAGTATCCTTCTCTTCGGCGCGAGTGGCTATCTTGGCGGCTATCTACAGGATCGCTACCCAGGCATCGTATGCCCAAAAAGGGATATCGCTGACCGAGCCTTTGTAGAAAAAGCTTTAGACGACGTGCGACCCAGTGTCGTCATCAATGCCGCGGGTAAAACCGGTCGCCCCAATGTCGACTGGTGTGAGGATCATAAAGAGGAAACGATGCGCGCCAATGTCATGGGTCCTCTCGTACTTGTGGAGGAGTGCCTGAAACGCAACATCTATTTTGTACACATTGGCTCTGGTTGCATTTACTCAGGCGTTTCTCCCGAGGGGGGATTCACAGAAGAGATGATGCCCAATTTTTCGGGTAGCTTCTATTCGCTCACCAAATTTACAACCGATATTCTTTTGCAGCGTTTTCCGGTTCTGAATCTCAGGCTTCGTATGCCGTTCGATGGCACCTTGAGTCCTCGTAACTTAATCATAAAGCTTTCGAAGTATCAGAAGGTGCTGGATGAGACGAATTCGCTCACGTACATTCCTGATTTTATCGATGCTCTCGATCAACTCATCCACAAGCGCGCACTTGGCACATTCAATATTGTGAGTCCGACCCCACTCTCTCCGTATCAGATCATGCAGGCCTACACCCAGATTGTGGATCCCACACACACGTTTGAGCGTCTGACTGTAGCGACACTCAATACCGTCACGAAGGCTGAGCGCAGCAACTGCATCTTAAGCGGCAAGAAGTTGGCGGATCTCGGAATCGTCATGCGTCCTGCTGAAGAGGTACTGAAAGAGGCCCTTCATTCGATACAAAAAACTCAAGCAAAAGTGTAATAATTTGATTACTGGAGCGTCGAAGTACAGAGAAGTGCTGCATTGTTTTTTATCCTGCTTCACGCTACACTCAGTCGACAATTATGAACCGTCTCCTCGCCCTCATTCGACTACTCTGGACTCGCATTCGTGCGGTACTCAAGTTTTTACGACGGCACCTCAAAGCAACGATCGCGACGCTGGTTGTCCTCTTTATTGCATGGACTGTGTATGCAGTGACGCGACCATCTGTTCCCACACTCGTGACGGCTGAGGTTGTGCAGGGTGACCTTCGGCAGCTGGTTGAGGCTGTTGGAACCGTCGTCTCTGAAAAAGATCTGGAGCTGCAGTTTCCAGTCATCGATACCGTGTCTCAAGTACTGGTAAAAGAAGGTGACAAGGTGAAAACAGGTCAACGACTCGCAGCACTCCGTTCAGGCTCTCTTTCTGCAAGTGTGGCGAGTGCCAGTGCCTCGGTGCAATCTGCACAAGCAGCACTCCAAGCGCTGGAAGAAGGATCACGTCCAGAAGACATCGCGATCGCTGAGGCATCACTCGCCAATCGCAGAGCATCCTTGGATGTTGCGAAGCAGACTCTTACAAACGCTCAGTCGGGTTTGGTGCAGGCAGAGAACGAGCTTAGGGCTCTCAAGAGTCAGGCAGATACAGCGCTCTCAAGCGAAGTCTCAACAGTTGCATCATCCATCTCACAACGACTGACAACATGTAGCACCGCACTCGTTGTGGTGCGTGGCGATTTCAATGCCAATGAAGTGCAAGACTCAGTCGTGAAGTATTCATCTGGGCAGTACAACGATATGCTCGTCGCACTGAGTAGTGCCACTAGTGCAGTTTCTGCCGCTCAAGCAAAAAGTGTCTTCGATTTTCAGTCAGCCCTTACCGCTCTCTCCGATGCGAGGATGGCTGCCTTGCAAACCTCAACCGCAGTCAGTCAGGCATACAGTTTGATGTCTGCCCTTCCTGTGACCTCGTACTTTACCAATGCATCGAAAGAGACTCACAAGTCTACTGTCGCAACACAAAGCAGTAACGTGCAGTCGGCTCTCACCGCTCTCGAGACAGCGCTCAAGACTCTGCAGGATAACTCTGCCAGCTTTACAACGCAGATCGCTGCCAAAGAATCGACAGTCTCGTCACTCAAGGGAACGCGCGACAGAGCTAAAACCGATATCTCTACGTACGAAACGCAGGTCAAAATCTCGGAGGCTGAACTGGCACTCAAGAGAGCGCCAGCGCGTCAGACCGATATCGACAGTGCAAGGGCTCGTGTGAATCAGGCAAGAGCGGAACTGGCTCGTGCTGCAGCACAAGTCCGTGACACAGTGCTCACTGCTCCAACCGATGGCATCGTGACCAAGGTGAATGTGAAAGTGGGCGAGGTTCGTCCAACGGACAAGCCATCGATCACGCTACTCGGGAATTCTCCGTACCGTGTGGAAATGTTCGTCTCTGAAATCGATATCCCGAAAGTGTTTGTCGGTATGTCAGGTGCGATCGTTCTGGATGCTTTCCGGGGACAGTTGCAACCGCTCCGAGTCGGAGAAATCGATCAGACACCGACCGATGCTGAGGGAGTGCCAAAGTATCGTGTGAAACTGGACTTCATGCAGCCTCTTAATAATTTGAAGGTTGGAATGACAGGTGATGCCGAAGTCGTGACTGGATTCAAATCGAACGTCGTGAGCGTCCCATTCCGAGCGATCGTAGAAGATGCGAGCGGTCGTGACATCGTGCGCGTACTCATTCCAGGCTCACAGAACTATGCCGAGAGGCAGGTGACGGTTGGCATGGAAGGGGAAGGCGGACTCACTGAGGTAGAAGGAGTGAGTGTGGGCGATACGGTCGTCGTGCTGATTAAAGAATAAAAGGAATTGAAAATTGAAAATGGATAATTGAAAATGCTCTATGAAAAATCCGAATATAGTCCAGGAGAAGGCATATGCATATGCGATTAGAATCGTGCTGTTTTGTCGTTCGATGATGGAAGATCGTGAATATGTTCTTTCGAAGCAATTGCTTCGCAGCGGTACAGGAGTTGGTGCAAATATTGAGGAAGCCCAGCGTAATAATTATCAATTTTCCATTATCAATTTTCAATTCACATGACTTCACTCATCGAGATCCGAAAACTCGGCAAGGTTTATTCCAATGACGGTGTAGAAACCCCAGTGCTCTTCGATATCAATCTCACCATCGAAAAAGGTGAGTTCGTTGCCATCATGGGCCCATCGGGTTCAGGGAAGTCCACACTCATGCATATTCTCGGATTTTTAGATACTCCATCATCAGGAGAGTTCATTTTTCAGGGCAAGAAGACTGAGGCGCTCTCTGAAGACGATCTGGCACGCATCCGGGCTACCCGCGTCAGTTTCGTTTTTCAGGCGTTCAACCTATTGCCACGTACAACGGTGCTCGAGAACGTGATGCTTCCGTTGCTTTATCACCCCGCTATTCCTGTTGCCGATAGGCAGAAGAGAGCTCTGGAAGCGATCGAGACTGTCGGACTGACCTCACGTAAAGATTTCTTGAGCAGTCAGCTGTCTGGTGGACAGAAGCAGCGAGTCGCCATCGCACGCGCTCTCGTTACTGATCCTGACGTTATTTTTGCCGATGAACCCACAGGAAACTTGGACTCCGCTTCTGGTGTGGCTGTGATGAATGCACTGCAGGCCTTACACGAGAAGGGGCACACCATCATCTTGGTCACGCACGAGCGTCGCACCGCAGAGCATGCTGAGCGCATCATCCACATTTTGGATGGCAAGATCGATCAGGACGTACGCGGATTTAAACGTGTTGTTGCCAAAGGCACGGCTGCTGATCTCAAGTAATCGCATGAAAACGATTGATAGCATCGGCATAGCGCTTGGTGCAGTGCGCCGCAGTGGTTTTCGTGCTTTTCTCACGATGCTCGGCATCATTATCGGTGTCGGTGCCGTGGTCCTCATGAGCTCGGTCGGCGCCAGTATGGAAAAAGTTATTTTGGGACAGATCAGTTCACTTGGCCCGAAAAGCATGGTGATCTTTCCGGGGACCCAAGAGGGTGGTGCTTCACAGGTGTCGACGGGCTTCAATAGCCTTACGTTTGAGGATCTTCGTGAGCTTGAGAAGCTACGATCGATCGAGAGTGTCGCCCCCGTGATTTTCATTCCTGGACGAACAACGTTCGGCAGGGAGGAGGCATCGCCGCAGGTGTTTGGAGTACGTCGTACGTTTTTCGAGAATCAGAACATCGAGATTGCAGATGGGCGATGGTTGGATGACAACGACGAACAAGGTGCGAAACAGGTTGCCGTTCTCGGTCCCGATGCTGCCGATAATCTGTTTGGGTCCGTTGATCCGATGGGCAAGCGAATCCGTGTTGGTGACTACACCTATACGGTTGTTGGGGTCACAAAACCGCTTGGCTCACAGTTCTTCCAGAATGCAGATGATCGTGTGTATGTTCCATTTTCGGTTGCGAAAAATGTCACCGGGCAACGGTATGTGAACTACATCACCATGCTCGCGACTGATTCTTTCGATACGGCTTTTGAGGATGTGAAAGCCACTCTTCGTCGTAGGCACGGAATCGAGAATCCTAAAGACGATCCAAAGAAAGACGATTTCGTCGTGAGGTCTTCGGCTCAGGCGAGTGAAATTTTGGGGTCTGTGTCTCTTGGTCTCACCCTCTTCATTACGACCATCGCAACGATCTCTCTTCTTGTCGGCGGCATCGGGATCATGAACATCATGCTTGTCTCGGTCACCGAACGTACTCGCGAAATTGGACTGAGAAAGGCACTGGGTGCCCGGCCGAAGGATATTCTGTTGCAGTTCTTAGTCGAGGCAGTGATGCTCACCGTGCTCGGCGGTCTGATTGGTGTACTAGGCGGAGTGTTCTTGGCCTGGATTGCTGCAGCTATTGTGTCGAACATTCTCTCTACGTACGTTTTTGTTCTTTCCATGTCTTCTGTCGTTATTGCATTTCTCATGGCATTCATGACGGGTGTGATCTTTGGCCTGCGCCCTGCCAGCCGTGCTGCTCGTTTACATCCGATTGAAGCCTTGCGTTATGAATGAGTAGCAAGTGGTTAGTGGTTAGTAGTTAGCCGTTTCTCCACTTACACTCGTCACTAGCCACTAACCACTAACAACCAGTCGCACCACTTTCATTCGATTCTCTTATCACTCCTCTCCATTTACCCCTTGCGAACCCAAGACACCCTAGAGGCAGCAGCCAAAGCGATTCTCGTGAATCGTTCGCGGTCGCTGCTTACGATGCTCGGCATCATCATCGGTGTCGCATCCGTGGTGCTCATGGTGAGCATTGGTCGCACGTTCCAGACGTATATTTCCGATCAGGTGGAGTCGTTTGGTACCAATACGATGGATGTCTTTCCGAAGGGATTCGATGACTTTGGCGGAAAGTTGGATAGCATCACGATCGAGGATTACGAGGCGATCAAGAAACTCTCCACCGTCGATCGCGTGGTGCCGGTGATCCTGGTTTCCAAACCTGTCTCGTACGGTAAAGAAGAGGTGAGTCCGATGGTGATGGGTGCAACGCAGGATATCTTTTCGAACTACGGTCTCTCGATCGATCAGGGTCGTCTACTCGATCAGAGCGATGTGGACGGAGCGAAGGCAGTTGCTGTAGTGGGGTATCAAACAGCGCTTGATCTTTTTGGGAACAAGAATCCGATTGGTGAGAAGTTGCAGATTGGTGGTGCATCTTTGACCGTCGTGGGGACACTCAAGGGCCTTGGTTCGTTTCTGCTGCAGGACTTGGATAAGCCGATCTTTATCCCGTTCACCACAGCACGCTCGATCAGTGGGCAGAAGCACCTGACCTACATCACTCTCAAAGCTGTCGGTGACACCGATGTTGCTGTGGCAGATATTACGTCGCTGCTTCGCCAACGACATCGTATCGATAATCCTGAGAACGATCCTGATAAAGATGATTTCGTAGCGCGCAGTGCTGAGCAGGTGACACAGATTGTGAATTCAGTGACGATGGGTCTCACGGTGTTTCTCTCGCTCGTTGCTGCGATCTCACTCCTCGTCGGTGGCATCGGGATCATGAACATCATGCTTGTCTCGGTCACCGAACGTACTCGCGAAATTGGACTCAGGAAAGCGCTCGGTGCCAGACCCAAGGATATTCTCAAGCAGTTTTTGTACGAATCGATAGCACTGACCTGTGTCGGTGGACTCATCGGGCTTGTGCTTGGGGCGTTCTTTGGATGGTTCTTGACGCAGATCGCTGCAAAACTTCTGGGTGACCTCACATTCGTACTATCGACATCTGCGATCGTGCTGGCGCTCACGATGGCGATCGGGACGGGCCTAGTGTTTGGACTGTATCCTGCCAAGCGAGCAGCATCCTTAAGTCCCATGGAAGCCTTGCGATACGAGTAACAATCGTGAAAGGAATTCTTTCGTCCTCCTCCGCCCCTTCGGGGGAGGACGAAACAAACTGCCAGTTTCCATCTGCAGTTCTTCTGTGACCAACGAAAGATGAATAATAGGTAAGTGTCGCGAACCCCGCACTTGCTGCGGGGTGGAGCGCTTCCTCTTAGGGAAAGGATGGTTCGTGGAAGGAAAACCGTAGGTTTGTCTTCCGCGCTCTCAAAAAAAACTGCCGGTTCTCACCAGCAGTTCTTCTTTGATCAAAGATGAACAATAGATAGATCAGCGAAGCTTGGGCTTTGCCCGAGCTGGAGCTGCACCTTTTTAGGAAGGAGAGCTCAAGAGAGGAAACGAAAGGTTTCCTTTCATGCTAAAGACTAGCAGTCACAACCGTATACGGTCTGACGCTTGTTCTCCTTGCAGCGCATAGCAGCCTTCTTAACCATGTTCTCGCATTCCTTAGCGAGAGCATCGCAGAAGTCGCCACCGCAGCGAAGGCCCATCTTGGAGAGTACCTCCTTGACGTGTGATTGGACGATCATACGAACGGGGGGGAAAGAGTAGATACGTCATTGTATGCACGTGGGATTTTCGTACACAAGGCTTTTACGGGGGCTTGCCTTGCATATTTCCCACTTTCAGCGTATTTCGACTCTTTGACTGTCGTGCTTTTCTTTTGCGATTTCTTGGCTTAGACTAGCGGTCTATGAAGCGTCCAATCTGGTTTAAAGCGAAAAAGTACGGGTGGGGCTGGAATCCGTCTACGTGGCAGGGATGGCTTATTTTGTTTCTTTTCGTCGTTCTTGTCATCGCGTTATCAGTGATGATCGAGCGTGTTGCACTGACTCCAGAGGAGGGATTCTGGCTTAGTTTTATGCACCTCACTCCACTCGTGATCGTCCTGATTCTCGTCTGCGCGTACACAGGTGAGAGGCCAAGGTGGAGGTGGGGAGGGAAGGATATAAGACGAAAAAAATAGGAGTCGTTTTCAGATTCCCGTAACTTCTGTATAGTTTGTCAGCTTTGTTCTTTGCTAGAAAACTGTGGGTCGGTACCGAAGCGGGAAAACGCGGGGCAGACTGAAATCTGCTGTCGTAGGCATTCCGGGTTCGAGTCCGAACACAATGAAGCTCTTTCCATCACACGTGGGTCGGTACCGAAGCGGTCAAACGGGGCAGACTGTAAATCTGCTGGCTATGCCTTCGCTGGTTCGAGTCCAGCCCGGCCCACCATTTCACTCATCGAACAACAGATACAGTAACATTAGCAAAGGACGAGAAGTTTACCCTGAGCGAGTTCGCCGAAGGCGAACGAGTCGAAGGGAGTCCAGCCCGGCCCACCATTTCACTCATCGAACAACAGATACAGTAACATTAGCAAAGGACGAGAAGTTTACCCTGAGCGAGTTCGCCGAAGGCGAACGAGTCGAAGGGAGTCCAGCCCGGCCCACCACTAAATAGGAATATCTGAAATATTGTAACAACAGTTGACGAAAAGTGTTATCAAGTTTGCTCGTCCGGATTTCGGTGTAGACGTGAGCGAATTCGAACTTACATACGTATCATCCTTCTGGCGATCGGCACGAAGAAGACGATAGATACGAGCAGTATGATCCCCGCAGTATGTGTGGGACCAGTCGCAGAGGTGGTAGGTGGTCTATAGTTCGCGTACTGAGCAAGTGGTGCGCCGCTATGGAGCTTCTCGCTTGCAGACTCAACGGCGCTCGTAACAGCGCGCTGCTGATCCGCACCCGTTGCATGCACGGTATAGGGGTTCGTTTGGATAGTCGCAGATCGCGTGGTGACGGCGACTGAAGAGGATACTGACGACTGTGAGCTGGTTCCTCCAATACTGATGCTGGCAGGCCCTGATGCATGGACGGTCACGACTGGTGCAGCGGATAACACACTGGAAGAAGAAGCGGACGTGGTTGCTCTGGCGTCGAACGGAATCGGGATTGGGTCACTATTTTCCGAATCTACGGATGTAGCCTGATTCTCTGTTGCAGCTTCGATCGGAAGCGAGACTGTGAAGGTGAGTGTTTGATCTTCGGGCAATGTTTCGGAGACGTACACGTATGGTCCCTTTGCATCGTCTGGAACTGTAAATGTAAACGGCTCGTCATCAGCGAAGAGTACTTGTGTCGTAAAGAGTTCTCGAGCGTTATGAGATTTCAGTACCTGTGGATCTTCGTTCATAGTATTGATCGTGACTTCGTCTCCTGGTTTGAGTTGCATTGTATTTGGATAAAACGTTCCCTCTGCAGTAATCGTGACGGTCTTTGTCGTATCAGTGTTTGTAAGCTGGCCCATCAGACTTTCTCCTAGTCCCATGCTCCAACCGATACTGACGAGCGCGAGTGTCATGCCGATAATCGCTGGCAACCCGATGCCACTTTTCTTCATCCGTGCTACTGGAACCATGTGCGATTCACTCGTTTTCCGTGACTGTGTTCGTACAGGCACGGGTGTGTCCTCAGTATCCGTGGTGGTGTTCCAAGATGGAAGAGAGGGTGAAGACATGTTATGAGGGGAAAACGAATTGTCTACGAGCAGCGACGACGGTGCCGATCACAGCTGAGAGAATGAGTAGTACACTGATTCCTGATCCTATTCCTGTTTCACCTGTGATCGTTGTCCCTCCTTTGGTAGACATAATGTTCTCTGCCTGCGGGTCGGTGAGGCCGCTTGCAAGCAGGGGAGATGTCGCGGTTTCTGGCTTACCAATCGTTACTGATACTTCTTTGCTGAACATGGTCTCTTCATTGCGTTCGTTAAATGCACGTACGGCGAAGAAGTATGTTTGTCCCGGCTCCAGATCTCGAATAATAGTTGTTGCGTAACTCGGCGGAACACTTCTGCGCTGCAGATACCTACCACTGACTGCTCCGTAGTAGATGTTGTATCCCTTCAGTTCAGAGCTCTCGAGGCCCAACCATCCGAGGTAGGCACTGTTATCACGTGTTGTGATCTGCACTCCTTGCACTTGCAGTAGCATGAAACCGGACGGTGCAGTGTTGAACCGTGGGCCCCCAGCTGTAGTACCAGCTGACGATGCACCGCCACTATTCTGCGTTCCTGAATTCAGAAGAGACGATGCGATACTGCTTGCAATGGCCATCGCCGAAGAGACGGTTGATCCGTTATTAGAATTTGTAGATGCCGTGCTGGCACTGGATGACACGGCGGCGGACCCGAGCTCAACAACCAGAGACGCAGGTCGTACGAGGAGCATCGGTGTACGCTCTGTCGTACCGCATCCGATGAGAACATCGATACACGGTGGCTGGGTCAATTTCCCCTGATAGTTGTCGTTTCCGGGAGCGGAAACACCTTCACCGTTCACTGCCGTGCGTCCTGCTCCGCTTGGCAGATATTGATCGAATGTGATGGTTGTATCCGATCCTGCTTTGATGACGCGGAATGTGACACGTGCGACACTCGCAGTGTTCTTTGCGAGGCTCTGAACTGATCCACCGATTTTGACGATTCCCTGCGATGCATCGATCGATTGCTCGCCAGGTGTTGGACTTGTGACAATGGACGTAAGCTCTACACTTCGTGCCTCCAGGACCTTTGGATCGTACTTGAGCCAGGAGCGAATATCTCTGACTGCAGCAGGTTGATCGGTCTTGAGTATGACATCGATATCCAGAATATCGCCTGTGTTCAGTGTCGCTGTCGTGACACTCGTTGCGTCCAGAACAGAGTAGACGGGACAGGTTGTACGCTCGCTCTCTGTACAGTGTGGCTGCAATGAGAGCGACGTCCCAGCAGTTTGTGCTGACACGGTGTCTACATGTCCAGCCGTAAGGATCATGAGTAGCGCCAGTGTTGTTGCTGCTTCGCGCTTCATGATGTTATCGAGTGTTTCCAGACTTGGTCTTATATTTAATGTGTTGCATCAGCATGAGAGCGTCAGCAGCATTGATCATGCCATCTTGATTCGGGTCAGCCTTCAGTTCTTCTGGAGTCGGAGTTCGTAGGTTCCCTGCCAGTTCGATCGCGACGACGATATCGTTCTCGTTAATCACTCCATTTCCGTCGAAGTCGCCCGGTAAGACCTCACTCGTTGCCATGATTGAGCCTACTACACTGCCTTCATTCGCAGTGCGTACTCCTACCGTGAACGCCCCGACCGTTGCGAGAACGACGAGGAAGATACTCGTGATGGGACTGACCCGGCTGTGTATGTGTTTTTGTTTCATACGAGAGTGGTGTGAAATCTCATTATTATACCGAAAAACCGCACTTTCAGCCATGCACAGCAGTTGACGCTTAGTACGATTGTGACGTAGTAATCGTATTCCTCCGTTCGAGTTTAGCCCTTCTACAAGCCAAAAAACATGAAAGTGTGGATTTCTCCTCGGCTCCATGCCATGCTCGGGACTGCGTATGGCACACGATCAGCTACACCTCTTTACGGGCTCGAATGCATTCGCTCTACGAGAGGAGCTCAGGCGCTGGAAGCGAACATTTGCAGAGAAGTATGGGGACGAGAACATGCTGATTCTGGATGGTCGTTCGCTCACCCTTCCGACTCTTCTCGATGCGACAGCAACGATGCCGTTTTTGTCAGAGAAGCGACTGGTCATCGTGGATGGGTTTCCATCTATCGAGAAAGAAGATGTCGCAACGATGCTCAGTAGCATGCACCACCAAGTTGTGACGCTTTTCATTGAACCTGCTCCGGATAAACGCACAGCACTTGCGAAGGAGATGTTGAAAGTTGCCACACTTCATGAGTTTCATGATCTGGCACCGCATGAACTGCGTGGTTGGATCACAGGGACGGTCAAAGGTTCCGGGAAAGCGATCGATCACGAGGCAGTCGCAGAATTACTTCTGATCGTCGGATCAGATCAGCAAGTCCTGTCGCAGGAACTCGCGAAACTACTCTGCTACGTAACGAGCACGATTACGAAGCAAGATGTGCAGCTCCTCGCCGTTCCTTCTGGCTCGCAGGTAATCTGGAGACTGACTGATTTACTTGGGAGCGGCAAAGTACACGAGGCGGTAGAGTTCATCCGATTTTCCCTCGATCGTGGAGAGGATCCGTACACACTCTGGTCGATTCTTCTGAATATGATCAAGAATGTCGTCTTGGTCTCTGCGTCGCTTCGATCTGGTACAACAGATGACAAATCGATCGCATCGGAGACGGGCATGCATTTCTTTGCCGTTCGTGGTCTTAAAAACCTTGCTCGTTCGCTGAGCCCCGAAGCGGTGACGGTGCTTGCAAAAGCGGCTCTCAGTGCAGATATCGCCCTTAAAACCGGCGGACACAAATACACTTCAGAACGCCCCGAAGAACTCATTTGTCTCCTAGAGCGTACGGTTCTGCTGTGTGCTCAGAAGTGAGAAAACTACATATTTCTGATGCGCTCTAAGATTGAGGCTTCAGACTCCTGTTCCTGACTTTCGGTAGCCATTTCAACTGCGTCGCGTGCTGATTTGTTTGCGCGGATACGTTTCCCTGTCTCTTCTACTGATACGGTTCCACCTGCTTCTTGTTTTTTCTTTTCTGCATACTTGGCATCGATGGCGGCTAGCTGCGCTTTCTCATTCACCAAAATTTCGTTCAGACTGCGTAGCTGCTCTTCTGTCATGACCGGCAGGATGTTGATCCAGTACTGACGTTCCTCCATATTCATACTTTCAGAGCCCTTGATCAGTTCCACAACCGCACCAAACTTTGCCTGCGTTTCCGCAGGAACTTGTAGTGTAGTGCTCGACTGAGTAACTGGATCGGTCATAGGCGGGTAGCGATTTGCGGATAGCGGATAACTACCGATAACTACTATAGCAATCGGAAAAGCTTCTGACTATCACGCTCGTTCAATCCAGGATGTCACTTATTACACGACCTTCACGATCTCATACTTGAACTTTCCTGCAGGAGCAGTGACATCGACAGTATCACCCTTTTCACGACCAAGGAGAGCCTTACCAATCGGAGACTCGTTACTGATTTTGTGATTGATTGGGTCAGCTTCCATGCTTCCAACAATTGTGTACGTTTCTGACTCTTCATCCTCAGTGAGATTCTTGACTGTGACCACTGATCCAATGTCGATGACCGAACTCTTGGTCGTCTTCGTGGAGTGCTCTGTGATGATCTTCGCGTGCTTGACCTGCTTCTCCAGTTCTAAGATACGACCTTCCACGAATGCCTGTTCGTTCTTTGCTTCTTCGTACTCAGCATTCTCACTTAGGTCACCGTAACTGATCGCTTCTTTCAGGCGCTCAGCAACTTCGCCACGCTTGGTGGTCTTTAGATAATCCAATTCGTCCTGCAGTTTCTTCAGTCCCTCTTTCGTGATCAGAACATGGTCTGCATCACTGAACCCTGAGGCCGAGGCTTGAGTTGTCTTTGGCATAGCGAAGAGAGTGTAGAGGAGCTCAGTACCGAGCGCAATGCTACAGTTGCGGCCTGTTTATTACTGCAGAAGGATCGATCTTGAGGTGGAGAGCATTAAGTGCGCTAATTTCTCTACGTACCTGGCTCTTTCTTTCTTCAACAGCATTCAGACGACAAAGTTTTTCTACTTTCAAATAATGCTCAAGCTTTTCGCGGTGACGAGTGATGGCAGTAACGACCATCTGCTTTTCATCGTCACTTATGTCTTTCAATTGGTCTACTGCTGATGAATCACCCTCAGCAGCTGAGCGGACTAATCTTCCTACTTCCCATGCTTTTTTACAAGAGTGGAGGCTCATGCGACTTTTTTGCGAACAGGTTTAAAATCGAGAGGGCTCAGAGCACTTGCAATTTTTCTGGCTGCAATTGCGGATTGAATGATGACGCTCTGGAGAACTTCATCACTCGGCTCCTTGGTTATCTCATTAAATTGCATCCATCGTTTGATTGCCCGTTCAATTTCTAGAGGGTCACGTAGTCGCTTCAGGGCGGCACGTGCCAGCTCGACATTACTGAGTTCTCCAGAATCTTCTGTTTCAGCAAAAACTTGTAGCAACACTGACTCGACGATATCACCATTTTCTTGAGGTGACTCGTTTCGATGTAGTCTGATCAGACTATTTGCGAGGAATGCAGCGTTGCTCATCAAATTGTATTGTACAATATAAATAGGTTTAATGCAAATACTAACGTTAACCAGACTATACCCGCCGGGGATTGATTTGTGAAGCCTCAGCGCCTACACTTTCATAGATCAATTTTTCGTGACTTTCCCCCCGTTATGGCTGAATCCTCAAAGAAGTATGACGCAAGTAATATCCAGGTCCTGGAGGGCTTGGACCCTGTACGCAAGCGACCGGGAATGTACATCGGTTCTACCGATCAGCGTGGACTGCATCACTGTGTGTACGAAATCGTCGATAACAGTATCGATGAAGCGATGGCCGGTCACTGTAGCCACATCACTATTCATTTGCATGACGATTTTTCAGTTTCTGTTGAGGATAACGGACGCGGTATTCCAGTCGACATTCACCCCAAGACCAAGAAGTCCGCACTCGAAACGGTGCTCACGGTACTTCACGCGGGTGGCAAGTTCGGTGGTGATGAATCGGGGTACAAAGTCTCCGGAGGTCTGCATGGCGTCGGTTCATCAGTCGTGAATGCGTTGAGTAGTCACATGCGTGCCGAGGTGTATCGCGATGGCAAAGTGCACATGCAGGAGTACGTTCGTGGTAAGCCCAAGGCGGACATTAAAGTTATCGGCAAGACCGAAAAGCGTGGTACGAAAATTACGTTCATGCCAGACAAAGAAATTTTTGATACCCAGACCCTCAGTCTCGCGACACTCTTGCTCCACTTCCGTCAGCAGGCGTATCTGACACGTGGCATTACTGTTTCAGTGATGGATGAGCGCGAGAAGCGCCCTGAAGAGGATCAGAAGTATCCACGACTCTTCCGTTTCCACTTCGAGGGAGGTGTCGCTGCCTACGTCAGGCACTTGAACCACGATAAAGAGGGGATTGGCGATGTCATCTGGTTTGAGAAAGATGAGAAAGAAGGCTTCGTCGAGGTCGCGCTTCAGTACAACAAAGATGGTTTCCAGGAACAGACGATCAGCTTCGCGAACAACATTCACACAACCGAGGGTGGAACGCATCTCACGGGCTTCAAAGCTGCCCTGACACGTACGATCAATGCCTACGCTCGTAAGGAGGGACTGCTCAAAGAGAAGGATGAGAACCTGACAGCTGACGATGTCCGCGAAGGACTGGCTGCTGTGGTTTCGGTTCGTCTGCGTGACCCGCAGTTCGAAGGGCAGACCAAGTCCAAGCTTGGTAACGCAGAAATGAAGCCGCTTGTGGAAACAGTTGTGAACGAGAAGCTGGCGACGTACTTCGAAGAGAATCCGACGGACGCCAAGGAAGTTGTGGGGAAGTGTCTGCTTGCAGCACGTGCCCGCATGGCAGCACGCGCAGCCCGCGACGCAGTAATCCGCAAAGGTGCACTGGAAGGAATGACACTCCCAGGGAAGCTTGCTGACTGTAGCTCCAAGGATCCGAGCGAGTGTGAGCTCTTCATCGTTGAGGGAGACTCTGCTGGAGGATCAGCAAAGCAAGGTCGTAACCGCGAGTTCCAGGCGATTCTGCCAATTCGTGGAAAAATCCTAAACGTCGAGCAGGCTCGTATGGACAAGATGCTTGCCAATAACGAAGTGAAATCACTTATCATTGCGGCAGGCATGGGCATTGGTGAAGTGAAGGATTTGAGCAAACTACGCTACGACCGCATCGTGATCATGACCGATGCCGACGTAGACGGTGCGCACATTCGCACTCTTCTTCTGACGTTCTACTATCGCTATTTCCGCGAACTGATCGAAACTGGACACCTCTATATTGCTCAGCCACCTCTCTACAAGATTTCTCGTGGCAAAGAGGTTGCGTACGCGTTTTCAGATACAGAGAAGCAGGAAATTTTGAAGGCGTGGGGAATAGGGGAGGATGAAATGCAGGAGACGGATGCATCGGAGGAGGCAGAGGAGGTCGTGGAGGCAGATGATGCCGACGCTAAAAAGAAGGGAAAGAAGGAGAAAGAAGAAAAGCCAAAGAGTAGGAAAGTCGGCATTCAGCGCTACAAAGGTCTGGGAGAAATGAACCCGGAGCAGCTCTGGGATACGACGATGGACCCCACCAAGCGCACGATGCTGAGAGTCACTCTGACGGATGCTGAGGCTGCAGATGCCATCTTCTCTACCCTCATGGGTGCCGAAGTTGCGCCACGCAAGAAGTTCATCCAGACCCACGCAAAGGGTGTGAAGAACCTCGACATCTAGGAAAGCAGCAGTTGGGCTCTCGCCCTGAGCGCAGTCGAAGGGACTCACGCGAAGGGTGTGAAGAACCTGGATATCTAGCAGTTGGTATCATTTTCTTGATCCAAAAGGAGCCTTGATTTTCTTTGTGAAAATAGTAGCGTATCCACATGGTAGGTTCTTCCCCCCAAGAACAGCTCATCTTAGTACAGCCGATTGCTGATATAGCTCCCGAGCCCAGTCATGAACTTATTCAAAGAGCGACTGATTTTGTCGGTACTCAACTCAATAAACGATCAGGAATTTTTTCAGTTGCTAGGCATCAAAAGGGATTCAGGTTTCAGTTCACTGATGCTGTTGGACCTAAACCTGTTTTTTACAATTGATCCTGCCGAATGTGATGAAATCAATCTCGACGGGGTTAATGCGTATGTTGATGGAAGAATGGATGAGTATGAACGCGCAAATGGCGATTCCCATACAGTTGCGCAGAATATACTGCTCAAAGCATTGGAATATGCAGGAGTAAAGGTTGCCCACGGAGGTAATGCGCTTAACTTTACCGCTAGCCTACTTGCATTACGTCGTGGTCTTCCTTCAACGATACGGCACGATCGCCTTCGACTCATACTACCAAACGATCCCGACTATCATGAGTTCTTTAAAAACTTGAGCGGTACAGATCTTGAGTTAGTGCAAGATGATGAAATCCAGCCTCGAGTGAGTTTTCACGTTCCAATGAATCAACCTGGGAACCCTAGGACAGCCATGTTATCGAGTCCATCGATTGATCGAGAGAAGTACACAGGTAAGATACGTGAGCTTAGAGGAGATACGCGGCTTCGTGCTTTGGCAGTTGCGTTTCCATCTGATCATGGCGATCTGTTACTGCCAAGTAGTGCTGCTATGAAGGAGCTTCAGGTAGAGCACTTGCAAACACATGATACGAGAATTAATGAAGAAGAGTTTGTCAAAATACTACTTAATTCAGGAGTCCCGTTGCCTTCGTTACTCCAGAAAAACGAGCACTCAGATTCGGAAGAGCTAGAGCTTCTAGAGGCAGCGAGGTATGCAACTTTGCGTGATTTTGACTCTATTCCTCTAGAGCAAAAGAAAGAGATAGTAGACTGTCTGCGCAGAATTTATGACACTCCTGAATCGAGGAGAGCAATGCCAGCGCCTGATAGTGACTCTGGCCATCGGCGTCTCTTGAGTGTAGGCATTGGTCCAGCTGGTTGCGTTAGCGTGCATCGAACGATGGACGGTCTCATAGGGACATTTGCTTCATCTTTTGCACCAGATGACTTGCCTCTCGTTCGTTCGCTTCTCGCGGAGGAAGACATGCCACACTTTTCTACACAGGAAAAAACAGGAAGAGGTGACGCATGTGCTGCTATACAGTATTTGTGTGATAGATACGGTGATGATTTGCTTGCAGAGTTTAATACGCCATCTTTTCCACGTCAGCATCGAATGCTCAAGATTTGGTTTTCTGAGGTTCTAGGTCGTATTGCACCAGCAATTGTTGCGCAAACGAGTAAGCCTAATCTAGCCGAATTAAGTCCTGCATCCGCATCAAATATTCTTCAGTATCTTATCCAGGAACTGAGAAAAAATGGTGGAGATTACAAGAAAGTACACACTCTAGGACGCACATTTAGTTCCTGGAGGATTGCTGAAGAGTGAGAGCATTCTTATCCCTCCCCCGGATCCCGGAAATCGCCCAGCTTGTCTTTTATTGAATAGGTATCCAGGTTTTGCTTACCGATCAGCTTGATCACTTCTGGGATCGCTTTCTCAAACTTGATCTGCTTCTGCTTGCCCGCGTGCATGTCACGCAGAATGGCAGTGCCTTCTTTTACTTCCATCTGCCCCATCAGGATGCAGTAACGCGCTTGGAAACGGTCTGCCAGACGCATCTGACTCTTCAGACTTGCTTCACCCAGTGCACCCACAGTGTGAATGCCGAGGTCACGTAAATCCGACACGAGACGCAGACACTTTTTCTTCGCCTCCGGACCCAGCTGTGCAACGAACACATCGACCTGATCCTTGAATGGGGCCTCAACTCCTGCTTCCTGCATGTGCCACATCACGCGTTCCATACCCATCGCGAAACCGACTGCTGGCGTGTGCTTTCCACCCAGTTGCTCCATCAGGTAATCGAATCTGCCACCACCACCCACTGCATTCTGCGCCCCTGTTGAACTATCCCAGAACTCGAAGACAGTTTGGTTGTAATAATCCAAGCCACGCACCAATCCTTCATTCGAAGTGAATGGAATGCCGAGTTCGGTCAGATACTCGAGGAGGTCACTGTGATACTTCTGGCTCTCCTTGCTGACGAACTGACTGAGCTTGGGTGCCATCTTTACCAGAATCTGTGTGTCCTCTTCTTTGGAGTCGAGTAGGCGAAGGGGATTGCTCGCTACACGCTTTCTATCGATCTCGGGTAGGTTTCGCTCTTTCCCTGCGAAGTACTCTCGGAGTGCATCTACAAATGCTTTTCGGTCCTCCGCAGCACCGATGTTATTGATTTGTAGTCGCAAACGGTCCTGAATACTCAGATCCCCAAGAATTTTCCAGGCTACTTGGATGAGCTGTGCGTCGATACTTGGATCCGAGAGCCCAAGCACTTCGAAGTCGAATTGGTGAAATTGTCGATATCGTCCTTTCTGCGGACGGTCGTAGCGGAAGCACGGACCAATGGAATAGAGCTCGACCGGTTGTGGAAGCTCTGCCATGCCATGCTGAATGTACGAGCGGCAAATACCTGCTGTGAATTCGGGACGGAGTGCGTAGTCCAACTGCTCGTCCGCTCCTTTTCTTCCGACACCGAAGAGTTCCTTTTCCACGATATCTGTGTGCTCACCAATGCCACGTTCGTAGAGAGCACGCTCTTCGAAAATTGGAGGATCGATACGCTTGTAGCCTGCCTGACGTGCACGGTGACGAACGGCTTTCTTGATGTACGTCATGTACTGGTTGTCACCCGGTAGGATGTCGTGAACGCCTTTGGGGGAGCGGTATTTCAGTTCAGCCATGAACGGGAGTGTAGCAGTTCTGGATGTTGGAATCTAGGCACTTCCTCCGTGTATATTTGAAGATTTCATTATAAAAAAGTAGAGACGCCCCAGTGGGGCGTCTCTACAGAAAACTTCAATCCTATTTCGCCATTACCGTTCGTGCCAAGTGAATGCCGAACACCATCATGAAGGCGCTGCCGAGCTGTACCAAAATGGCAGTGACCCATGTACCGATCGTACCGAACATTCCTAGAACCATGGCGACGATCATGACTGCAATCCAGAGCACGATCGCGACTGCGATCATGTTTCCAAAGATCTTGCCCCATTGACCTGTGGTTTGTGTATAACTCATTGATGCGCTTTCCATCACGCCTTTCTTTCCTTCGAGGAGGTTGATTGGAGCCGTGATGAAGCGTGGACCCAGAATGATACCCGTGACGATGCCGACAAAAGGAATCCAGACGAAGGTGCGGATCATGATCCAGATCGACAGAAGGAAGACCTTCACAATGTGAGCTCCAGCGAGCGAGACGGCACCCCCAACGGAAGTTGCATTCAGAACCGTGACGGAGAGGAAGTATGCGGCAGCGAGTGTGCTGATGAGCATTGAGAGGAGCATTCCTTTACCAAGCATGCCTGCGAATCCACCAATCGTCTCTGCCGTTGGCATCTTCATATTTCTCATTTTCTGCTCCATTTCTCCTGCCATCGCTTCCATTGATTCACCCATTTTTTCCAGTTCCATGGCTGCGTCTGCATCACCCTGCATCGCTTTCATCGTTAGGTCCTGCATCTTCTGGATATTATTTTCATTCATCATGTTTCCTGCGCCCATGTCCTGCATCATGTTCGTGGCAAACTTTTTGCCTTGGATGTCCATGTACGAGCCGACCCAACCGTTGAGGAGTCCGAAGACCACAGCACCGACAAGGAGGACCATGAAATGTTTCTGAAAGAACGAGAACGAATCGGAGAGAAGTGTACCGAGCGGCTTCATAGCCATAGGAGAGGTGGGGGAAGAATTGTCTATGATTCTACTAACTCTTCTCCCACTACTGTATCTGCTCTGACACTGTCTGCTGGAGTGTCAACGGCAAAGAGGTGAAGGATTCTCGCTCTCGATTCCGCGATTTCAGAACCTGTGATCAGTCCACTGCCCGATTGCTCTATAACTGAAAGATGCCGGGTAACAGCTTCTATCTGTTCGTCATTCATTTTTCCTGGCAAGTCATGACAGCTTGCCCATAGCTTTGCCGCACGTTCGAGGGAGAAATCGGAGTAGTGATCTGGTGTTTTCATCGAGAATGATGGAAAGATAATAAAAAACTCCCCTCGCTTTGAGCGAGGAGGTGAGAGAGAAAAAATCAATTACTCTACACACGCACCCCGCTCATAGGAATGAGCGAGAGAATAATGCCGACGATTATCGTGCGGGCGTGCATGAGAGTGCGGACACTGTATTATCTGTCAAATGGCAATCAAAGAAAAAACTAACCCCCAGTCTTCTTTCGGCTTCTGGTAGAGGAAAAATCGAATTCACTTTTTTGATATTGTTTATTTTGTTCCTATCACGGGAGATGGTTCACGTTGAGTTTCTGTTTTGAGAGTTTGGGTTGACCCGACAACGACACGAACATACCCAAGAGGGAGATCAATGTCTTCATCTACTTCTGGCCGAAGATGCAACAGAACTAAATTCGCTCCGATATGTGAAGTATTAATGAGCTTTGCTGGGTAACGATACTCTCCTACTTCTAGTAAAATATTATCTGTAAGTGTGCCGACTTTCACAGTCACAACCACTTCGCGACGATTCCCATGAACAGTAATTATTTTCGTGGCAGGGTGAACGTATACCCGACCCGCTCTTGGGGACACACCTTCTGTTCCTAGCTTCAGTAGTTCGTCTGCAAGTGTTGCATTAATTCTGTTCTGCGCGTGATCGTATTCAGCTTGTTCTACTTCACTTGGTGCGACTACTGGTCGCCCTTTTTCACTTTCATTTAGCATCCTTTGAAATCGTTCCTTTGTCGCAGTGCTCAGCCGCAAAGCCTCCTTCTGAACATCCGTTGCAGCTTGTAGTTTTGCACTAGCTATTGGATCGGCGTTTCTCCATAGAACTGCACCCTTTTCCACGAACGCTCCAACTTCGGGCACTAATTCGTAACTCGGAGGTGGGATAACTGTTATTGAATCGTCTGCAGCGGGAAAAATTGTTCCATCGAATAATTGCTCCGTTGGTGAAGTCTTTCCTTCGAGAGTGTCATTTTGATTTGATGATTGCCCTTCCCCCGTCAGTGTTTTCTCTTCTTTTGGAGTATCGTTTTGATTAGCAGGTTGTCCTTGCCCCTGTTTACCATTGAATGAGTTATTGACACTGCAGCCAACATTTTGAAGTGCCGCAGTGACGGCGAGGAGCATTGCGCTAACCCTCAACATGACTGGCATGCTTGATACACGACTGAGTGATCGCATTTGGGAATCTGCGCCAGAAGATGGACTCAGAGAGGGCTTTGGCATTAGTAGATCATTCTCTGGGGAACTATTCCTTCAAACAAGAAAACCCACTTTCTTTTTCTTGGACACCACGTATACCTGTACTTTGGGATCGCTGTATTTTTCTGTAAAAACAGCTACAATTTTCGGGCTTCTAAAAGTATGGCGATCGTAGCTCAGTGGGTTTCGCACCGCGAAGCGGGGCGAACAAGGCAAAAGGAGGTACGCTCGCCGTCACAGATCATTCTTTCACAAGGTATATGGCGATCGTAGCTCAGTGGTTAGAGCATCCGGTTGTGGTCCGGAGGGTCGTGGGTTCGATCCCCATCGGTCGCCCCATTCTGTCTTCGCGGGAAGAGTAGACGAATCGTACAACAGAGCACACGCATCGAGCGTGACGATACCGCTACGACGCAATGGTGCTATATTGTAGAACTATGCATTACGTCTATATTCTTGAATCACTTGCACATTCAAATCATTGGTATGTGGGTGTGACGAACGATCTAAGGAAGAGATTAGCCCAACACAACACAGGCGACAGTGTCCACACTAACAAGTTTAAACCATGGAAAGTAAAGAATTATTTTGCTTTTGAGAATCGAAATATTGCTGAAAATTTTGAGGCATATCTCAAGTCAAAATCTGGACGTGCGTTTTCTAAACGACATTTTCCGTCAAGAGATGAGTCGCGGCGCAGCGGTATCGCGGAATCGACTGAGAGATAGCTACCGCATCCATGATGTACTCATCCGCGAAGCCGGGCCATCGGTCGCCCCAGAAATAAAGCATGAAAGGAAAGCTACGGTTTCCTCTCATGAGCTCTCCTTCCCTTAAGTGGAGTCGCTCCAGACCACAGCAAGTGTGGTCTTCGCGAGAATTAGTCATGTATCCGCTTGGTCCTGAGGGTCTTAGGGTTGCTTCTCCATTAGTTGCTCCTTTCGATTCGGATCCTCCAGAGCATTGCTAGTAGCCTACCGCCTTCGTCCTGTGACCAGAATCTCCAATTCGAAGAGCTATCGTACGGGGCTATGGACTGAAGACGAAAAAAGCACTAGAATAAGCCAATTGTATAGAATTGACTAAAAAGTGAATAAATTGTACAATACTTTTGATGAGTTTAGACTTTGATCCAGCCGTCGTCGGTCCGCAGAAGAGGCTCCCTTCACCAGAGGAGTATGTGAAAGAGCAGGAGCGGCCATTTGAAATTCGTGCTCAGTTTTTATCGATACCTGCAGCAGAGGTTGTGGAGCGGCACCAGTACATGCAATCAATTGATCGTGCTTACTCCCGATTGATGCGGTTACTGACACAGGCAAACGTCTCGACTCTCAGATCATCTATTAAAAATCCTACATCACTCGAACATTTTAACAATGTTGTTCTTCGCTACTGCATGAGCACAAAGTTTGGAGCGACTGCTAGTGATAAAGTGGTTGGTGAAAGCGACCATCCAAACTCGAGAATTGCACCAAAGAATGAGCGCTTATTTTTCGGTAAAGATGCTACACCGCTCTCTTTAGAAGATCTGAGGAGTAGATCCAAGGCTGTACAAAATCGCCTTAGAATTGTTCTCGCATTATTGGAAGAGCATATTCCTGATTTTTCGATTCCGACGGATCATATTTCTTCCTTACATTCAGACGACGCATGTGCTTTTTATACTGTGCGTGAGCTAATGGAGGACAGAGATACGATGCAGGTACCCGAGAAGCTTACTCAAGAGATGTGGGAAACAAGGAGAGACCTCCAATCATTAGCAACCTTGCGTGACTTGCTAGGACGCATGCTTGCGCGCCTGCAAGAAGTGCGAAGGGAGAGAGGCCGATCGCTGTCTGATGAGGAAATGTCAATGTACCGAGAGACCTTGGGTCATTTTAAGAGAGATGGAATTATTGATACGCAGTTAATTCAACAGAAGGTGCAGCAGATTGGTAGATGTATCGATACAGTTGGAGAAGAGATACGTCCTTTCGATTGCGAGTTACCAGATGTTGCTGACTTGAATGTTCGAAGCTTGGTCCAAGACTATAGATCTGAGTACGACGAGGTCGAGTTAGCAGACCACAACCTCGGTGTTCTTTGTAGCCTGAAGGATCGCGTACAACAGGCCTCTTCAGGTGGAGTAGCTTCTCTGTCTGCATACAGGAGAGCTAAGCAACTTCTGACACTTGCCTCTATTAAGAGGGCGGTCGTTTCCACAGGGCGCTCACCTGCTATCGTCAGTGAGCAAAATGAAGAAGCAGCAAAGATTATTCATGACCATCGATTTACACTCACGCAGACTAGGGCGTTTACAAAGAAACCCAAAGGGTGGCTGCCCCATCCAGAGGTGTTAATAAAAGCATACTCCGATTATCGCACTATTGCAGCGGCTCCTGGTATGACGACTCCACAGCTTCTCAGCTTTCCTCGATTACCATCTGAAGATGAATGGGCTACTGACTCGGGACCACTTCAGTATTTAGGTGAAGATGATAGGACATACTGGGCGCTATTAACGCGTTTGCCATCTCAGCCATTGGATAATTCTTCAATTGCAGTTCCAGTTGCTGCTGAGCAGAGAACGGGAACGATGAGAGATGATTCGCGTAGTCGTATGGCAAAAGCGCTGCGTTGGTTACCATATGCTGTTGCAGGACTTGGGGTTGCTCTTACTGCATCGCTTCCATTCGTTTTGAATAAGGGGCAATCCAAGAAGGCAGTCGCAGATCGTAGTAATTCACCAGTTGTGAAGCCTGACGATACTCCTAACAATGATCCATTTATTGGAGTGCCACCAGAGCAGTATGAAGCTGAGGAGCGAGCAGCACTTCTTGCTCATATTGCTGATACTCCTCGCCCTCCACCTAAATACTATCCTTTCGAGCCAACACTGACTATTGAACGATCGCTCGAGCCTGACCCTCTTCGTAATGAGAAAGGTGAATCTGACTTTGATGTGAATCCGTTCGAACCTCCAGTTGATGCACTCGCTTTGACACGTCCAGGATTACCCATTGAACGTCGCAACATTGAACGCGAGAGTCCATTGCTTGCACTCCGTGATGGCTCAGCGGCTCAACTGCGTCGTTCGATGATTGATCCCGTTCCGAGTGTCATGGCGCCGATTGCGGTGGCACCTTCTAGTGCTGATAGTGCGGCATCCCGCTCCACTTCTCTCACGCTTGAGCCTAATGACACAGTACTTGATATTCGTCGCTCTGAGAGCCCTGCATCTATTCCAAAAGTTACTTCTCCATCGTTAGAAGCGAGTGTGCCCAGCATTAGTTCAACACATCCCACTCGAAGAGAAACGACTTCGGACTCTACGCCCCTCGTAGCAGCACCTTCGGCTATGAGGAGAGCTACGACTTTGCCAATTCCGAGTGACAGAGCGTTTGCGCCAATTGAAATCGTAGACACAACTCCGCCAGCGCTCAGTAATCCGATAACTGATATAACTGCTCAGCAGGCACGTGTAGCAGCAGAAGCAAAGAAAGCAGCCGATGAGAAGGCAGCAAAACTGGCAGCCGAGCAGGAGCGTATGAGGATTGAGGCTGAAAAACCTGCGGAAAAAGAGAAGGTGAGGATCGCTCAAGAGAAAGAACAGCAACGACTCACGAGAATTCAAATGCTGAATACTCAGATAGAAGATCTCTTTGTAAAGGCAGAGGATCCGAAGACGAATGAAGCTGACCGAAACAAGTTCATTGCAGCTCTTGAGAAGCTTATTGAGGAAAAAGAAGCCCTAGAGAAAGCCGGAAAGGAATAGTTGCACAAATAAAAAAATATAGTATAATATACATAACAAATACCCATCTCACTCTATGTTTCATTTTCATCAGGAAGCACGTTTGCTCGCTCGTTTCCTCGAAAGGCCACGGCAAGATCCAGTCGAATCACCTCAGAGTCCTAGTGCTGCCGATAACAAACAGCGGCTTAATGCCCTGCGACAAAGAGTCCAGCAGAGCGCTCCTCAGGAACCGGTTGCGCCGACAGCGGCTGATGATCGGGCACGACTTGATGCGCTCAAAAACAAAACAGTGACTCCGGAAGCTCAGTTGCATCCTGCCAATACGCCAGCAACACTCGAGCTTGGTCCAACGGAGCAGGCACGCGTGATCATCCCTGGTATCAACCCTCCGATTCTCGTGCATCGCAACTTCGTTCGAACGCAGAATGATCCAACAGGTCGTATCAAGTTTAATGTCGAGCGCAAACGCAACGGTGACAAGTACACGGTCACTGCCAGCGCATCCGTGGCAGGCCTAAAGATCGAGCGTGTATAAAGAGCAAGTAATCCTTGTAACAAAAGGAGAGTGTGATCGTCTATACTAATATCACACTTTCCTTTTTTCTTTTATGCGCGTTTCTCTTTCACTTCTTACGCTCACAGCGATTACTGCAACTCTGGTGCCGCCGCTTGCCCCCGTGCATGCAGTAGCCTTCTCGGATGTATCGGGCTCGACTGAGTATCACGACGCGATTCAGTCGCTCGAATCCAAAGGAGTTATTCAGGGCAATCCCGACGGAACATTTCGATCTACTGCATTTGTTAATCGTGCAGAGCTGCTGAAGATTCTTCTTGAATCCCGAGGAACCGTCGAGTCGGAAGACGGAAGCCACTGTTTCCCAGATGTGAGGGACGAATGGTTCGCAGGATACGTCTGTGCCGCAGAGGAAGAGGGGATTATCGATGGCTATCCAGACGGGATGTTCCGACCTGAGAAGCCCGTCACATTCGTCGAGGCTGCAAAGATTTTCTCCAACGCGTACGATCAGGAACTTGGGACCGGATCCGAATGGTACGAGCCCTTTGCTCGTGCACTCGATTCCTCGAAAGCCATTCCCCCAAGTATCGAAAAGCTGGACGCTCCACTCACGCGTGGAGAAATGGCAGAAATGATGTGGCGTTTGTCTGAGGGAAAGACCGATCAGGATTCGAAGGGCTATCTGAACGTGAAGTATCCAGACATGAAGGTGGATTTGTCTTCTGATGCTCCACAGAAACTCACGTCTTGTACTGATTTGAAGGCGTTCACTGATGAGGCAGGAATGGGTGGAGGCGGGTATCCGATGCCGTTAGGTTTTGCGAGGGAGATGCCTGCGATGATGGATATGGCCGTGAACGATGGAGCCGCAGTGACGAAATCGGAGTCCTCTGGAACCACAGGAGGCGATTACTCTCACACGAACATTCAGGTCGAGGGAGTCGATGAGGGAGATATCGTGAAGACCGATGGACAGTATGTGTATGCACTCTCACGCAATGACGGCAAAGTGCGCATTGTAGATATTCGTGATGCTAAGAACCCGAAGGTTGTATCCACGGTTTCCATCGACAATTTCTACGGATCTGAAGTCTACGTTGCAGGATCGACGCTCGTGCTCATTGGCACGATTTCGGTTCCGTACGACGGAGGCGTGTATCCGATGCCTCTGGGTGAGGGTCCTGCTGATCAAAAAATGGCAATGTCGATGATCTATCCACCGATCTATCAGACACAGAAAACGACTGCGCTCTTCTTCGATGTTTCGACGAAGTCGAAGCCTGTGGAGAAGAGGCGAGTGTCTATCGAGGGAAATCGCATCTCTACACGCGTCTCCGATGGAGCTCTACTCCTTGTCCTTCAAACCAGTCCGCGATGGTGGGGTCCGTACGTTCAGAGCAAAACTGCACGTGCCGAAGGACTGCTTCCCGTGTTCGATGATTCTGCAAAACGAATCGAAGACTCACCAGTCGTTGGCTGCAATGATGTGACGGTACTTCCTCGCGTTCCGCGTCCACAGTATCTGATTGTCGCGAGTGTACCGCTCACTGGCACAGGTGACGTGCAGCGCGAAGTGATCTTGGGTGATGCTACACAGGTATATGTCTCGAGTGACAACCTGTACATCGCAGCGACCGAGTGGCAGTACTGGTGGGGGAGCCGCGGCATGCCGCCATCCGAGAAAACGCATCTGTATCGTTTCTCCTACAGTCCTTCCTCAGTTGAGTTCCGTGCACACGGAACGGTTCCTGGACATTTACTGAACCAGTTCTCGATGGATGAAATGAATAGCAACTTCCGCGTTGCGACCACTATTGGTGAGCAGTGGGGAGTAGATGATAGAACAAGCGTTTCAAGAAATAATGTTTTCGTTCTCAATTCTTCACTCGAAACAGTTGGTTCCATTGAAAACATTGCACCAGGTGAAACGATCTATTCTGCTCGTTTCCTGGGCAATCGTGCGTACATGGTGACGTTCAAAAAGATCGATCCTTTCTTCGTTCTCGATCTCTCGAATCCACGTGATCCAAAGGTCCTGGGCGCACTCAAGATTCCTGGCTACTCCGATTATCTGCATCCGTACGATGAGAATCACATCATCGGCTTCGGTAAAGATGCAGTCGATTCAGGAAAAGAAGACTTCGCCTGGTATCAGGGCATGAAGATCGCTCTCTTCGATGTCTCGGATGTCGAAAATCCGAAAGAGAAGTTCAAGACGATCATTGGTGACCGTGGCACACAGAGCCCGCTCCTCTACGATCACAAGGCTTTGCTCTTCGATAAAGAGCGTGGACTGCTTGCGTTTCCAGTGCAGGTACTGGAACTCACTGCCGAGCAGAAAGCGAAGCCAGATGATGGATCGGCATACGGCAGTCCTGTGTTCCAGGGTGCCTACATCTACGATCTCTCGCTCAGTAAGGGGTTCACTCTTCGCGGCAAGATCTCGCACTACGAGGAAGAGGATTTCATCAAGTCTGGAAGTTCCTGGTATGGATACGGCAAGGACATCGAGCGCATTGTGCGTATCGGTTCTTCACTCTTCACAGTTTCTGAAGGCATGTTGAAGGCCAACGAACTGGAGTCACTTAATCCGCAGGGATCGGTGAAATTGGCTGAGCAGACGAACGGGGGAATCGTATATTAAAAAATCTGATGATTGTAGAGCCGCACAACTTTGCGGCTCTATTTTTGTCGACATCACCTCACGCAGGTCGGTAGACCTGCGCTCGGCTTCCGTCATTTGCTCACTCAGGTCGGTAGACTTGCGCTCGGTTTCCGTCATTTCCTATTTCCTTAAACTATCCGCACTGATGATTGCAATCGGCGGGTCGGTGTCGTCCTTCTTCTGCTCAGGGATTGGCTGAGACGTGGATGGCGTCACGGGCTTCGGCTCAGCAGGTCGATTCTGCACTGCAGGAGGCACGGCTTTAGGAGCAGGGGGTGGCAGCGGAGCACTCACAGGCTTCGCAGTTACTTGTGGTGCAGCAGGAAGCGGCCTCGGACTCGCTTCAACCTTAGGAGAAGGTGGAATAGGAGGTGTGACTGGTGCAGGAGTGGCTGTTGGCGCTGGCGGAGCTAGTTGCGTAACGGGCTCAGTTTTTGGAGGCACGGGAGTATTCTGTTTAGGCTTTAGCCAGTCGGGCACTGCGCCATTGTCTGCTTGCTTCGTTGGGTTCTGTACTACTGCACTTGCTTCAGTCGCAGTGACAACTGGAGGTTTCGGTACGTTGGTTTTGACTTCGTTTTTTGTCAAAGGAGCTGTGCTTACGACCGTGGCTTTCTGAGGAGCGGCAACTTTTTGATCACTCGCTGGAGCCTTCTTCAGCCAATCTGGTACTGGTCCTGCTGCGGTTGTGGGTGCGGCAGAAGCAGCTGTGGGCTTCAACTCAGTGTGTGACATTTCTTTCTGGATCACTTCCTCTTCAGTCAGTACTGTCCCTTTCTTCACAGACTCTGATGCTTCTGTGCTTGGGCGTATCGTCACTGCTGCAGGCTTCGCTACAGTTTCTTCCTCTTTCTTCTCTACTATTGCACCTTCCATTTTCTCCAGTGTTTTCTGAATCCCTGTCGTCGTTTTGCTTTTGATCCATTGCAAGAGTGCATACAGGCCGATAGCGAGTGCAAGGAGAACGAAAATGATAAGAAGCACTTTGATAATGCCGAAGATTGAAGAAGAGCCGCCACTCGTGGGAGTCGTAACTATGTCGTCAGAAGATGCTGAACTCGATGTCGTACCGCCCGTCGTGCTTGATGTCTCTACGACCACACTCTGACTGGACTGGAACAGTTCTTCGCCTGTGCGAATGTCGCGGATGCGTACAGATACTGCGTACGTTCCTGCCGATCGATACTCGTGTGTTGGACTCGTGAGTAGACTCTTGACCCTATCACCGAAGTCCCACTCGTACAGAAGTTGCCTGCCCTCTGATTGTGCTTGATCCAGAGTGACCGAGAATGTGAGTTGACCCTTGTCGTTCTTCACCGAGATTGGCCCAGCCTGCTGCACCGTTCCACTCGTTGAAGGGGTGACGGTCACTCCGTACAGAACGGGAAGTGCCAACGTGTACGGCTGGTCACCGCGAGTATTGGTAACTGTCAGCGACACACTTCTGCCGGGTCGTGGAAGCATGGCGACGAAGATCGGTGACCCGATTTTCTCAAACGATGTTCCAACAGTGTCGTCATCATTGGTAGGATTGCCATCTCCGTTACTGTCGAGTGTAGTATCTAGGTCGAGCGAGAATCGGTCGATGCGCCCTGTGGATGCAGACGGATCAATTTTTAGCAGCCCTCCTTGTTCAGGTAGACCACTGGATGTTCCTTGTGGATTCTGTAGCTCCAGCCGCGCCTGTGGTGGGGAGTCAGCATTACGCGCTTGTGGCAGCACTGCAGCAGTCTCGGCGACAATAATCGTGAACGCTCTGTAGTGCTGCTGATTTGTGACAGAATCCTGAATACTGACGTCCAGTACATATGTTCCAGGCTCTGTCAGACGTGCCTGAAAGAAGCGTGTCCTAGCAGCCGACTGAAACGCTCGGTCCTTGGTCAGAATCCAGTTGAATTCGCTGGATGGCGATGGACTATCAACTGTGATTTCGAAGACCTCACCTTGGCTTAGTCTAATCGCATCTGGGACTGAGGCATTCGTTTGTGCGCTCATCAGTCCCGGTAATAGTCCGAGAACGAACACTACGCCGATCAGGAAGGAGTGGATCTTCATTCAAAGATGCTGACAACAAGTGCGACAATCACTCTGGCGAACAGAATGACGATAATGCCGATCACAACGTACGTAATAATTTTCTTTGCCTTATCTTTGTTTCCTTCATCTCCGTTGCTGACTATCAAATACACACCAGCAATGATGATGGCGAGAACGGCGAGGAGGAGTGCGATGTCCAAGATGAATGCGATAATCGCGAGTACAATTTCTTGCACAGTGGAAGCTGCAGAGATGCCTCCGATACCACTGAGAAGCCCGAGTCCACTTTCTAATCCAGAACCTCCGTAGACTTGCGCAGCAGCTACGCTTGGGACGAGTAGTGTGGTCAAAAGAGAGAGCCGTACTACCGCACTTTTCACCGTGTTTGAGAGGAAGAAAGTCATCTCACTATGATACCATAGTTTCGTAGATTTCTCTACCCCTTGTTATGCCTCAAAAGCACTATACTTTGCATCTCCAGCGCCTTAAAGCACTCATGCGCAAAGTCGCTCTACCAGCACTTCTGATCACGAACCTAACAAACATTCGCTACCTGACTGGACTCACTGTGTCTGCCGGGTCGATTCTTATTGCTAACGACGAAGCAACACTCTTTGTCGATGGCAGGTACAGCGAAGCGGCAACTACAGTCACGTGGATGAAGGTGAAGAGGCACAGAGATCTTCTGACTGATCTGTCTCGTATTCGGCGGCTCGGGATCGAAGAAAGTGTCATGACAGTTGCAGAGCATCAGCGACTGCATACAAAACTGAAGAGTACAAAACTAGTTCAAACAAAGTCTATGATAGAAGGGCTCCGTATGATTAAGGATCAGAAGGAAATCAAATCAGTTCAGGCTGCCCTTCGTATCACTAAAAGTATTCTCCGCTCGATTCCTGCGTGGCTACGAGCGAGTATCTCCGAGCGCGATCTTGCATTTCGTATCGAGAGAGAAGCACTCGCACTTGGGGCTGAAACCATGGCTTTTCCTACGATTGTTGGGTTTGGATCGAACACAAGCCTTCCACATCATCATCCAACGGATCGTCCACTACGCAAAACTGACATAGTGCAGATCGATCTGGGAGTAAAAGTAGATGGTTACTGTAGCGACATGAGTCGTGTGTTCTTTATTGGGACACCAACGACTGAAATGAAGAAAGTCTACCGAGCCCTAAAGAAAGCCAAGAAGTCTGCTGAGTGTCTTGTGCATCCCGGTGTGTCTACTAGACGATTAGATAGGGTTGCTCGTGATTCTCTCAAAGTAGAAAACTTGGAACAGTACTTCGTTCATTCGCTCGGACATGGTGTGGGTTTGGATATTCACGAGTCGCCGACCCTCTCGAGCAAGGCACCCGATCATCGCTTACGCGCAGGAGAAATCATAACGATCGAACCCGGTGTGTACATCCCCGGTAAGTGGGGGATGAGGATCGAGGATACGATTATTGTGACTGTGTAGTGGCTAGTAGCTAGTGGTTAGTACAACTGATTCTGTTAACTTGCCACTAACCACTAGCCACTTCGTGTTATCCTTCACCCATGGCTCGCCTCAAAATTGCTGTTCTCTACGTCGGAGGATCCATCGGTATGATCCGGAACCGTCGCACTGGTCGTATCGAACAGTTGGATTCCATCGAACATATTCATCGGTTTCTTCCCGAGGCTCAACGCGATGTTTCCTTGGAGTTCTTCACTGTAGCAAACGTCGGTTCCTCAGAAGTCACGCCCGAGCACTGGGTGCTGATCGCTGAAAAAATTCGCGCACTCTACGATCGGTTCGATGGCTTTGTCGTCATTCACGGTACAAACACGATGGCGTATACCGCAGCGGCACTCTCGTTTGCGCTACAGAATCTCAGTAAGCCGATTATTCTCACGGGATCGATTCTCCCTCTCGATGAACTAGGCAGCGATGCACGCATGAATCTTGCATACGCTTTGCAGGCGGCACAGCTCGATTTGGCTGAGGTCTGCGTTGTTCTCGGTCCCCGTGTTCTTCGCGGGAATAGAGCAAAGAAGACAGATCAGTCCATCATTAAAACGTTTTCAACTCCACGCATGTCGCCACTTGTTCGTTTCGATGCGACAGTGGAGCTGAGTCCACGCAGAGTGGTGAGGCGAAAGAGAAGTTTAATTGTAAAACCCGCATTTGATCCGAATGTTCTATCGATCACGCTTCATCCTGGGATGCCGGAGCATTACTTCGATCTTCTTCTGGATTTTAATCCGAGCGGTATCGTGCTTCGAGCCTACGGACAGGGAATGTTGCCTGAGAGTTTGTTTCCGTGGCTCAGAGAAGCCACGAAGCGCAAGATTCCCATCGTGATCGTTTCGCAACTGCAGAAGGGCAGTATCGATCTTCATCGTTTTCGTAAGCAGATGACTCTAGAGAGTATGGGAGTCATCAGTGGTATGGATATGACGTACGAGTGCGCAGTTACAAAGCTCATGTGGGTGCTCGCGCAGACGAAAGATCCGCGAAGAGTTCGCGAACTGATGGAAAAAAGTTTGGCAGGGGAGCTGACACATGTGTAGAAGTTGATCAATTCGCTATACTAGAAATCGTGCCGGGGTGGCGGAACGGTAGACGCAGGGGACTTAAAATCCCCGATCCCGAAACGGATGTGTGGGTTCGACTCCCACCCCTGGCACCATCTGTAACTTGCGAAGACGCATCAAGAGCGACTTTGAGCGATGTTTTCGAAATTCGCGAAATATATAAAAATATGGTATAATAACAAGTAAATACAAACACTCATGGAAGCACCGAATAAAGCACAGGCAGAGTATCGACTCGGCATTTTGCTCGCGATCGGCACCCTTGTTTGGTCAGGTACCTACAGTTCGCTTGCTAAAGGACTGACGCCGTTTCTGTCTCCGATGACATTACTCCTCGCGAGCGAAACGCTGACTGCACTCTTCATTCTGCTTACCTTCGGTGTTGTGCCACTGGTGAAGGGGTTTAGGTCGCTTCCTTCTCGCTTGATCATCATCGCAGCATGCATCGGAGTACTCAACTCAGCGATAGCGCCGTACCTTTGGTTCTCTGGTCTCACACTGACGACGGCTGCGAATGCGTCTCTACTTTCTTCGGTGGAGATCATTTGGGGACTCGCTCTTGCAATGCTTCTTCTCGGAGAGCGAATCAACAGTATGCAGGTATTGGGTATGATCGTTGTACTGGTCGGTATTGGTGTCATCAACTTCGGCACCGGCGCTGAGGCGCTTACCATTCACAAAGGCGATGTGCTGGTGATCTTGGGTGCGGTGACATCAGGAACAGGTGCAGTGTTGTTCAAAAAGTACCTCTCACATATCATGCCGGAGCTGGCGATTCTAATACGCAACTTCGCAGGAATCGCAGTTGTGATCATGATTGGTTTTGCATTTTCGGTACCACTCACAGCTGAGGTTGCGGCATTCCCACTCGAGAAAGTACTACTACTCCTCGCCTTTGCATTCTTCTCTCGTTATCTGACACTCACGTTCTTTTACGAGTCATTGGATCGCTTGCCGTCTACAACGTTCTCGCTTATTCAAATCGGTAGCCCGCTCGCGGGTGTCCTCTTTGCGGCTCTAATCGTTGGGGAGCAGATTCACTCCTATCACATTCTCGGCGGCATTTTCATACTCCTTGGACTCTTCATCGAGCAGATGTCAGCAGCGCGCATACGCTCGCTTAGCAAAGTCCACCCCCTTCGTTGGGTCCGTGCGCTGCACCTTCAGCGAAAGGATCAGGCGGGCTTACCGTTGCTGCCGAAGCATGTGTGAAAAGTATGTCGTATGTTGTATATGGTATGTGGTATACGAAAAGTTCTTAGATACTACATACGACATACCACATACCACATACAACATACTAGATTGGCAGTGCCGACAGCCCTGTGAAGAGACTGGTTGCATCAGATGCAGCAACTTTCTCTCCCACTGCCAGTGCTTCATTGGTCACAGGATCGTATTCTTCTGACTTCAAGATAAGTCGAGCAATCGTAGTTCCTGTCGGCGTGCACGTCATGAGTGTCGACAGACGTTTGTCCGTTGGCTGATCCAGAACCGAGACATTGTTCGGAGATACTTCGAATTTGGAAATGATGCGATAGTTATGCTTGTCACCATTGTGATAGACGAAGTACGTGTCACCGATATCCAGTTCGTGCAGTCTTGCGAAGACTTCTTTGTAATCTCCCGCTGCCCATGGGTAGTAGGAGCTATGACCGGTGAGGAAGAAGTTTCCTGCCTGCCCTGGACGCGCTGATCCTGGGTAGTGAACGACTCCGTCTTCCAGAGCGACTTGGATGTCCTCCTCAAAGCCTTTCCATTTTTGCTTCATCAAGTTTTCGATTGCTGGGACGACGATCGGAACATTCTTACCGATCTTCGGAATCACAATTCGATCTTCTTCGGGACCGACCTTGGGCAGATATTTCACGATATGATTACTGTCGTACTTGATCGTAGTTGATCCGAGTCGGCCGGGAGTATTCGCTTTGCCAAGGGAGTCCAGTGCTTCGTTGGTCTCTGTATCTAACCCAAGTGCCAGTTCTGCCTTGGCAATTGCATAGAAGCTGCGGTAGTTCATACCGGCAAAAAGCACGCCGAAGATGACGGCGAATGTCGCTCCAAATCTGACCGTATCAATGAAAAAGAGCTGTGCCTTGGTTCGTACTTTCGTCTTTCGCTTTCCCTTCAACGTTACGGGAGTGAGTGCCATACGCCAGAAACGCGAGAGACTGCCCTTGATCGTCGAGGGTAGTGCTCGCAGATCTTTCATCAGCGAATCACTTGTATTGCGTAGTGACACTGTTGCTTCTGCAAACACTGATAGATTTGTAACAGGGGTAGGTGCAGATTCAGTCTTTGGGATTGTTTGTCGCTGAGGTTTGTCACCAATGCTCCAGTTCTGAGTTGGTGAACGATCAGAGCGTGATTGTCGCCCGCGAGGTGGTGCAACGCTCTCTACGATTTCCTCGTGCAGAATCACGATATTGCCGTCGCTGTCGTATGTAGATTGATGCATGAATAGTAGTCGATCATTATAGCAAAGAATGCAACTTTAGGCGAGCACAGACTGATTCTTATGACTCTTGAATGAGTGCTTTGTCGCCCTCAATCACTCCGCCGCCCAGCACTTCTTCACCGCGGTAAAAGACTATTGACTGACCAGGAGATTGTGGAGAAACAGCACTATCAAATTGAAAGAGATACTGTTCACCTTGTCGCACTAGTCGTCCCGTTTTTTTAGGGCTGAGCGATCTAGGGCGGTAACTGCAGACGAGGTTTTCAACGACTTGGGATTCCTCTGAGATGAAGCGCACATCCGTGAGTGTGACAGAATCTGTGAGCGATCGCCCCTTGTCGTCAACGACGAGCTCAGATCGATCAACATCTTTGCGGATGACCTCCAATGGAATCGTCAGTCCTCCGATACCCAGTCCTCGCCGCTGACCATAGGTGTAGAGCGGCAGCCCTTTGTGTTTGCCGACGACGGTGCCGTCACGCCGCACGATGTTCCCGGGCTTGAGATCTCCACTCAAGTGTCTCTTTAAAAATTCCGTAGGTGTTTTCTCTGGGAAGAAACAGAGATCCTGACTCTCGCGATAGGAGGAAGGGAGTGGCACACCAAAATGCAGAGCGAGTGTGTAGACTTCCGATTTCTTCATTCCTCCGAGAGGAAAAAAGACGTGCTTCAGTTGGTCTTGGGTCAGCCCGTACAGGTAGTAGCTCTGATCTTTCTCTGAGTCGATCGCTTCGAGTAGCAAGTATCTCTCTGATCCGTCTGATAGCTTCTCGCTCGCGACACGTGCATAGTGCCCAGTCGCAAGCTTGTCGCACCCTAACGTGCGCATCAGCTCAAGCAATTTACCGAACTTGATGGTGCGGTTGCATCCGATGCATGGGTTAGGGGTGAGTCCCTGACGATGTGCTTCTAGATATGGATCAACGACGCTTTCCTTGAACTCGCGCTCGAGGTCGATGACATGCAGTGGAATCGAGAGTTCCTTCGCAACCGAATGAGCACGCGCGATGTTCTGCGTTGTGCAGCATTTGCTGGGAAGAATCTGTGCGAGTGCAGGCGCCAGCGGATCCGTCCACAGTGTGAAACGAACGCCAATCACTTCGTGACCCTGTTCTTGCAGCATATGTGCAACAACTGAAGAGTCGATCCCGCCGGACATTGCAAGCAGTATTTTCATGCTACTTGCCACATAGTACATACTGTATACTTCGGACACTATGACTCCCTCATCTCTCGCTACTTTCATCTCCCATGCCCGTGATAAAGGTATGGATCATCAGACCATTCGCATGCTTCTTCTGTCCGCTGGATGGAAGGAGAAGGACATAGCAGGTGCGCTTGCCTCTGAAAGTTTGTCCATGCCTGTGCCGACCCCTTCTGACGCTGGTTCCGCCCGTGATGCTTTCTTGCATCTGCTGGCATTTGCGACGCTCTACACCACGGTCATCAGCATGATCGTTCTCCTGTTTCAGTACATCGACAAACTATTCCCAGATCCAACGGAAGCTATCTACTACTATGATGGTGGGACTTCGACTGCTATTCGTTGGTCCATGGCGTCGATCATCGTTGCATTTCCTCTCTTTTTGTTTGTTTCCCGCATTCTGTACAAGGACTGCGCAGCACATCACGAGAAGCTGATGTCAGATGTTCGCAGATGGCTCACCTATCTGACACTTTTTTTCACAGCGATGACGATGACTGTCGATGTCATCACACTCATTTTCTTCCTCTTAGACGGCGAGCTGACTACCCGCTTCATTCTCAAGGTTCTCGTTGTATTTGCACTCACTGGCATGCCGTTCCTGTACTACTTCCGCACACTCAAGATGGATCCAACCGAGTATGCGAAGAGCAGCATCCACATTTGCTTTCGATGGCTATCAATCGTTCTCGTTCTAGCTGTGTTCATTTCCGGTTTCTACGTTGTTGGCAGTCCTTCCAGTGGTCGCGCTGAGCGCTTTGATGAGAAACGTCTGGAGGATCTTCGCGGTATTTCGAACGAGGTCTACTCGTATGTATTCGCAGGTACAGCCTGGGAGTTACCTCAGAAACGCGTGAAGGTAAATGATCTGCCTGAAACATTGGAAACTGTTGCAGTAAATGCGCAGTACCAGCGTCTTACCCTCACTGATCCAGAAACAGAAGTGCCCTACGAGTATACGACGACGAAGGATTCGTTCTCTCTCTGTGCGACATTTTCTCAAATTCGTGATCAGAACTACGACATTCAGTGGAATCATCCTGAGGGGCGTCACTGTTTTGAATTCGGACTGAAGGACGTTCGCAACTAACGCTCATCTCGCATGATTGAAAAAGCCCGGTCATCCGTCGGCGAGCTTCGGGATCTTCGAAAGAAGATGGAGGATCCTGCAATATTTGGTGATCCGAAAGAGATCACCCGTCTCGCACGTCGGATTAAACAGTTAGAACCACTTGAGCAGGTTGTTGCGGAGTATGACCGATGTGAGCAAGCTATCCGTGACGAGGCAAGTATGAGCGGCGATGCTGAATTGGCGGTACTGGCTGCGGAAGAGGCAAAGTCTGCGCGTGAGAAAATGCCCGTGCTGGAGACGCAGATGAAGAAGCTGCTCCTTCCCCGTAATCCCGACGATGAAAAGAGCGTTATCATCGAAGTACGTGCTGGAGCAGGAGGAGAAGAGGCAGCCTTGTTTGCTGCTGAGCAGCTCAAGATGTATCTGCGCTATGCCGAGTCACGCGGATGGAGGATCGAACTTCTTGATACCTCTGACGCGGATGCAGGAGGAATCAAAGAAGCCTCAGCGCGCATCGAAGGTTCGGGTGTCTACGGAGATCTGAAGTTCGAATCTGGCGTGCATCGTGTGCAGCGCATTCCTGAAACGGAAGCGAAAGGTCGTGTGCACACGTCAACGACGACCGTTGCTATTTTGCCGGAGGCCGAAGAAGTGGACATCGTCGTGAAGCAGGAGGATCTGAAGATCGACACATATCGCTCTGGTGGTGCAGGTGGTCAGCACGTGAACAAGACCGAGAGCGCAGTCCGCATTACGCACATTCCTACAGGCGTTGTTGTAGCATGTCAGTCCGAACGTAGTCAGATCAAGAACCGCGCACTCGCGATGAGCGTGCTCCGCTCGCGTTTGTATCAAGCTGAGCAGGAACGAAAGGCGAAAGAGAGAGGGGATTTGCGATCAGGACAAGTCGGAACTGGTGATCGGTCAGAGAAGATCCGAACGTACAACTTTCCACAAGATCGCGTCACCGATCA
Source organism: Candidatus Peribacteraceae bacterium (assembly GCA_040081825.1). Classification (GTDB taxonomy): domain Bacteria; phylum Patescibacteriota; class Gracilibacteria; order Peribacterales; family Peribacteraceae; genus JBEBFT01. The sequence goes on from JBEBFT010000001.1 coordinate 99,703, forward strand.
CCGCGCCAATGTGAACTTTTCGAATCTCCCTGCCATCATGGAAGGGGATTTGCAGGACATTGTGGATGCGATGAAGAAGTGGGAAGAGGAAGAATTGCTGAAGACTTTGTAAGAGTTTCCCGCAGCACAGATTCGACAATCTCTGCGTTGTTCCTGTGGTCTTGGCGCGACGGTAACGAACCGTCGCTGCGACTATTCTTCATTTGTCTTGGTTGCCCTTACTTTTGAATCGATGAGCTCCTTCGTTCCAATATCTCTCCTATATCTCACAGGACCTCCGATTTTCTTTGCGAATTCCTCTGCTGCCCTCTCTGCTTCCTCGATCGTTTTTCCGATCCCGACAATACCGAGTGACCGCGATCCACCAAGTAGCACGTTCTCGCCATCATCCTGCGTCACATCACCGTAAAAAAGGCGAACGCTGTCCGGGACATCTTTCGGAATCACCATTCTCTGCCCTTTCTCATTCTTCGCATCGGGATAACTTTTCGGAACGATGTACTTGCACACGGTGGCTTTCTTTTCGAATTGGACGAGATCAGATGAGAGAGTTCCATCGATCAGGCTTTGGCAGATCTTCACAAAATCTGAGGAAAGGAGTGACAGAACGTTCAGGGCTTCAGGATCACCAAAACGCGCGTTGTACTCGATGACTTTCACTCCTTTTTTGGTCACGATAAATCCACCGTACAGAATCCCGACGTACGGCTCTCCGCATTCAAGAAGAAGCGCCTTCGCAATCTGTGTATTGATGAGGCTCGCTTCTTTGAGGTGACTATCCGTAAGGAAGGGGAGTGAATGATTGCTATCAGAATACGTGCCCATTCCGCCCGTGTTGGGACCCAAGTCACCCTCGTACGCACGCTTATGATCCTGTACCGCTGGCATGTCGATGGCTGTTTCGCCAGAAACAAATGAGAGCAAGCTGAACTCGACACCGACCAGCTTCTCTTCGATCACGACTGAGCCACATTCGTCGATGCACTCGCGAGCGTAGGCAACACCTTCATCAATTGACTGCAGATGATCGCCGCTCACCTTCACGCCTTTTCCTCCACGTAGTGCATCGTACTTCACGACATATTCGGAGTGCAGATCACCTTCGATATACGAACGAATGTTATCATCGGTTGCACTCTTTCCGAATGATCGAAAGAGGGGACTCGCATCGACCTCGTGTTTCTTCATGAGCTCTCGTGTGAATCCCTTACTCGCTTCGATTCGTGCCAGAGCCTTCTTTGGAGCGACTGACTTGATCCCCATTTCTTCTAAATAGTCTGCGAGACCGGCTCCAATTGGGTCATCTGGAGCAATAAATGCGAAATCAGGCTTTTTGGCTTTAGCTAGGGCTCCGATCAATTCAAAGTTCATGATATCGATGACATGAACTTCCGAGCACATCCTGAGTAACCCTGGGCTTTTGACCGTCGACGCTGCGATGATCTCGGGTTTGGATGGACTGCGAGCGAGAGCTTCGGCAATCGCTTCGCCGCGGGCCGAGTTTGAGATCAGTAAAATCTTCATAGGATAATTTACATTATACATTATACATTTTACATTGCTCCGGTACGCGGCGTACCGGCTGCGGTCGCATTTACACTAATGACATCATCTTGTACTGATCAGGGTTTCCCTCTTCATGTTCTTTTTTGAAGGTATCTCTCGATTCGTTTCGTCCGCATCCCATTTTTCTGAGCAGTGCGGGAGTGACTTCAGGAGTCGGGTATTTACCCGTGAAACACCCATCAGAGAATTTCTTAATCTTTTTATTTCCCACAGTGATCGATGCTCGCATGTCAGCAACAGTATTGTAGAAAAGGCCATCGCATCCGATAATCTTCTGAATTTCTTTGATCGTGTGGTTGCTAGCAACGAGCTCCGTAGAGGTAGGTAGATCGATGCCATAGGGATCCGGTCCGATGATCGGTGGAGCGGCCGAAGCGAAGTAGACCTTTTTAGCACCCGCCTTTCTGGCCATTTCTACGATCTTCTTGCTTGTATTTCCACGAACAATCGAATCGTCGACGAGAAGAACATTGTTGCCTTTGAATTCCAGATCGATCGGGTGGAGTTTGAAGTTCAGACTGCGCTTGCGCACTTCCTGACCCGGCATGATGAACGTGCGACCGATGTAGCGGTTTTTCACAAAGCCCTCGCGATAACGAACCTTTAGCTTATCTGCGAGTCCCGCAGCAGCTGGACGGCCGGTGTCTGGAATCGGAATAACTGAATCGATCTTGATACCAGATTTCAGAATCTGCTTCGCCAGTGCCTCACCCATACGGACACGAGCCTTGTACACGTTTACCTCGTCGATGGTTGAATCTGGTGCTGCGAGGTACACCCACTCGAAAATGCAGGGATTTAGCTCTCCATGTCGCACCTGACGTGAATGCAGACGATTATGCTTGTCAACGAACACGACTTCGCCGGGTCTGATGTCACGCATAAATTCATAATCAAGCGCTTTGAAGACTGTATTTTCCGACGCGACCATGTACTCGTACTTCATTCCAAGCGCACGTCTCCCGATTTGGAGCGGACGAATACCGTGTGGATCACGAAACGCCACGATGCCGTGGCCACCGATGAGTGACACGACAGAGTACGCACCCTTGCAGCGCTTGAAGACTGTTTTCACAGCACGGAAGACATGTTCGGGTGTCAGCTTCTCAGGTTTCTGCTTTCTGAGTGCGAGCGAGAAAACGTTGAGTAGCACCTCAGAGTCAGAGTTTGTGTTGAGATGACGAAAATCATGCTTCTTGATGTCCTTCGCCAGTTCCGCTGCGTTCGTCAGGTTGCCGTTGTGCGCGAGTGCCATGCCGAACGGAGAGTTTACGAAGAATGGCTGTGCCTCGAACTCGCTACTACAACCAGCAGTCGGATAACGCACATGCCCGATGCCCATGGGGCCTTTCAGTCTCTCGAGCGAGCTCTTATGAAATACTTCGTTCACCATGCCATTACTCTTCTTCAGATGAAATTGATTGTCATATGTCACGATGCCCGCTGCATCCTGTCCGCGGTGTTGCAGCACGATCAGTCCGTCATACAGGTCCTGGATGACGTTACTAAAGCCACTGGCTGCTATGAGTCCACACATATTACGGGCGGGGAGAAACGGCAAAGCACGGCGTTCGGGGGAATCCGAAAGCCGGAGGTACAGAGGTGAGGGCCTCAACCATGGAGTTATTGTACAGATGAGTCATGAACTCGCAAGTGAATGAACGATTGAAACGACGTGATAAGGAGGCTGTACTTTCCCCAAAAAATGGCTACACTAAGCCGACCCTAAATGTATCTACCCGCTAGTCGCTAACCCTGCCTACCGGCAGGCAGGCGCTACCCGCCTCATGACTCGCGCGAAGCATCGCGCTCTCATTTCTTCTCTCTCATGGAATTCCGCACTATCGCCATCATTGCCCACATCGACCACGGCAAAACAACGCTCGTGGACCAAATCCTAAAGCAGGGTGGGGCATTCGCTGCTCACGAGGCAGTGGATGAACGCGTGATGGACAGCAACGATCAGGAAAAGGAGCGCGGCATCACGATTTACGCCAAGAACTGTTCGATTCTCTACAAAGGCACCAAGATCAACATCGTCGATACGCCTGGTCACGCGGACTTCGGTTCTGAGGTCGAACGTGTTCTTCGTATGTGTGACTGTGTCTGTCTCCTCGTCGATGCGTTCGATGGTCCGATGCCACAGACTAGATTCGTTCTGAAGAAGTCTCTCGAGATTGGTATCAAGCCTATCGTGATCCTGAACAAGATCGACAGACCCGGATCGGACCCAGAGGCGGCACTTAGTAAGGTATTCGATCTCTTTGTGCAGCTCGGAGCGACTGATGCGCAGCTCGACTTTCCGTATGTTTATGCGATCGGCCGTGATGGCATCGCGAAGATGAAGATGGCAGACGAGTCCAAGGATCTGACACCACTGTTCGATCTTGTCCTCACGCACGTGAAGCCAGCTTCGAACGACGCATCCAAGCCGCTTCGAATGCAGCCTGTAAACCTGGAGTACGACACGTTCTCGGGTCGTACGGCTATTGGTCGTATCACCGATGGTAGCGTCAAACAGAACGATCAGATCACGATTCTCAAGCCCGATGGCAAGTCTGAAACAGGACGCATTACCAAGATTCAGGTCTATCAGGGACTGAAGCGCGTGGAGCAGAAGGAAGCGGTTGCTGGCGATGTCGTTATGCTTTCCGGTATGCCAACGGTCTACGTTGGTGACACTGTTGCAAGTGACGAAACGAGCGAGAGGCTTCCGGTGATCAGCATCGATCCGCCAACGGTCTCGATGGACTTCATCGTCAATGATTCTCCATTCGCAGGCAAAGAAGGAAAGTTGGTCACCACACGTCACATTCGTGAGCGACTAGAGAAGGAGCTGGAGACAAACGTGGGACTGAAGATCGAGTTCGGTGATCGCACCGATGCGTTCCGCGTTTCTGGTCGTGGAGAAATGCACTTGGGAGTTCTCATCGAAACCATGCGACGTGAAGGATTCGAGATTGCTGTCTCCCGTCCAGAAGTTATTACCAAAACAGAAGGGGGAACTGTACTCGAGCCCTATGAAACGGCGTACATCGATGTTCCAGAAGAGAGTGCCGGTTCTGTCATCGAGAAACTGGGTCGTCGAAAAGGAATCATGCAGAACATGGAGACCAAGAATGGTATTGCGAGACTGACGTACGACATTCCGACACGCGGACTACTGGGATTCCGCAACGAATTCATCATCGATACACGAGGAAACGGCATTTTGACCCACTCTTTTCACGATTTCCGTCCGTGGGCCGGGGAGATGCCGGGTCGCACAACAGGATCGATTATCTCGGGTGTTACTGGTGCGTCTGTTGCGTATGCCATCTGGCAGCTGCAGGAACGCGGCTCGTTCTTCATTGGCGATGGTGTGGCTGTCTATGAAGGTATGATTATCGGAGAGTCACCGAACGGTATGGACATGGAGGTCAACGTCAGTAAAGAGAAGAAGTTGAGTAACGTTAGAGCGTCCGGGTCAGACGAGGCAATTCGTCTTACTCCTCCACGCATTATGGAGCTGGATATGGCACTCGAGTACATTCAGGACGATGAGCTGGTTGAGGTCACTCCGACGAGCATTCGGCTTAGAAAGAAGCTCCTCAAAGAAGTCGATCGCAAGAGGATGAAGAAGAAATAGATCGCTAGAAGTCTGTTTTCCCATCCCCCTCACCAGGGGCGTAGTCAGGAGCAGGCCCAGGATCTTCCTCCTCTTCTTTCAAGAGATTTTCATCAACGAATCTTGATGCTGCAAGTACCTCTTTCATACCGACACATGAAAGTATTGCAGTCGTACTCCCATCTTCAGCTTTATGCAGTGTGATTCCAGTACATATGCCGACGCACGAATTCGGATCGTTTGCGAGTCGCACTGGCGAACCTTGCAGACCAAATAGAGCTTCGGGATCAGCTACATCTTTTGGATCAATCTTCAGCATCATGATTCTGTGATTTGCTACTTCTTTGCCTTCTTTTGTTCCTGTAACTTCCATTGGGAACGCTTTTCCAGTAATGCGAAAGACGTCTAAGCCTATGCCATTAATTTCAAGTTCTTCATTAAAAACTTCGTCGGGAGTGAGGGCCGAAGCTTTGAGTGGCTTCAGATCGTTGGGATCGTTTGGACACCGATGAACATGCGCGCCGTCGACAATAGCCACATTGATTCCGGGGATGAATGCACGTGCGTCATTGTCTATATTACTTGCAGATGAAATCATGGGTGTGACTGAAAGAACCTGATTGCTTCCTTGCTCAGACTCAAGGATAAAACCACCGACACCTCGTAGGTAGAGCGCAGGATTTGGTACCTCTTTTCCATCTACCATCTGTGGAAACTTTTTTCTATTCTTTTCAATCCAGCCTTCGTTGTCTAAGTGTGATAGTGTCTCCGCAACCAACCCTCCATCTCTTCGGAGAAAGAGCTTTACCGAGGCAGAATCTTCTGGAGGCTGTTCGAGAGACTCGACTTTTGCAAAGGGTACTGAGTCGAATTCTTCAGGGCTATATATTGCTTTGAATTCTGTAGGAACACTTTTTGGTGCTTCTTCTAGCTTCTTTTGTTCTAACATCTGACCTTCGTCTGGGAGAACGAGAGGCTCTTTTTCAAATAATTCTCGTAGCTGAATTTTAAATGGCGTTCGATCAGGTGTTTTATGACTGGTTTCCCTCGTTTCCGGAGCTACAGACCCGAGTGCGACAGCTCCGGCTGTAAGCAATTTGAGCATTGTTGACTGCTTTGGCATGCGCACAGACTAGACCAGCAGACTGAATTGGCAAGAACTCTATACATTCTTTCTTACACTTTGGCTTCCAGCTGCCGTTTCTTCGCTGTTACGCAGTTACGGATCAGGCTGGCTACCGTCATCGGACCCACGCCTCCAGGCACCGGGGTGATCGCGGATGCGACTTCCTGTACAGCATCGAAGTCGACGTCACCGACCAGTTTGCCGTCCACTCGCGACATGCCGATGTCGATGACGATAGCACCTTTCTTCACCATGTCTTTTGTGAGCAGCTTCGGTTTCCCGACGGCGGAGAAAATCAGATCAGCGTTCTTCGTGAACGATGCGATCTCTTTGGTCTTACTGTGACACACACTGACTGTTGCTCCTCGGTTCACCAGCATGATGGCGAGTGGTTTGCCAACGATATTACTTCTTCCGAGGACGACCGCATTCTTTCCGGCAACATCGATCTTGTAAAACTTCAGAAGCTCGATGACACCTGCAGGAGTTGCAGGTGGCAGGTGTTCGAATTCTGCAGACAGGAACATCTTCCCAAGGTTATACGCGCCAAAACCATCGACGTCTTTCTTCGGATCAATCGCGCGAATGACATCCGGTACATGCGATTCCAGATGTTTCGGGAGTGGCAGTTGTACGATAAATCCTGTGACATCTGGATCCTGATTCAGCGCGGTTCTCTGAGCCGCGTGCGCACCCTGGAAGGGTGCGTTGGGATTCCCGATGACTGCCATGAGTTCTTCCAATGTAGTTGTTTCCGGAAGATGTATGTGTTCACTACGCATACCAACCGCAGCGCAACTCTCCATCTTCTTTTTGATGTAGCTTGAACTTGCGGGGTCTTCGCCTACTTGTACTACAACCAACTTCGGATCCAGTTTCTGAATATCGTCCTTCAGCGACGCCAAAAGGGCATCTGCTGCAGGTTTGCCGAGGAGGAGCGTGGCGGACATGGGCACATGCTACACGAATTTAAAGACATCGTCTTTTGTGAATGTGTTAATAAATGCATAATTAATAATTGATAATGAATAATTATCAATTATTCATTGTTAATTATTCATTTCTTCACCGCCTCCCACACTCGTTCCGCCGCTTCTTCTAGTCTGCCTGACGTATCCACCACTTTGATCTGCGGATCATCGGTCATTCTCTCGTACAGGTCATAGACCTTCTTTTGAAATGCCGAGTTTTCGAACACATCCAGCTGCTTCCTGAGCCCGATGCGTTCCAGGCACACCGACAGTGGCGGGAGAGCCAGTACCATCACATCAGGTTCCACAAACGGCGTGTTTACCTGCAGGAGCCAGTCCGGATCCAGACCCAGCGCTTCGCCATACACAAGTGTTGAAATAACATATCGATCCGAGATCACGGTCTTACCAGCTGCCAGCGCTGGCTTGATCACTTCCTGAATATGCAGCGCACGATCAGCACAAAATAGGAGCTGCAACGCAGCGGGGGAGGGGATGGTCTTCCCTTTTAGCTGCTCCCGAATAAACTTACCAATAGATGAGTCTGTTGGTTCGGCAGTCAGCAGCACGTCGTGTCCCTCTTTACGCAGTCTCTCACCCAGCAATTTCGCGTGCGTGGTTGTACCGCTGCCGTCAGGTCCTTCGAGGACGATGAATCTGCCAGTCATACATGAAAGTGTAGCACATCCATCTTACGATTTAGTCTCAGAAATCGTTGGAGCTCTTACAAGTCAGAAGCACCACCCATTCCTGCAGCGTCAGGCGTGCATGCCCTTGTCATGGTGCAGAGAATCTCAACATTACAACGAGCACCTGTTCGGTTATTTCCGGCCTGATCGATGTCTTTGACTTTGGTGCAGATCTTGCTTGTAACTTCATAAGAAGCTACCAGATCGATTCCTGTACAACCTACATCACATGGCTTCGGGGTTTTGATTTTCGGTGCACAGTCATTGCCAGCATTTTCGATAGCTACCTCTGTTGCTTTATCTTTGCAGGATTCGCTGTAATGGTTATTTGCACAGTACCAGAGACCCCAACCAGCTCCCTTGGCAGTAGTTTTCTTATCTTCACATGAGATTGCGCTCGATAGAGAAGAAGAATAAATAGAAGACGGACACATGCTGCAAATATTCAGGATGCTGTCCCAACATAAATCATGAGCACAAGCAGAATCGCCTATTTCACCTCTGAGTGTCGTTTCGTTAGTCGGCATTTGGCTGACAACAACCCCAGCGATCGCAAGCATCGAGATACCAACGACGACTCCAAGATGATTTTTCATAAGAGAGGAAGAAAGTAACGATAGCATGAACTATTTTTACTCCAGTGCAATTGACGGAAGAAAAAAATGACACTCTTTAAATCTTACTCGCCAAATCGTTCAGCGTGTGCGTCAGGCTCTTGATCGCTCCCTTCACCGGCATTTCCTTGAGCGAGTAGGTGACCTGTGTGTTCGTGGGATCAGTTTGAAGTCCGAGAACGATAAAACCCGGCATGTCGATCGATTTGAGGAATTCTTCGCAGAGTTTCTGGATGTGGGCGGTGTCCATAGATGAAGTGGGTAGTGAATAGTGGTTAGTGGCTAGTGAAGCAGTACTTGATCGTACTAACCACTAGCCACTAACTTCTAGCTTCTATTAATAGTCCATTCCACCCATACCTCCTGGCATGGCTGGTGCATCCTTCTCCTTCTTCGGTGCATCGACGATGCCGACTTCCACCGTCAGGAACATGGCTGCCACAGACGCTGCATTCTGGAGAGCGGAGCGTGTCACTTTCTTAGGATCGATGACGCCAGACTTCACCAGATCTTCCACAGTTTCCGTTACGACGTTATATCCCATCGATTGGCTCGCAGCTTTCTTCACCTGATCCACGATGACCGATCCTTCCAGTCCAGCGTTGGATGCAATGTTCTTGAGTGGGTAGACGAGTGACATCTTCACGATATCGATACCGATCTGCTCGTCTTCATTCGCACCCTTCAGTTTCTCGAGTGACTTGAGCGCATGGATGAGTGCGGCACCGCCACCAGCGACGATGCCTTCTTCAGCAGCTGCGCGGGTTGCAGAGAGCGCGTCCTCGACACGATGCTGCAGTTCCTTCTGTTCGACTTCTGTTGCTGCACCGACTTTGATGACGGCAACACCTCCGCTCAGTTTCGCCATGCGTTCCTGCAGCTTCTCGCGGTCGAACTCGGACTTGGTATTGTCGATTGCATTTTTGATCTCTTCCACGCGTGCTTCGATCTCCTTCTTCTTCCCGGCACCGTCGACGATCAAAGTGTTATCCTTGGTGACGACTACTTTGCCAGCACGACCCAGATCCTCGAGCTTGGTGTTCTCGAGCTTCAGCCCCACTTCTTCGCTGATCACGCGTCCGCCGGTCAGGATCGCGATGTCCTTCAGCATTTCCTTGCGACGGTCGCCGAAGGCAGGAGCCTTCACTGAGACTGCGCTGAACGTGCCGCGGAGTTTATTGACAACCAATGTCGCGAGCGCTTCTCCATCGATGCTCTCTGCGATGATGACGATCTCTTTCTTTCCGGTCTGTGCTAGCTGCTCTAGGATCGGCAGTATTTCCTGAATCGAACTGATCTTCTTATCCGTGATCAGAATGTGTGGGTTCGTGTACACCGCTTCCATCCGAGCTGGATCAGTCACAAAGTAGGCGGAGATGTAACCCGAGTCGAACTGCATTCCTTCGACGTATTCCTTTTCCATACCCATGGTCTGACCCGCCTCTACCGTGACGACACCGTCAGAGCCGACCTGATCCATGACTTCTGCGATGATGCCGCCGACAGTCGGATCTTGTGCCGAAATCGTTGCGACTGCTGCAAACTCTTCTTTGGTTGAGATATCTTTCTTCTGCTTCTCCAAATCAGCAACAACTGCTTCGACTGCTTTCATCATGCCCGTTTTCATACTGATGGCGTTGGCTCCCGCTGTCAGGAACTTGAGCCCCTCCGAGATCATGCCTTCCGCGAGCACTGTCGCAGTCGTGGTCCCGTCACCAGCAGCATCATTCGTCTTTGTCGCTGCTTCCTTCACGAGCTGTGCGCCCATGTTTTCCCATGCATCTTCCAGCTCGATTTCCTTCGCGACCGTGACACCGTCTTTCGTGACTGTGGGTCCGCCGTAGCTTTTGGCAATCAGCGCGTTTCTGCCATTTGGACCCATCGTGGTGCGGACAGCATCTGCGAGCTTTTTGACACCTTTGAAGATTTTCTGGCGAGCGTCGTCACCGAAGGAGAGAAGCTTGGAGGACATAAGAGGAAAGGGGAAAGCGGGTAGCGAGTAGTATTATTGTACAATTCCGAGCACTGAATCGAGGTGCAGGATTTTGACTTCGATGTCGGTGCCGGCTTTCGTTTTCAGTTTCACATCGTCACCAGAGTACTTACCGAAGAGGACAACATCGCCGACTTTCAAAAACTCAGACGGATTCACACTGTCCTTACCGATGCCGCCTTTTCCAACTGCGATGACCTTTCCTTCCTGCGGTTTCTCTTTACTTGCGGTGTCTGGAATCACAATGCCGGAGGCAGAGACCTGCTCCTTTTCCATTGGCTGAACAACGACGCGATCACCAATTGGTTGAATCGTGACGGCGAGCTCTGAAGTTACATCTTTTGCTGACATAAGAGAGAGAATGAATAATTAAGAATGAAGAATGAAGAATATATCCGATACTCTCATTCTTAGCAGTCGTGAGTCTAGAGTGCTAACTTAGTACAGTCAAGAGTCCCTAGTGGCGGGACGTAGGATTTGGTCCAGTTGCTCCAATGCAGCGCCTGTGATCTGATGAATGTTGCCGTCACTTATGTACCTTAGCGCCTCTTCTTCAGAGATCTTTTCTATTCCTCTGAGCTCACGTCCCTTCATTGGTTTTGTTCTGATATAGATGCCATCAGCGTCACGCACACCAGACCAGACTGCAGGGAATACAGTTGCAACGAACATTTTCAACTCCTGAGAGTAATCGAGAATCTTTACGTTCGTACGGAAAACTCCACCTCGTCTTTTCCATACCTCACCGCGCTCTGTTGCAACGGCTAAGATCTCGACCAGTTCGCGGGAAATGTTTTCCATGAGCGGAAAATCCTACATCTCTTCGCGATGATATGCAACCCTAACATGGGCTTACTGCAGCTTAGAAACACTGGTTCCATTCACAGAAACGATCGATGTCATGTCGTAACACTTGAACCAGGGACTATCTGGGGGCAGATCTTTCATATTTGCTTCGGCGTTCTTGGCCGCATCCTTCGACTCCCACCGCACGATGTCCATGTATCCTTTCTCTTCTCCGAGCAAATTGATTTCCCAGGAGATGAATCCAGGCTGCTTGCTCATCCACTGTGCGTGCACATCTTTCGCGGCAGCCTGAAGCATGGCTTCCGTGACGCCACTTGCCAGTTTGTACTGGATGAAATCGGTGTACATAGAGTGAGTGTAGGGAGATGTCATGCCTGGTGCCGACGGAGAGAGTCGAACTCTCACAACCTTACGGATACACGCTCCTGAAGCGTGCGCGTCTACCAATTCCGCCACGTCGGCAAGCCGCGCAATCCTAACACAGGACATCGCACTTCCGCACCTCGACTTTTCCTCCATCGATCTTCAGTACGTATCTACGCTAGAATCGATCATACGTATGAGAAACCTCTTCTTTATTGCCTCACCGGTGACGGCGGGGATTCTGTTTCTCCTCTCCTTCCTCATTCTCTGGAAGGGGGGAAAGTCCGTCGATGCTACATGGCTTTTCGCACTCGCAGCTTCGACTGCAGGGTTGCTACAGATCGTGCGTGCGCCAACACGCGCAGTACATCCTGCCGTGTGGTGGAGTGCCTTTGCATTCGTGTTGCTCACTATCCTGAGTTACGTGATGACCGGTACGAGAAATTATGGATTGGATGAAGTGATGCACACAGTATCGCTCTTCATTCTCTTTCAGTGGGTAGTGACACTACAGTCCGAGCGCACGGAACGCAGGATCGAACGCGTGATCGGCGCGACGACACTCCTCGCCATTACTGTTGGTATAGCTGTGTACATGCTGCAGCCGGTCAGCCGATTTGTAGGAACGTTTTTCGATTATCGGTTTCACACCGATTACTGGCCGAATGCATGGGCCGAGTTCTTACTTCTCTCAGTTCCGATTCTTTTTGCGATCGTACTACGACGCGCACGGACGCCTCGTGATCAGCACATCGCAGGATTGGTCCTAGGAATTGCTTTGGCCTCTCTCTTTCTCAGTTACTCTCGCGGGGCGGTTCTCTGCTTTATCGCGCAGCTTCTGGTATTCGTTCTTTTGGTTCTTTGGCGGAGGCGCGCGTCCTTCTCTCTTCGGTCCGCAGTTTCGACATCGGTCATTATGCTCGCGAGCTCGTTCGTTGTTTTCTTTGGCATCAATCAGATTCGGGCTCAGATCTATCACGTCGAGTCCGTTGTCTCCAAAGTGACGTTCACTGCAGATGAGGGGACGTCTTCAGTCAGCGAGCGCTCGTCTTTCTGGTCACAGTCGTTTCAGTTGGCACTCTCTCGCCCGATTCTTGGACACGGGCCCTACAGTTTCCGTTTCGTACAACCGGGCATCCAGTCTGAGGTGCTCGCGACATCCGATCATCCGCATAACGTGCTGCTCAAGTATGCGTCGGAGCGTGGCATTCCTGCTGCAGTCGCCTTCGTACTTTTCCTTCTACTGATTGGGCTCGCGTATCTGAGGCGTACTACTCACTCGTGGTTTTCATTACTTGCCGGGATCGGTGTCTTTGGTGTGCTTCTGCATAATATGATCGATTTCAATCTGCAGTTTCTGGGGATCTCGTTTCCGCTTTTCGTCGTCCTTGGACTGCTCTGTCCTGTGTCTCTGCACCTTTCCACTTTTCGTTTCCAGCGAATCGTCACCGTTCTCCTTTCCATTCTTCTTCTCATTGTCACAGTGCGAGAAGCGTACGCACTCTGGCAGACGTCTCAGGCGCGTCACGCCTCGGCAGCAGGGGATAAGGCAACTGCAATTGAACATTTCGATTCCGTCGAGTGGGCGATGTTCTCTCGTGATGATTGGCTGACCAGAAGCATCCTTGCACTCGAGCGCAAAGACTATCTGACAGCCGAGGCAAACGCTCAGCGCTACATCGTTCTGAATCAGAGTGACGCACGCGGTTTTAGGCTACTTGGCGACATCTACCTCGCATGGGGACAGCGTGAGGATGCACTGCGCGCGTATGAAAAGGCGTACAACCGTTCGTCACGCAATGACCTCGGTATCGCTCGTGGCTACGCCACACTTCTTGCCGAGAAGACGGATGATCTGGATCGGCTCCGCGCAGAATTCGATCATCTTCTTATCGACTTCGAAAAAGCGATTCTCAGAAACTCGCACTTTGTCGCACTCAGCAAAAACGTCGAGGAATTCGATGCGCTGACAAGACTCCTCGCACGTCTCTATCCAGAGGATCGCGACATCTATGCCGCTATGCGGGATCGTGTAGGCAAACACGCAGAAGAAGAGCGCAGCAAGTATCGTGCCAGGCCAACTGGTTTCCTTTGGTAGGAAGTAAAGATGTAACGCTGCACGATTATTTTCGTCTATACTCAGTGCATATGCGTACACCACTTATTCTTCTCGTACTTTCCTTACTTATTTCTGCTTGCGGCGAACCCGCTCCAGTTTCGAGCGGCCGCGAAAAGGTAGTTGATCCAGAGCACGGAAAAGAAGTTGTGTTTATGTACGGAGCGGTCGAGGGTGTGAGCGGTACGAACGCGAATGGTGTCGCGTTCTTGAGTGTCTTTGCAGATGGCGTCTCGCGAGCAACGGCTAACGTCAATATCGCACTGCCCGAAGAAGGCAATCGTTACTTCGTTACTCTTTCGGATCAGTCAAACATGACTGTTGACTGCGGGTATTTGAAGAGTGTCCTTGGTGACGTGCGACATGCTGTTCAATGTGACATTCCTCAAGATCTTCGCGAGTACACATCGATTAACGTACTTCTCGAACAAGCTGAGTTGCTCGTGCTTGTGGCACAGGCGACCGTGAAGGTTCCGAAGCCGAGTGTCACCGTACAGTGACAGGCAACTCACTAGAGTGAGACTGCTGGCAGGGTCGTCACCATAGCCACGGTGACGAGTACGATCAGTGCCACGTGCATCAGCACGAGTGGCATGCTGGCACTGCTCCTGCGGCGGGAAGGGAGGATGTGCATAGACAAAAAGGCGGCGAGTCTACCTATGGCAAGGAAACTGTCCAGGAATATGAGCAAATAAGTTATTCAACTAAAAATGATATTGGCTTCTATTAGCCAAAGTTAGTGCATCATGCTAGAAAGATTGCAGTATCGATAGTGCCTCGTTTCTTCTCTCCCACGGCACAAATAAGTGGTCGTGATAGTAGGCGGATACTGCATTGACGGAGATTCCAGCGTTTGCCAATTCTCTTGTCATCGCAGCGAGAAAACCAACAGCCTGCAGATCAGAATGAACGTTGAGCGTGATTTTTGCCCAGATGGGTTCGCTCCCGCTGGTCAGTGTCTGCGCGAGTTTCTTTTTTGTGATGACCGTCACACCCTCGACTTCTTTGAATACCATTGTTGCGCTCGACTCTACTTCACTGCCGAAACCGTGATCAGAGGTCAGGAAAACATATTCATCAGCATCCAACTCTGCCTGCATGTTTTTGAGTAGTATTTCTATATTGTTTTCTCCTGACATATGAGAGTGGGAAGCAAATGGTCGAAAAAACAGCAGCTTACTTCTTCAGATACTGGATCGCGTAGTAGATTGCACCTGCGCAGATGAGATGCCAGATCCAATGCGTACCGTAAGAGAAAATAGGAGAATTGCAGAGGACTTGGTCGAGTTGCCTTATGCCATAGCCGACCGAAAACAGAATGAATACAGTAAATAGTTGCGTAGTTCGCTGCTTCTTTGCGATCCACTGGAGGACTACTAATCCGAGCAGTGTGAGAATAATGGAAAAATAAATCTCAGAGCAGCCTGGGTCGGCGAGTACGAAATGATACTCAAGAATAGAGTAGATGATTCCGATGACGAGAAATCCTACGATCGGCGCATAAGCGTGATATCTTTTAAATATAAGATACGTTACCAGGAGCAAGAGAAAGGCAAGTGGAGCAGTATCGGCATAATAGGTCGGTATACTTCGAAACGTGTGCCAAGCAAAAGAGCCTAAACCGAGGAGAAGCGTAAGAACTCCGACTGGAAGTAATTCTATAGTTCGGTGACGTCGAATAATGTACAGAGCGACGAGAATGAAACCAAGATTCGAAATAGCATTCAGTGGCTCCATGCCAGAGCTCAGCATTGGTTCACAGTACGCCCGTAGCGAGAGAATAGAATTCGACATGTAATAGTCTGAACTGTCTTGGAGCGAAAGGGAGAACAGCCTATTTTAGGTACTGGATCGCGTAGTAGATTACACCTGCGCAGATGAGGTGCCAGATCCAGTGCGTACCAGAAAAAATTACGAACGATATTTCTTCGTTGCTTATTCTTTTTGCCGCCATCGTTCTGGTACTAGTAGCCCCAGTATCTCTCGGTGTTGTTTTGTTCCTTGCATCTCAATTAGTTGAGACATCGCAAGTCCGTCGATCTCTGGCCTTCCAAGAAGATCAATCATTTTACCTCTCTCTCCCCAAAGAATTCTAAACACCGATAGATCATACTGCGACCTCTCAAAAAGTTTAGCCATAATACAGAAAAGGACATACTTAGCTTCCCACTCCTCTTGTGAAGTATGCTCACCGTTGATAATTATTCCTGTTGCCGAATCCTGAGGTATACCAAGTATGTCTGCCCAAAATTTCAGCTTCTGAGGGACCGTCATTACTTGGAATTTACGCCTATCGAACTCGACAGCCGTGTGTACTGCACCCGATTCGGGTGCTTTTGTTCCAGCTTTGTCGGTATGGTCTAGAGTCATAGTTAGTAAACAAATGTAGTATTTTATTTTTATTGTGTCAAAGCTATTCTTAGTGGGTATTTAATCAACTACATGAGCATTGATGATGATAGTATTCGACGTATGTCTCCCGAATATCGCGAATCTGGGGGCATCTGACTTTTCCTTGCTACACTGCTGCCCATGCTTACCCCACCTACCCCATCCCCACACTGGCACGCAACCGATGACGCCGGAGTGTCGCACTCTTCCGAATCTTCCGCTGGCTCATGGCTCATTCTCTACTTCTATCCAAAAGACGACACACCCGGATGCACCATCCAAGCATGCGGATTCCAGAAGTCGTCACCGTCATTTGCTGGTCGCGCGCGTATTCTGGGTGTCAGCCGAGATGACCAGGAGAGTCACGTAGCATTTCGCGAGAAGTACGGACTTGGGTTTCCGTTACTGATCGACACAGACGGATCACTCCATACTACTTTCGGTGTAGGTACCGACTATCCGAAACGCACGACGTTTCTGATCGATCCCACGGGCACCATCCAGAAGATCTATCACGGGTTCGACTGCAATGACCATGCTGCAGACCTACTTCGTGGTTTAGATGAGCTCGGTGCGTAGATTCAAATTTTCTGATACTATTTGTCTACATTTCCCCATTCACTTTTATGTCGATGAAAAAAATGCTGTCACCGTGGGTCATCATTCTTGGTGTCGTTGTGATTTTGTCACTCTGGGTTGTTGCTTCGTACAATGGATTTATCGGTGGAAAGGCGAATGTCGATAACGCATGGGCACAGGTCGAGACACAGTATCAGCGCCGTGCTGATCTGATCCCCAATTTGGTCGCAAGTACGAAGGGTGCGGCTGACTTCGAGCAGAGCACATTCACCGAGGTGACGGCAGCCAGAAGTGCATGGGCAAGCGCCAAAGCGACTGGAACGAGGCAGGATCAGATTGTCGCTTCGCAGAACTTTGACTCGGCTCTCTCCAGACTTCTCGTGACAGTGGAGGCGTATCCACAGCTGCAGGCCACTCAGGCGTTTCGTGATCTGATGGTGCAGCTCGAAGGAACCGAGAATCGTGTTGCGGTTGCTCGAAAGGATTTCAATGACGCAGTAACTGCGTACAACGTTCAGGTGAAAACTGTTCCTGGCGTTTTCGTAGCACGTCTCTTTGGATTCACTCCTGAGCAGATGTTCGAAGCGAAAGAAGGAGCGGACGATGCTCCAGTAGTCGACTTTCAGTAATTCGATTCACTCATGCGGCTACCCTTTACCCTGTTTCTTGGCACGATTCTGTGTCTCATCGGAGCAGGAACTGTTCATGCCTTCCCGATTCCCGCGAATGACGGTTTCGTGACTGATGCTGCGGGCGTTCTCTCTGATGAAGAGGATCGAGAGTTAGAACGGATACTCACCGAGTACCGGTCTACCACGTCCAATGAAATCGCGATCGTGATGGTCCCGACTTTGAGTGGGGCTGTGATCGAGGATGTAGGACTGGAGATCGGGCGTGCGTGGGGGGTCGGATCAATAAAAGATAATGGCATTCTGATTCTCGCGTCGTATCAGGATCGTGCTGTTCGCATCGATGTTGGATATGGACTGGAGGGAGCAGTGCCAGATGTGGTCGCCAAGGGAATTATCGATACAGATATCATTCCTGCATTTCGAGAGGCAAAGTATGCCGTTGGACTCACGAATGCAGTGACGTCTCTTCAGAAGCACATCGGTGGAGAGTACACGGCAGAGCGTTACCAATCCGAACCAAGCGGAGCTGCACTCTCGATCCTTGTATATTTCGTCGTCATGTTTTTGGAATGGGTACTCGCAATCATGGCTCGTACCAAATCTTGGTGGCTCGGCGGAATATTCGGTGCCGTGGGTGGAGTGGCCGTGTACATGATCGCTGACTGGTGGGTCACGATTCCGATATTGATTTGTGTGGGACTAGCGATGGATTTCTTGGTTTCTCGTGCATATGCCCAGCATGGTCGTCGATCCCCCTGGTGGGCGGGTGGCAGCTGGGGGCCGGGCACTGGCGGGCGCTTCGGCGGTGCCGGAGGTGGCGGATTCGGTGGATTTGGAGGTGGGGGATTCGGCGGTGGTGGCGCGAGTGGGAAATGGTAAAAAGAAAATTAAAAATGGAGAATAGTGGCAACTATCCTCAGATTTTTGTACTCTCTATAGCATGCTCTCCTCACTTCTACTCGCATATTCGCTTTCCGATTTTTATGCTCCAAAAACGACGACTACTCCGCCGCCTTCTGCAGTGGCGTGGTCAGCGGAGAGTGGTCAAGGAGCATTGAGTGTTCTTGTCACCTATCCAGAGAATGAGGAAGAGTCAGTGGCACTCGGTCAAACACGCATCCCTATGTTGACGCTCGAACTCGGCGCATCGTGTGATGCTCCTGTGACTGTGCAAGAAATTGATCTGAAGCACTTTGGGCAAGGGAGAAGCAAGGATCTACGATCTGTCTATGCACTTTCAGGGTATCGTCGTGTGTCGAGGGGGCAGTCATTTGATACAGATGGAAATCTTAGTCTTCGCCTTCAACGGGTCACTATCCCCGCATGCGATGTACTGCGACTTACAATTGTTGCAGATCTGAGCATAGCGGCAGATCCGACAGGTGAGCATAGTATCCAACTGGCTACAGCACCGTCAGTCCAGTCCACGGCCCTGAAAACCGAGTACGTCTCAGTCGCATCTCTCTCGTCGATGATCAAGAGTAGTCCTTTCGATCCCGGTGCGGTCACCGTCCGCTTCCTGCCACATCAGGTCAACATGCTCTACGGAACCATTCAGACGATCGCTCGCATCCAAGTCACTGCTGACCAAAACGGCAGTCATGTTCTACGCAATCTAACACTCACCAATGCTGGCTCTGCGCGTGGACATGAGTTTATCGACATGCGTTTGGAGGACAGGAAGGGTAATGTTCTGACCAGGCTTACGCAGCATATGGACGGTCGCAGAGTATCGTTTGATTTCGACCCCACGTATATTTTGAACCGTGGCGACACCGTCCTACTACTTCTTCGTGGAGAAATCCGAACATCATATGCGAAGACTGTTGATTTTGAGCTCGAGGAAGAATCTGATTTTGTCACATCATCATATCGCAGACCACTTCCGTAAGGGTTTTGAGAAGTTGCGCACGAAGTAGACATCTTGTTTTTCGGCTGTACACTTCGCTCTGACATGCACAGAATCGTACTCCTGCTTCCACTGGCTGCCACTCTCCTTACAGGGTGCACTGAACCCGCAATCGATCCATCAGAAGTCATTCGACGGTCGCTGTATGCAGGAAGCTCAACGGAGTCCTATGAATTCTCTGCACACGTTGTAGCAACTGCACGCGGACCCATTGTCTATTCGGGCAGTGCAATTTTGCAGGGCAGTGTCAGGCGATCCGGCGTCATTGCGTCGACAGTGTCACTGTCGATGGAGCGCATCCAGGGTACTGCTTCTGATCGCGTCGACGGAGTCGTAGGTATGCGCTATCCCGGTAACAGAATTCTGTATCTCGATCTCTCCGCCATCTCTGGACATGTTGGCAGTGAATTACAGGCACAGCTTTCTGGAGCGACATTCGATGGATGGACCGCTTTGACGATGACAGGTGTTTCGATTCAACCTTCATTTCCCACCGAGGAAGAGATTCAAGCCCAAGCGTCAGCATTCGTCGTCTTACGTGATCGCTCCACTCGTAGTGGTGACTATATGTTTGATGTTGGCTTTGCCCCCGGCGTTGTTTCCGCTCTTGTGAATGGTGCTCGAGACGACGCAATTACGGGTGCGCTGACGATAGATCGTGAGACCTTCGCGCTCAAGCGTGCACTCTGGACTATGGTTGCACTTCCGACACCGATTGGGAATATGACCGGTACCGTCGATGTAACATTTTCATCATTTAATGAAGTGACACTTCCGGTCATGCCACTTTTCACCGGATCCTCGCTTCCCTTCGACACACTCTTTGACACTATTTCTGCCGCCGTGCCAATTTCATCGTAAGCCTATTCTGAGGGATACTGTTACCCACGATGAACGATCCTCAAACTCCGAATGTATCCGTGGACGGTCTGAGTCCTGCTCTGCCATCTACATCAGAGACTCAGGTACCTTCGCTACCGCCGGCCCCTCCACGTGACAAAGCGCACGAGCGACGCACTGTCGTTATCATGATTATATTAGCTGCGATCTACACGCTTCCTGCTCTGGTGCTCATCTCACTCTTTCCACGAACAGATGGAGCTCTTACCGGACTGAAATCGGCGGCGACGCTGATTTACGCAGTGTGTGGTGTGCTCTGGCTGCTCCTTGGAGCAGCGGGTTTCCTTAGAATTGGTTCTCTCAAAGATAGACCACGCATGCGTTTCTTTGCCGGTATTCGATTAGCAGTGCTCGTTATCCCTATGCTTATTCTGAGTGGACTCGTGCCTGTACTCATCAACATCGCGCCCGCACTCCGACTGGAGATCGCATCTCCTCGAACAGCTGCAGAAATGGTGGCGCCTGTTGCAGTCCAGTTTGGTATGCCGACAGCTTTACGATATTTCTCGACACTGGGTCTGACTCCGCTGAACTACCAGTGGGATTACAACAATGACGGCAAGTCCGATCAGGAGACATTTGATCCGGTTTCTACGTACGTGATCTCCAGGGCGGGGATTTACAATATTGTCTGTACCGTTTCCATGACTGATGGAAGCCGCAAAAATGTCGTGCTTCGTCTCGTGATTAGCCGTGCGAGCTTTGGAGTTCAGCCATCGACGCCGGTGATCGACGAGCCGGTTACATTTTCACTCGATCACCTGTTTCCAAAAACGAGCGCGAATGCGACAACACCAACGCTCACCAAAGCTGAGTGGGATTTCGACAATGACGGCACCGTAGATACCGAGTCCACGGGACTCACTGCAACGAGTATGTTCCATACGCTCGGTGAACGAGAGGTTGCGGTCAGGGTGACATTGTCGAATCAAACGCAGCAAACTCTCACGCGTACCGTCACTGTCGTTGAACCAACTCCTCAGCCATTCCCCGTCGCACTGGAAACCGAGCCAGGGCTACTCCTTGGACCACCGCCATTTCCTGTTCTTTTTTCGATTAAAACTGACGAAAAAGTAGCATCGGCATCCTGGGACTTTGGTGACCAAAAAACTGCAGAGGGCCTCAGAGTCGCGCACCAGTTTGCTGCGATTGGCAACTTTACAGTCTCGGCTACCGTTCGGTCGGCCAGTGGTACCATTGCGAAGCTGACAAAGCTCGTCCGAGTGACAGAACCTCTCGAGATTCGCGATCTTACATTGCAGGGATCACCCCCAGTGAAGAATTTTGAGATCGAAGGTCCAGTGCCCCTCACAGTAGATCTGACCCCGAACACACTCCAGACGTTCATTACGTTCTCGTGGGATGTTCCGAATGCATCTGACTTTACTGTCACAGGCAAGTCGCTGCGTGCTGTGTATCGAGACGAAGGTCGCTACACCATCGATCTTATTGGCGTTGATCCAGACGGTCGCGTCTTCCGCAAACCCATCGTGATTCAGGCTAAATCCCCTGCATCGTCCGTCGTCTTTACCATGACTCCTGTCGCGCCCACGGCACCAGCCAGCGTTTCTTTTGATGCATCCGATACATTCGTTCCGTCCGGAGAGCAGGTTACTGGTTTCGAGTGGAAATTTGGCGATCAAGCCTCAGTAGCAGCACGTTTCACTGGTGCCAGAACTGACTATCGGTATGAGAAGCCGGGGACCTATGTGATCGAGCTGACTGTGCGAACGATCAATGGAAACTCGTATACCGGCAAGCAAACACTTGTGGTGCGTGCGTCTCTTGTCGACGCGTGTGTGCTGCCGAGTAGAACGAAGGGTGCTGCTCCTCTAGGGGTCAAGTTTGATACCTCGTGCTCAACAGGGGATTTTACTTCCTGGAAGTGGAACTTCGGTGACGGCTCCGAGAGTGATCAAGCAAGCCCAGTCCATGTCTTCACCGAAGCTGGTGAGTACACGGTTCGTGCAACGGCAACGACAGCTGATGGAAAAGCTAGTACAATCACTACCACTATTTCCGTTTCTTCATGAAAAACAATTCTTTCGTTCGCTTCATTGCGATTGTTGGCGTCGCCGCGATTCTGCTAGGCGCACTGCTCCCGGCTCTCGGCGCACTTCCTTTCTAGAGTGGTAACTGCGCACTCGTTTTCCAGTCGTGTTTCGTTTGATGTTTTCCGCTACGTAGCTCTAGTGCGGCTGCAGCTGCAATCATGGCCGCGTTATCAGTGCAGTAACGAAGTGTGGTGGGTACTCGTAGCTTCAGACTCTCTCGCTCACACAGAGATGCTGCGGACTTTCGAAGCGCGAGATTTGCACTGACGCCGCCGACGATGTGTAGCTCTTTTGTATCAGGGAATTTTGCCAATGTACTTTCAGTGCGACGCACGAGTTGCTCAGTGATCGCGCGTTCGTAGCTCGCTGCAATGGATGCATACACCGAAGTGTCACCAGGATGATCACGCAGCCAGTATTTGAGCGAAGTCTTCAGGCCCGAGAAGCTAAATTGATCACCTGCAGGAACGGGGAAGTCATGGAAGAGAGGGTCGCCTGACAGAGCCAGCTTCGCGAGTGCCGGTCCGCCTGGATAGGGTAGTCCAAGCATCTGTGCTCCTTTGTCAAAAGCCTCTCCCGCAGCATCATCCAGCGTCGTTGCGACGAGCATATGTTCAGTGACACTCGTACGATACCGAAGTTCAGTGTGCCCACCTGACACGGAGAGTGTGAGAATTGGAAATGTCGGCTCATCTTCTTGGTCGAGCCAGGTAGAGGCCAAGTGGCCTGCGATGTGATGGACAGGAATCAACGGTTTCCGAGCGAGGTGTGCGAGCGCACGTGCCGTCATCGTTCCAACGAGTAAGGAGCCAAGTAATCCCGGGCCATGCGTGACTGCAATTGCATCAACCTGATCGAGTGTCATACCCGCATCGCGGAGAGCTTTTTCAATTGTAGGAAGGATTGTTTCCTGCTGCCTTCTTGCTGCTTCCTCGGGGATGACGCCCCCGACAAGCTCAAAGTCCTTTCGGGAACTCGCTATGACGCAGGACAGAACCTTTGACACCCCCTCGACGACTGCAGCCGACGTTTCATCGCACGATGATTCTATTCCGAGGATGCGCATAGGGTATGTGGTATGTAGTATGTGGTATGTAGTATCAATTATCTATGCTTGATTTATTCCCTTCACGAGAGGTGCTGCTGTCTATCGGACCCTTGTCTGTGCATTGGTACGGGGTCATGTATGCGATAGCATTTTTACTCGGGCTGTTTCTTCTGAGGCGCCTGCTTCCGTATCGGTCATTGCTTCTGAGCAAGCAGCAAATCGATAAACTTTTTGTGTGGATTGTCCTTGGCGTAGTTCTTGGAGGCCGGTTGGGGTTCGTTCTTTTTTATGGGGATGCCTCGTACCTATCAGAACCACTTCGGATTCTTGCAGCGTGGGAAGGTGGGATGTCTTCGCATGGTGGCTTTATTGGTGTGACGATTGCACTCTTACTTTTTTGTCGTAGAAACAAGGTCTCTCTACTCAGCCTAACCGATGTCTTGGTCGTACCAATCGCACTCGGACTGATGCTTGGTCGTATCGGGAATCTGATTAATGGCGAGCTATTCGGTACCGTGACTTCCGTACCCTGGGCCATGAGCTTTCCGCATGCAGAAGGGCTCCGTCATCCAACACAGATCTACGCAACTTTGAAGGATCTCTTCATCGCGTTGGTGTGTTTCGGTCACCTTCGCATGACTGCCAAGACAGAGAAACCAGGCGGCACGACCGCCACTTTTCTGCTTCTGTATGGGCTCCTTCGGTTTTGTCTTGAGTACTTCCGGGAGCAATCGTACGCCGGAACTGAGCTTGCAGGCGTGATTCTGAGCCGAGGTCAGCTCCTGACGCTACCCATTTTACTTCTCGGTGTTGCTGTATTTCTCTGGTCAAGAAGGAAAGCCTAAGAGCGCGCTAGTTTCTCACGAAGAATCTCACGTTCGTTCCATGGGATTTGACCCGTCTTGGTCATCATCGTGACATCAGATCCTTTGCCAGCGAAGAGAAGGGCGTCACCAGGCTTCGCAAGAGCTAGCATCGCATCAATAGCATTCATGCGGTCACTCAGCCGCAGGCACACGTGTCCGAGATCAGTTTTTGTCTTGCACTCCTCGAACGAACGAACGATGGGTACGGATGCAGGGACGCCTGAGAGCACTTCATCAATGATCTTTTCCGGATCTTCGGTATACGGATCTTCATTGGTGACGATGGTGATGTCGGCCAGTCGTGTACAGATTTCGCCAACGAGCGGACGCTTCTCACGCATTCTGTCTCCGCAGCTGCCGGCGAGCACAAGCAATTTCCCTGATCCTTTCATGCTTTCGCGGATGGTCAGCAGTGTCTGTTCATACGCACGCGGTGTCACAGTGAAATCGATGTAGACCGCAAATGATTGACCTTCAACAATTGGCTCAATGCGCCCTGCTACCCCCGTAAACGACGCGAGTGCCTGAGTAGCTTCGTTGAGTGTGACGCCAAACACAGACGTTGACGCTATTGCTGCAAGTGCATTCTCGATATTGAAACTTCCTGGAATTCTCAGTGAAAGCGAGGCACGTTCATTGTTCTTTGTTCCGAGATTCGCTGTCACCGAACTTGGCCCCGAGACAATACTCGATGCATGAACATCAGCTGTTTCCCGCATTCCATAACTGATTGTCTTCGCAGAAGGAATGCCTGAATAGGCATGATACGTTCTGTCATCGGCGTTCAGTACTTTCGTTCCATCGGCTGTGAGTGCACGAAAAAGGAGTGCTTTTGCCAGCATGTACTCTTCCATCGTGCCGTGGTAATCCAGATGCTCCATGGAGAGATTGGTAATCACAGCAACGCTCGGTCGGATGCCTGCCAGTCTTCCCTGTACTAATCCATGGGACGACGCTTCGATCACTGCGTGCGTACAGCCAGATGCCACTACTCGTTTGAGAAAACGCTGCAGAGTGCCAGCATCGACTGATGTTTTCTGTGTTGGATTAGGTTCCACTACTCCATCGATATCGAAATATGCAGTGGATACCATTGCAACTTTTTTCCCACTCGGTCGTAGAATATGTCCGATCATCCCCACGGTCGTCGTTTTGCCATCGGAACCTGTGACGCCGATCACAATCAGCTTCTTCGCGGGGTAGCCATAAGAAAGAGCGATGAGCTGGTTTTTCAGCCGATGTGCCGCAATCCTGAGCGGATGATTGTCTGGAAACAGACGCTTGAGAAGTGCTTTCATGAGGGGTGCAGGATAGCACGGATTTTCGTGATATCTCGAGCGATTTCATCGGTCATCGCTTGGACACTCGGGAAGAGCTGGACATCGCGAACCTTGTCAAAGATCGTGAGATCAAGCGTTGAGGGAGGAACCTGAATCTCATGATCCAGAATATGGATTTCACACGAGACACTTGGATCATCGAACACTGGTCTCGGTCCATAATGCATCGCACCATCGAACGTCGTCGCATTAAACGTCACTCTGCAGGCGTAGATGCCCTGCGGGAGAGAGTTTGGAAGTAGAGCTGGATCGATATTGATCGTCGGTACTCCAATTTTCTTCCCCTGGCCGTGGCCGGAGGTAACGCGTGCGGCGAGTAGTGTTGCAAGAGGAGTTGGCATGTTGATCGGAGGATCGGGAGATCGCCGAAGGAGGGCAGTGCCTGATTCGTGGCGGAAGGGGAGGGATTCGAACCCTCGAACCCCGTAAGGGGTTAACAGTTTTCAAGACTGTCGCCATCGACCACTCGGCCACCCTTCCACAACTACAGGATAGCATGAAAGATTGGACTGCTCACAGGGCAAAGATTGTTCCTGCTCACCCTGGATCCATAAAAAAACGAGAGGCACATGCCCCTCGTTTTTACGTATCTAGAGTATGTTACGGCAGTGTCACGCTCGCTTCGTTGCTGTAGCCAGAGTCACCAGCTGGGTTGAATGCACGAACGCGGTATGTGTACATTATTCCTCCAGTTCCGGTATCGAGGTAGAACATCGTATTCGGTACGAAGGTTTTGATCTGACTGAAGGAACCAGCGCCAATCTTTCTCTCAAGTTTATAGAGTGTTTCATTGGTTGCGTTGTCGATCCAGTTTAGAGCGATTTTGGTTGCTCCTGAAGCAGTTGCCGAGAGAGACGTGGGATCTGCTGGAAGCGTGTAGGTGTGCACTGAAGAAGAGAAGGCGTACGCAGAGTTTCCAGCTGCGTTATATGCTCGTACTCTGTACGAGTAGATATGGTTTGCTGTCACTGTGTTGTCAGTATAGTTTGTAACGTTTACGCCAACAGTCGCGATTTCGGCATAGGCAGCACTATCAGTGCTTCTCTCGATTTTGAAGCCGTCTTCGACAATCGCGTTATCAGTCCAGGCGAGGGCAATGTCAGAACCTGCAATAGTCGCTGACAAGCTTGTGGGAGCTGCTGGGACCGTATTTGCTGTAGCTGTGTTTGTGTACGCTGAGTTCGCACCTGTGTTATAGGCACGCACTTGATATGTATAACTGTGGTTTGCTGTCACGGTCGTATCTGTGTACGTGACAACGTTTGCACCGACAGTGGTGATTTCGGAAAAAGCTCCTCCATCCGTACTTCGCTCAATCTTGAAGCCGTCTTCAACTGTTGTGTTGTCCGTCCAATTAAGAGCAATATTGGTGCTGACATTGGATGCAATTAAACTCGTTGGAGCAACAAGTGGCGTGAATGTGACAACGGCCGCGAGTCGGCTAAGACGAACACCTTTCGTACCAGCGGAGAGCACAGCACCGATCTGGAGGGTGCTAGCTGCTAACTTGATGTGCGAAAGGCTGCTGAAGTTCGTTGTAGCAAGCGCAACGGGTGTTGTTCCGGAAACGGAATAGCTTCCTGCGTCCGCACTATTTACTCCCGTAAAGCGGTAGAAGACATTCATAGTCGAGTTCGAGCCACCACCACTGTTTTTGGAAGCACATGGAGTGATGCTGATCTGTGTAATTTTGGAGCCATCGGAAACCCCACTGAGGTCAACGCCATACGAATCGCGTTCTCCGATTGTCGTTTCTCTGTTGTAGTCTGTCGTTCCATTACAAGTTGATTCATCCACCAGTGTGTAATGTGTGGCGCCGGCACTTGGCGTCCACTGAGCGTAGGTTCCATCACTTGTGGGCAACAGAGTGCCAGTGACATCAGCATGCGCAAGTGGAGTACCTACGATAGATACTACAAACAGCACAGCGACTAAACGTGTGAGTCGATTTATGTTCATAAGTATGTGAGAAAAAATAAGATACTTACTATCGCAGCCTGTCTTTCGCTTAGCAATTGATAGGTAGTATTAATTCTGTTTCTGTACCTGTGTCATCCACTCCAAATAACTAGTTGTTGCTTCTGCATTCCACTCTGCGACGTACGGACAGTCGTACGGATGGATCGATTCGATTACCTGCCTGGCTTGTAGTGCAGTGGAGACCGATGTTTTGCAGAGGAGTAGCACCTCACGTGTCTTCTTGATTTTCCCTTCCCACATGAAAAGAGAACTGCACTTTGGGACGAGAACACCACAGGCGATCAGCCTTTTTTGCAGTAGCGCACGCGCAACTTTTTCCGCTGAACGCTTGGTCGGAAACGTACTGAGGAGGAGAGTGATAGTAGTCGCACGCTTTTTCATGCTGCTGTACTCTACTCGTATATGACAGATCTGTCTCGTAGTCACATCTTGACTTCACTCGGAACATCGCCTGATGGATTACATGATGCCGAGGTGTTGGCTGCACGTACGCAACATGGCTGGAATGAGATTCCGATGAAGAAGCCGTCTCTCCTCGCACTTTTTCTCTCCCAGTTTAAAAGCACGATGGTGATGATCCTTCTCGGGGCAGTGGTTGTGTCGCTCGCGATGCCGTATCTCACGAGCCACACGGAGGGGAACGAAACACTGAATGCGTTCATTATTCTGGCGATCGTCATTCTGAATGCCGCGTTTGGCTTTGCTCAAGAGTGGCGTGCCGGCAACGCCATCGCGAGCCTCAGGAAACTATCTGGTCCCGAAGCAAGAGTGAGACGTAACGGTACAGTCTCGATGATTGCTGCGCGTGAACTGGTACCCGGAGATCTGGTACAGCTCGAGGCCGGTGATCGCATCAGTGCTGATGCTGTACTGACCGTTGCGTCGTCGCTGGACATAGATGAATCCAGTCTCACGGGTGAGTCCGTTCCGGTGTCGAAGAAAGCAGAAGAGAGAGTCAGTACTTCCGATCGTTCATTTCTTCCAAGCATGGTGTACGCAGGCACACTTGTGACGCGTGGCTTTGGAGAAGCAGTGGTGTCTGAGACGGGACTGAAGACACAGATCGGCCACATTACTTCGATGGTGATGCAGTCTGAATCCCCAGAGACACCGCTTCAGCGAGACCTGCGCATTGTCGGACATCGCATTGGACTTGTTGTGCTTGGGCTCTCCGTGTTTATTTTCATCGTTGGCTTACTTCTGAATCGCGATCCGATCGAGATGTTTTTCGTCGCGATCAGCTTGGCAGTCGCAGCAGTACCCGAGGGTTTACCTGCTGTCGTCACTATTTGTCTCGCCATTGGTGTCACACGCATGTCGAAGAGAAATGCTCTCGTTCGTAAACTGGACGCTGTTGAGACGCTTGGATCAGTGACTGTCATCGCCGCAGATAAAACAGGGACAATGACCGAGAACCGGATGACCGCGACAAATGTCTGGACGATACCAGGTGTGACAGAAGAAGAGCTGCTGCAGGCTGCGGCGTCGTGCTCGAGAGCGGAGCTGCCTGATATCGGCGATCCAACAGAGATCGCATTGCTCAGAGCCGCAGGCGATCGAGGGATTTCCAGAATCGCGATCGATGAGGAGGAAGTTCCCTTCACCTCGGAAGAGAAGTACATGGTGACGGTGCATACAGCCAACGGTGTCAAAGTACGATACGCAAAAGGAGCTGTGGAAGTGATGATGCGAGTTGCAAAGAGCAGTGATCCGCTCATCACAGAAACGAATGCAAACTATACGTCTGAGGGACTGCGCGTACTGGGGGTTGCAGCAGACACGGGTTCGGGTATGCGACTCCTCGGTCTTATCGCGATGATGGATCCTCCACGTGCAGAGGTGCGCGTGGCGATCGAGAAAGCTGAGAGCGCTGGCATCCGCACGTTTATGATTACCGGCGATCATCCTGCGACTGCATACTCGATTGCGGATCGTGTGGGTCTCACTTCCGATGGCGTCCTTACCGGCGCTGATCTCGACCGTCTGTCGGATGCGGAGCTCACACAGAAACTTGAGACCGTATCGGTGTTTGCGCGCGTCAGACCTGAGCACAAGGTTCGCATTCTTTCGCTTTTGCAGAAGAACGGTCACATCGCTGCTATGACAGGAGATGGCGTGAATGACGCACCAGCACTTCGTCAGGCACATGTGGGCGTTGCTATGGGCAAAGTGGGAACCGATACAGCCAGGGAGTCATCGTCGATTGTGCTCACCGACGACAACTACGCCACGATTGTTTCTGCGGTGGAGGAGGGGAGACGTATCTACGATAATATCCGTCGGTTCATTCTGTTTCTCATGAGGAGTAATGTCGGCGAAGTGCTCACGGTTGCATGTTCGATGCTGCTCCTTCTTCCGCTTCCGCTTTTACCTTTGCATATTCTGTGGGTCAATTTGGTGACCGACAGTCTCCCAGCACTCGCTCTAGCGATGGAGCCGGGGAGTCCGCATCTGATGAAGAGAAAGCCGCGAAGCAGCTCGTCTGGAATTTTCACGGGCGAGTGGTCGCTCCTTCTTCTTGCAGGAGCATTCAACGCTGTTCTCTGTCTTGTGCTATTTATTTCAGCGCTGCACGCTCACGCCGATCTGACCACTGCTCGCACAGTTGCACTCACTGCACTGATCTTGTTCCAGTTCTGTCTCGCGTACTCGGTACGCACCAGACGCTTCTCGCTTCTGGAGCATCCGTTCGCTAATCCCTGGCTGATAGTTTCCATTCTCTTCTCCGTCGGGCTGCATGCCGCACTGCTTGCATCGCCATTTGCCGCGGTCATGCATCTCACGTTCCTGCCATTCTCGCAGTGGCTTACGATCACCCTCTGGACGCTGGTCACATTCTTGGTCTTCGAGTGTTGCAAGGTCCTCTTTTATCGACTCAGATCCTCGCACGACATTCGGCTGGGGCTTACTTCTTTCTAAGGTCAGTTTTCTTACTAATGGACAGAGATTTAGGAAAGGGGTAGCGTACTGTCTATCCTATGAATGCCCGTACTTCCGCACTGATAGCCGCAGCCGCAGTTGTTGCAGGCGCTATTCTGTTTCTACAGAGTTTTGATGCCGGGAAAATTGCCTGTCCGGATATCGCAGATGCTCGCGCCGAGCTACAGGCACAGTACGACACGGGAGTGAATGCAAGCGTGGAGGTCTACGCGGGTGAGCAGGCTACTGCAGACGAAGCACTCAGCCGATGCTTAAACGCAAATCCTAAGGACCCATGTGAAGACCTACAGAAAGCACGCGACGTTGCAGTAAACGGTTTTAATGATATTCCTTCCCCACCCGATAGTGCTCCGTATGCTGAATTCCAGACGTACTTTGCGAAGCGTGACCAAGCATATAGCACATACAAGAATGCGAAGAGTGCTCTCGAACAGTGTCGCGCAGCAAATCCACCGAAGCCCGATGTTCCGTACGAGGAGTCCGATTCGAAAGTATGTTTTGATGTCTACGATGCATCCATCGGAGTAATGAGGGACAAGTTTACAAAGAATACGCAGATTCTTCGTAATGCTCTCCAGGCGGCTCTAGCAGCTCTGGATGCACGGGAAAAGGCATGTAACCCGCCGACTGGAGCAGAGTCGATCACGGATCCCTTCTGGGAAAGTGAGGAAGGGGGCACGACACCCACGTCACTCCTCAACTGCAGACTGATTGATCCGAATTGGGATACCGAGCTATTCGTTCTACGCAGGAGAGCTGCCGCGCTGCCCGCAGAGATCCAGGCTATCCAAGACAGTATCGAGAACATTGATGACAGAATGGATCCGCTGGAGCGCGACCTGCGCGATGTTGATACCTACATTCCGCCCGAGAGTGCAAAGTCACAGTATGAAGGAGCGATGAATGCGAAGCGAGCGGAGCGCAAAATCTCGATCGAGTTTTCGCTCGACTACTACCGTGGCCTTCTGCAGCGGAGGCAGGTAGAGAAGGTGGAGCTGGAGCAGGAATTGAGTGCTGTCCAAGCAAAGATTGCAGCGCGTCTTGCCCAAATTGAAAAAGAAAACCAAGCAAGGAAGCGGGCATTTCCCACGAACATTCATCTTTCAGGTCCCGATAAGTGCGAGTTTTACCACTGTCATGGAACGCTTTGCGGACGCCCGGACCCTGTGCAGGATGGCTGTGGTCACGGCACGACGACGCAAGATGACGTGGAGTGTAAGAATTTTATCGAGACGTACTTGAAAGCCGCGGGGGTGTAGTTCTATGTCTGACTAACAAATTACGGGATGCGAAATGGTGCTGCATCCTCTACAATAGTCGTACGGAGAGGTGGCCGAGAGGCTTGCCTCGAGCGTTTCTTTCGCAAACACCAATATGCATGGTATTCTCATCGGCACGGAGAGGTGGCCGAGAGGTCGAAGGCACCACACTGCTAACGTGGCAGGCCCTTAAAAGCCTCGAGGGTTCGAATCCCTCCCTCTCCGCCAGCCTGCGTCCACCTTCGTACCGCTTCGCGGCAGCTTCGGTGGATCTTCGGCTGGCAGGCCGGCCCCCTTTCAATTATGTATCATGTCTATATCCTTCGTAGCGTTCATCAATCAATGCTGTACGTTGGATCTACTTCAGATATTGATCGTCGCTTGAAGGAACATAATGAAGGCCGATGCATTTCTACGAAATCATACAAACCATTTGAGCTCGTTGCGTGTATTTCGTTTCCCAAAGAAAAGAGCGCTCGTGGGCTTGAGAAATACTTTAAGACAGGATCAGGACGAACTATTTTGAAAAAAAGAATTTTAAACGACGAAGACCTCGCGAAGCACGAAGTGCTGAGCGAGGCGTAGTCGTTCCCCCCCTCTCTGCCATGTATTCAACTATGGCGGCCTGAATGGTTCAGTGTACAGAGCCAGCTACCGGACATTTCCCCGTACCTTGGATCTAACCCCAGAGTACAACTCCCGCCACTTGCCTAATTGCGTCTCGAATCTCATCGTCGGTTATTAGCTCTGGATCGAACGGACGTTGCTGAAAATATGAAAGTATCGATGAGACAAGTACTCGTTTTAGCTGAGGAGTGAGAGTGGTGTCGGTTGCCTTGATCGGTAGTTGGCAACTATGAAGCATTTCTTCCCAAGTTTTGTAGAATCTAGGACCAAACTTCTGAAAAAGCTCCTGAAGATTATTGTAGTCAGCCAGCGTCTTATTTGCCTGCTCGTCGGCATCTGTGGGAGAGCTGACCAGTACTGGCTTGGCTTGCAACAGATCAACCAAAGTTCGTTTTATCGTTCTATGTAGTTCGTGAACTTTGATGACAGCATTTAAGTACAGACCAGCATCTGCAGTAGTAATCTCATAGTCCTCCAATGTTGTATTGCCTGTCCGGAGGAAGGCTGGGGGGCCCTCATTTGTTCCTTGGGTGATTCTAACATCGAGTTCTACTTTCGATCCTGGAGGGAATTTTCTAACGATATCCTCAATTCTCGTTCGAATGACAAGATACGCCTGAGCGCGTGAAAGTTGGCTAATTTTTTCGACGGCATGACCGATAATTCTTGCACATTCAGCTTTACTTACTCCTAGGTCGACAATGAATTCTTCCTGCGCATCACTTAGTGTGCCTCTGCGTGGTTTTCTAGCCATATGTAAAGAAGGTTAACCTTGTGGGATAGAAGAACGATTAGCAATTTCCTTCAGGACTTCGAAGTTCACCTTTGCGTCGGTGAGTCCGTACTCCGTCACGACTGCGAGTGTATCTGCATTCTTTGCGTATGTATCCAGAATGATGTCCAAAATTTCTTCCGTTACAATGACGCAACCCATGCTGCCGAATCGATCATCTCGAGCCATCATGACATCGACATACTTGTGTGAGTGAATGCCATACGGAGTTTTCTCGCCCTCATGAAACAGCCGAATAAAAATTCCTCTTGATCCAAAGGTCGTGAAGTCACGTTTTACATGGATGTCGCCACTCGACCACGAGCGCACTGGGGTTGTCGCATTGTACGTTCGACCGATGTACCGAACAGCTCGCCTCTGTCCTGTTACAACAGGGAACGAGGTGTATCCGCGGTCAGGGTGTACGAGATACCCCATATTCGTTTTCGTATCCACGATGAACGCATCTCCTTCTTTCGCCGTCCACTCTGCGATCGGAGTTTC
The DNA here is from genome assembly GCA_040081825.1 of Candidatus Peribacteraceae bacterium. GTDB lineage: Bacteria > Patescibacteriota > Gracilibacteria > Peribacterales > Peribacteraceae > JBEBFT01. Next base: position 133,356 of record JBEBFT010000001.1, read on the forward strand.
AGCTTCCTCGGATGGCAGAACACTTCCAAATGACCATGCCAACGCGCTTGTTGGCTGTATCAGGGCAACCAACACAAAAGTCGCAACACCAAGCCGAATCAGGGGGTGGTAGAAAAACAAGTTAACTATTATATACTTATAATCTGCTTGGTCAATACCCTTACAATCGGCATGCAGAAGCGCTGAAATGCGTGTACACTCGTGCTGATGCGCCTTCTTGTTGTTTCGTACGATGATCGTCCGTCCATTGGCGGAATGGGTGCCTGCATGCGTCAGTCAGTGGAGCAACTCCGCCGTACGCATTCCGATCTGGAAGTGCAGGTGCTATCTGCTGGTCCTACAAGCGACGTACCTGTTCCTTCTTTCATTCGTCAGCGTTTCAAACGACCTTTCGGCTGTCCAATATTTTCTTTATACCTACTTTTTTCACTTCCCGGAATCGTTCAGCGTCTCAAACCTGACATCGTCCATGTGCATGCAGGTTCGGGGGGGGTGTTTCTTCTTCGTGCTCTCACCACACCAGTCGTCGTGACTGCGCATCACACATACATGCAGGAGGTACGGCATGTCTTTTACGATCAGCCGATCAAGCGAGTTCTAAAATGGCTGATGTCGTGGCTTGAGAGGCGTACCTATCATATTGCGAGTCTTGTGCTAGTTGTTTCTGCCGATACGCGTGATGCATTGATAGGAGATTATCACGTTCCTGGAGATCGCATCACGATACTAGAAAATGCTGTCACAGTTTCCACTTCCACATCTACTACGGAGAAGACGGACACAATCGTCTCCGTCGGTCGGTTGGAAAAGAGAAAAGCGACACAAGAAATGCTCGTGGGATTTGCTTCGCTACTACAGCGAAGGCCTACAGCGAGACTCCGACTCATAGGATCTAACTTACTGGGTGAAGAGTTGCACCGGCTTCTCTCAGAACTAGGAGCTTCGCACGCAGTTTCTCTTCTTGGATTTCTGGATGATGCTCAAATGGAACGAGAGCTCGCCGAGGCCACGTGTGTGCTTGTGCCATCTAGACTAGAGGGATTCGGACTCATCGCTGCGCAATCGATGATGATGGGCAAGTGCACGATCGCTGCCGATGTCCCTGGACTACGTACGCTCATTCGGCACCAAGAGACCGGGTTTCTTTTTTCCATCCACGACCCGTCTGCACTCGCTGATGTGATTGAGAATGTCCTTACTGACTCATCTCTTCGAGAACAAGTTGGGAGGGCCGCTGCCTTAGAGTCGAATACACGCTTCGCTCTTCCAGCACACACGAATACACTGCATCAGATCTATCTTTCACTCAAGAAACTGTGAACACCTTACACACTCCAGTATTGCTCGATTCTGTACTGGAAGTACTGAATCCTCGTCCCGGTGATCGTATTTTGGATGCGACGCTGGGACTAGGTGGTCATGCGAGCGCACTCCTGAAGCGCGCAGGACCCAAGGGGGTCTTGGTGGCTCTGGATGCTGACGAGCGAAATATCGCACTGGCAGAGCCGCATTTGCGGAAGAAAAATGTGACGCTCGTCCACGCAAATTTTGGCAACATTCCCAGATGCCTACCTGATTCAGAAACTCAGTTCGATGTCATCCTCGCAGATCTCGGCATTTCCTCAGTACATCTAGATGACCCAGAGAGGGGATTCACGTTTCGTGCTGATGCGCCGCTGGATATGCGTCTTGACCCCTCACAGGTCATGACAGCTGCGAAGATCATCAAGCACTACTCTGACGATGGGCTGATGCGACTCTTTCGAGAAGAAGGGGAGTTAAGCCGCCCGGACATCCTGGTTCGATGCATTCGTAAGATAGAAAAAGAGAAGCCGCTTGAGCGTTCGCTGGATTTGAATGCTGCAGTGGAATCCGCCTACGGCTACAAAGCACCACGCGTTCTGCCTCAGGTGTATCAGGCACTCAGAATGGCAGTGAACAGAGAGCGTGAGATGCTCGCACAGTTTGTGGAAGCAACCCCACACCTTCTCGCGCCCGGCGGACGACTGGGCATCATCAGCTTTCATTCGCTTGAGGATCGCATCGTAAAGCAAGCCTTTCGATCTCTGACACTACCGACAAAGGATGAGCTGACTGGTCAGATAACACGTGAAGCCGACTACGAAACTATCACAAAGAAACCAATAGTTCCTTCTGACAAGGAAATTCGAGACAATCCAAGATCCAGATCTGCAAAATTTCGTGCACTCAGACGTAGGATGCTGTAAAATCTCGAACTAGTATGCGCACGCTACTTTTGCAGCTCATAGGAACAGGATCGAGCGAGACTCCTCGACGCGCTTCTTTGCAGCGCATGGTGCAGAGCAGCACGATGCTGCTTCTGGTTGTGATCGGCGCACTCATTATCGGTCTCGCGCTCCTGATTCTCTTCCATCACAACGTGAACGCGACGAAGGGCTACAATCTTCGAGCCCTAGAGTTTGGGCGTAACCAACTCCTTCTTGAGCAGGAGTTACTCAACATGGAACTCGCGAAAGCACAATCACTCGAGTCGATGAGAGACGACCGCTTGATTCAATCCATGGTTACTCCGAAGAGACCTAAATACATCGAAGTTGCTGAGCCAACATCAGTTGGAGTCGCACGTCAGGCAACCTTGCAATAAACCTAGTCAATCTCCCGAATCTGAATCGTCATGATTCTATTTTTCGTTGACCGAATATCGGACACAACGACGACACGCTGACCCTTCTTGAGTATCTTTTCCTTCTGCATAAGGTCGATTGCAGCCTGCACGGTTTTATTTGGGTCATCAGAGAGTATGCGAATGTGCGGAGTGACACCCCAGAGGAGAAGCATTCTTCGTTGTGCCTGCTCGGTCTCGGTAAACGCATGGATAGGTACCGACGGACGGCATGCACTGACAGCTCTGGCTGTTCGTCCACTACGACTCATGACCAGGAGCGCATCGGCCTTCATGCTGTCGGCCAGCACACAGGCTGCGTACGCCTGCATTCGGTGTGGCTCAGAGGCAGACACACGCACGATTTCTGAGAGCAACGAGGAAGAATCGAGTGATTTCTTCTCATTCTTTCTGAGAACAAGGTCCATGACTTCCACAGACTTTTTAGGATGACGTCCGCTTGCGGTCTCGCCAGAGAGCATGGTCGAATCCGCTTGCAGAAACGACGCGAAAGCAACGTCTGTCACCTCAGCACGTGTTGGAATAGGCGACAAAATCATGCTTTCTAGCATGTGTGTCGCAACGATGACAGGTTTTCCGGCCAGTCTGCACTTACGTACGATATCTTCTTCGATCGAGGGCACATCTTCGAAAGGAACTTCAGCTCCCAGGTCCCCACGAGCCACCATGATGCCGTCGGATGATGCAATGATGCGATCGATATCCTCCACTGCCTGCGGTGTTTCGATCTTGGCGATAATCTCAGCAGTGCTGCCGTGCTTCACCAAAAATGCGCGTAGCTTCGCGATGTCTTCCTCTTTACGAACGAACGAATTGGCGATGAAATCCACACCATTCTCGATTCCGAACCGGATGTCACTCCAGTCGCGTGCGGTAAACGGAGGAAGGCTCACATTTGCCCCGGGCAGATTGATGTGTCTGCGGGAGCCAATCTGACCCTCGTTTTTTGCTTTGGCAAAGACTATGTCCCCTGTGATTTTGATGACTTCGAACTCCAGGACCCCGTTATCGACGAAGATGCAACGTGCGTGCTTCACATCTTTCGCAAACGATGGATAGTCGACCGCGATCACTTTCTCTTTAGCATTCTTCGGAGCCTTGTGAGCGAAAATCACAGTCTCACCCTTGGCGATTTCGAATGGTTCTAACACATCTCCTGTGCGTACCTCAGGTCCTTTCGTGTCCAACATGATAGCAAGTGGATAGCCTTTCTTTCGTACCTCACAGATGTTCCTAATTACTTCTGCGTGCTTCTCATGCGTGCCGTGCGAAAAGTTCAGCCGACAGACGGCGATCCCTCTTTTTGCGAGTGCCTCGATGTCCTCAACACTCTGTGTCGAAGGACCCATCGTCGCCACTATTTTGGTGAAGCGCAGTGATTGCATATGACCTCAGTGTACAAAGAAGCGAGTGAGAGTACTAGCTCTTTGGAACTACGATACTGTTCGTCCTCTTGCAGGAGGCACACCTGAGTTCCCAGAGTGGGAGGAGTGCTCGATCCTCAACCTGCTCGTCTGAGATAGGTTGATAGTACGAAAGTGGTCGATACAGTTGGTACGAGAAGAAGACTGCGAAACAGAGAATGACTGTCAGTGTCACGCGTGAGTTCTCTGTGACTGTGTGCTTACCAATCTTCATGATATTGAGGAGAACCAACCCGACGAGGAGGAAGCTCAGGTTAAGCGGAATGAAATAGTGGTACAGGTACATCACTCTGCCAAGCTGACTGACGGCGATCATGTATCCCCAGTACAGTGCGAGTAGCATCAGCATTTCGTTTTTATGGACTAGATTGATCTTGGAACCAAGTAGCCAGGAGCTCAGGAGAAAGGCGCTCGAGAGAAGGACGGCAGCAAATCCGAGCATCCATCCTATTGGATTCGGGACGAGGTATAGATACCTGGTGAATCCGCTACCGTCTGTTGCCCATCGGTAGTTGATGGTCTTTGCGCCAATCGGCCAGAAGAAAGAGGGGCTACCGTTTTCATTTTCTTTGCAGAGATCCAGGCGTGGCACTCCTTTGTTGTAGTGCGACACGTACCCCATCGCATCCAGGAGCATCGTAGGAAAGGCAGACCATGATCCAGATGTGCCAGCTTGTATGTGTGCTTTGCCGGCTTCAGAGGATTGGTAGTACCCTTCGTTGCTGAGTGTGGGTTGCACTGCTTTCCCAAGGGAGAAGTGTGTATGCCACACGCTCACGAAGACGAACACGAATCCAACCAGTGAGCAGAGCACGAACGTGAGCATTCGTGGAGCAGACGCGCGCAGTGACCAGAGTGCCCACACGAACACAAGGATGAATACGAGTCCGACAAGCTTCGTGGTCATGACGGCACCGAAGGAGAGGCCAGCAAGGAGCGATAGTACCCCGAGCATGCGGAGATCTTTTTTGTCTGTCCTCATGACCAGCAGCAGAAGTAGGAGAGTCAGAAATCCGAAGAACGTGAGAGGGGAGTCCACCATCGCACCACGACTGTGCACGATCTGCGCATTATCGAAGACGTACAGGAATGACAGCAGCGCCGACATCACACTGTTTCTGGTGAAGAGCAGGAAAATCCAGAAAAGAACAGGTGCCGTCAGCCAACCAAGAAGGGTAGGGAAGAGGCGGTGACCAGCGAAGTTGAAGTCCTCGGGGATGTTAGTAGCGTAGTCACTGACGATGAACCGACGATCATCGTCGTTCCCATCGACCAGATACTCACCTGCTGCAATGAGCAACTTTCCAAGCGGCGGATGCTGCTCCATGAAGAAGACACCGCTCAAGTACTTTTCTGCAGAGGCAATGTGATACGGCTCATCCCAAAAAGGATTGGCTGGGTACTGATAGTGGAAGACGTAGGTGAAGAAGGAGAGGGCAAGAACGAACAGGCAGTAAAGCCATACGTTAGTACCCGAAGTCTGCTTGGGAGGAGTTCGCATGGAAAAATGTAAGCTCTATCTCGTCTTGATCGGCGTGTCGTCAACTGTCGGTTCAACGAATGTGTCATTGCATTTCTGTGAACAAAGCAATCCATCTGCAACACGCTTAAAAATCTTATGACCGTCATGCGATAAACACTCGTTTAGTGTTGTGCACTTTGCGGGAAGATCACCCTTTTTACAGCATACATTCTCGTGTGGCTTCACTCCGCCTTTGCAACTAGTTGCGCACCAGTCCCATGCTTCATTGATGCTCTTAAACTTTCCTGTTGCACCTTCCGTGAATCCTGGTGGACAAGCGCTCGTCGTGCAAACCTTCGCATCTGGATTTTTCGAGTCCGTGCAACATCTGACTGTTTGCTCACCTATGCCTGAACACTCGCAATTTGCAGGATTCTTATCATCTTTGGTCACTCCACACTTTACATCATCAGGTTTAGTAGGATCGATAATAGTCCCTATACACATTCCTTTTTTACACGCAGCTGCAGAAGACTCGTTCACTTTGCTGCACCAGTCATCGTATGGAGGTGGACGAGTCCCACATGCAAGACCACAGAGCACAGTGTCACGGAAGATTCCTCGTTTCCTGCCAGTTGTGCACTCACTAGAGCAATAAAATCCAGTACTATTTTCGCAGCAGAATACTGCATCCGGAGGGCTTGGGTTGCATCCTGCTTCGCACGCATTGAATGATCCGAAAGAATCTCCAATTTTCCTTCCAACTAACGGGCCAGAAGCACAGTTCGCTCCGACCTGACATCTTCTTGTCCGCGCTTTTGTAGCACCACTTCCATATTCGCAGCAAGAAACTGGTTCTTCGACTTTGGTGCACTGACAAAGAAGGTCACCGTTATTGTTGTTAGCAGCTATGCACCTCTGACCATCTGGACAAGTGCCAAGTGCACACTCCATAGCATGCCCTTTACCTCCACATGTGTAAGCATTTTTACTACTGGATGTACCAGTTCCAGGAAGCACATCACCCTGCAGATTCGTGATACCGTTGAACTGCATGAAAAGCACTGCCCCGAGAGCAATAGTTAGTAAAAGAGGAACAGCGAGTTTCCACTTGTTTGATGAAGGAGTTGTCATATGTTACTGATTCTCGCATATCGTTGCGTCTGATGCAAAGTAATACTCTGAAGACAAAATGAAAAAACTCTGTCGACAGAAAGATTTGCTCTACCTATTCACCTTCGTGCTACACTATCTGCCAATGTCAGAGCGTTCCGCGTCTTTCAACTCGGCATGGAGAGTAATCGTTGGTGTTTTGCTTGGGTTTATTCTCGGTATTGTGCTCTTCCAGGGCGCGAATATTCCGACTGTTCAGCCAAACCTTTCTGCACAAGCAGGAGCGACGGGGGGTACTGGAGGCAGTGGAGGATGTGGGGATTTTACCGGAGGGGCGTGTAGTGACACGTGTAGCACTTCCGGTGATGTTTGTGAGCACCAAATCGACGAACTTGGTTTTGATGTGTGTGTTTGTGTTGGTACCAGAAGCAGTGCCTCCGCCGCCCCTTGTTGTGACGAGGCAACGATGCAATGCATCACTGCAAATACGAATGGAGAAGACCCTCCAAACCCATGAGAGATCTATCCTCTGCATCACGGGCGGTACTGGGTGTCCTCCTTGGACTGACTGTGTCAATGGTTGCGTTGCAGTCGAGATCGTTTACAGACTTACGTGTATTTAGAGGCAACGTGAATCTTGCGTGTGCAGGTGATGAAATTATCATCAATGATCCTGGTGGTGCTGGTTGTTGTTGCTCAGATAATGGGACTACTTGTACGGGTGAGGTTGGTGCTTGTGCCTCTTCCAGTGCCGGTTGCGCTGATTGTCCAACTCCGTGTAACCCAGGAGCTACTCCGCCTGCTCCAACCCCAACTCCATCTCCTACACCCAGTCCATCACCGTCTCCTTCTGTCACTCCATCTCCTGCGCCAACTCCTTCGCCTTCTCCAACGCCGACTCCGAGTCCCACTCCAGAACCAGCGCCCGCTCCTGCACCAACTACTCCTACTCCGACCCCCACACCTGCTCCGACTCCAGAACCAGCGCCCGCTCCTGCACCAACTACTCCTACTCCGACCCCCACACCTGCTCCGACTCCCTCGGGCGGCTCTTCTTCCAGTTGGTCTCGACCAACCGGCTGTGACTACTATTACTGCATTGAATGTAATGGTGAAACGGTTTGCTTACTCTGTGAGATTCCTGAGTGTAATGGTGATCCTACTGCTCCGGCACCTACCCCCACGCCTACCCCAGTACCTGATCCTGCTCCCACGCCGACTCCAACTCCGACTCCAACTCCGACACCTACTCCTGTAACACCCCCTGATGTCCCACCAGGAAGCAGCTCATCGAGCAGTGTCACAGGTCCTACGCCGCCCGCACCTGTTCCTGCAGTAACTCCGCCGGGAAGCAGTTCTTCCAGTCGCTCCTCTTCCACACCTGGCGGCAGTTCTTCATCTAGCAGGTCCTCTTCGAGCACTTCAGGTGGAGGATCTTCTTCTAGTACATCTGGCGGCAGTTCTACATCCAGCCAATCATCTTCCAGTACTTCAGGTGGTGGCTCTTCCTCTAGTACATCTGGCGCTGGCTCTTCATCCAGCCGATCATCTTCCAGTACTTCAGGTGGTGGCTCTTCATCCAGCCGATCATCTTCCAGTACTTCAGGTGGAGGATCTTCTTCTAGTACATCTGGCGGTGGATCTTCATCCAGTAGGTCCAGCAGTTCGTCACGTACTTCTTCTAGCTCCGCAAGTACTCGCTTCTCATCGTCCAGTTCTTCATCACGTAGCTCATCGGTGCCGACCTATACGGGTCCAACAACAGTGACAACGACTGTCACGGTCGCTACATCTCCAGTTACTCCAGCGCCTTCGCCTAACTATTCAGACGCAACGTACTGCGGTGATGGCATCGTGCAGCGTATCGAGCAGTGTGACGCAGGCGGCCTCAATGGTTCGCTTGGTTCCAACTGTTCTCTGACATGTCAGATTGATCGTATCTCTACGTGTGGTAACGGTACTATTCAGGCTGGTGAGGAGTGTGATGATGGAAACACACGCAATAGCGACGGATGTAGTCGTCTCTGTAAGGATGAGACAGGTCGCTGCGGAGATGGCATAGTGCAGTCAGCTCTGAATGAGCAGTGTGATGACGACAATCAGAATAATGATGATGACTGTACGAATGACTGTCAGTGGAGTGTGCTCCCTGAGTGTGGCGATGCGATTGTCGACTTTGGCTTCGAGCAGTGTGATGACGGCACAGAACAAAATTCGTACGCTGCCAATTCTTGGTGCCGACCTAACTGTACCTATCAGCGCTGTGGAGATGGCATCTTTGATGACTTCATCGAGGAGTGTGACGATGGCAACAACCTTGATAGCGATCTCTGCTCGGCAGTCTGTACGGTTGAGCGTGCTGGTGCACCGAATCTGACTGGGGATCTCGGTACTGTCGATATTGGTCCTGGAAAAGACGATCTGATCTTCGAACAGATCCCGACGCCTGCCAAAACGCCGACAGGTCCGGGTCTCGTGATCTTCCTCGCATCTGGAGCTGCTGCGGGAATCGGATTTGCGAGAAGACGCAGACGCTAAATTGCTGTATACTAGATCGAAGACCTCTAGTATGCAGAGGTCGATTGTTCTTTCAGTGAATAGACTTTCGCCCCCGTAGCTCAGTGGGTCGAGTACGCCGCAGGCGTACGAGCAATGAAAGTTCCTGCGATTGTTCCCTTCCATCATAGAATTCCTCCAATCACGCCCCCGTAGCTCAGTGGATAGAGCAGAAGGTTTCTAACCTTTTGGCCGCAGGTTCGATTCCTGCCGGGGGTACCAACAAAGTATGTAGTATGTTGTATGTAGTATGTAGTATTCTTCACTACATGCTGCAGACATTTACTCCCGAGGACATTCAGAAAAATAAAGACATGGCAGCAGTTAGCTACGTATGGATTCTTTCTATTGCTGTTTTCTTTGGCGTGCCTGATTCACCATTTGCTCGTTTTCATGCGAGGCAGGGGATCATCCTGTTTCTGATGACGATCATTGCTGCACTCCTTCCAGTTATCGGCACCGTGCTACTCCTCCTCCTTTTTGGTGCGATGATCTACGGCTTTTCCAATGCTGCCCGTGGACAGGCGGTATTGGTGCCAATAGTGGGCGAGCTCGCAGAAGGGACGCTTTCCGTCGGTACGATCGTCAGATATTGGAAGACTGCAGTAACGTGGGTACAGAAGCTCTTCAGGCGATAGCACCTTTGCATCATCTCGTACCTCTGCTACTCTTCCTTTCGACCTATGCCACAAAAGAAATACTCCCGCGTGCTCCTCAAGATTTCGGGCGAAGCCCTGTCAGAGGGCTTTGGTTTTGATTACGACAAATTGCATGCGATCGCACAGGAAATCGTCGATGTGAAAAATGAAGGCATCGAAGTAGTGATCGTCATCGGTGCTGGAAACATTTGGCGCTACCGTGATACTACCGAGAGTGGGATTGAGCGCACCGCGAGCGACGCCATGGGAATGCTGGCAACCATCATGAACGCAGTGGCACTGCAGTCAGCGATCGAGAAACTGGGGGCCTATACACGCGTGTGTTCCGCGATCGATGTACCGCAGCTTGCAGAACCATATTTGCGTCGTCGAGCTGAGAGGCATCTGGAAAAGGGTAGAATCGTGATTTCAGCTGGAGGAACAGGCAATCCTTACTTTACGACTGATTCTGCAGCGGCACTTCGTGCGCTGGAGTTGGAGTGCGATGTGATTCTGAAGGCATCCAATGTCGATGGCGTGTATGACAAAGATCCGAAGAAGCACAAGGATGCAAAGAAGTACACAACGGTGACATTTCAAGAAGTCATCGAAAAAAATCTGAAAGTGTTCGACCAGTCGGCATTTTCACTTTGTCGAGAGCAGAATTTACCAATAGTGGTGTTCGATTTTCTCAAGAAAGGATCCTTCCTCAAGGCTGCGAAGGGCGAAGCAGTCGGGACGATTGTGAAGGATTAGTGAAGTACGTGGTACGTCGTACCTCGTACGTAGTATACTTCGACAGTTGCAGTCTCATACAACGTACTACATACTACATACAACATACTTATGCAGCACCCTTCTCTCCTCGCGTTTCACGCTCAGGTCAAAAACATTCTTGATCATCTGCATGCCGAGTTCGGCAAGTTGCAGACGGGGCGAGCCAATGCATCGCTGATTGAACATATTTCAATAGAGGCATACGGGCAGAAGATGGAACTGAAGAGTGTTGCCAGTATCAGCGTGCAGGATGCCCGCTCTATCGTTATTCAGCCATGGGACAAAGCAGCATTAGCTTCGATTGAGAAGGGGATACTTGCTGCCAATATTGGTGTGACACCAGTAAACGATGGCATCGCGGTTCGGCTTAATTTTCCTCCGATGACTGAGGAAAGGCGCACGCAAATCACGAAAATCGTCGGACAGCTCGCTGAGCAGGCCAAAATCCGCATGCGTCAGGACCGTCAGACCGCAAACGACGCTCTGAAGGACATCGCAGATAAAGATGAGAAAGAGCGCGCCCAAAAGGAACTGCAGAAGTTGGTCGATGATGCGAATGCGAAAATCGACGAGTCTGCGAAGAAGAAAGTGGCTGAGGTGATGTCCATATAAGTACGTTGTACGTCGTACGTAGTAAGCTGTATTCGAGCTTTATTCTAGAAAGTCTAAAAAAATACTACATACCACATACGACATACCATATACTGCATTCATGAAGCGCTACCGCATTGCCATTCCCTCCTTTCCCGGCAGCAATGGTGAAATCGACAATTTGGCAGTCCTGAAGCGGTGTGGATTGGACGCGTTTCTGTTTCGCTGGAACGATTCTCTCGAGAAGCTCGCTCAAGTCGACGGCTATTTTTTTGGAGCAGGCTTTAGTTATGAGGACCGAGGACGTTCGGGTATGGTCGCCGCTCGCGATCCACTGTTTCGCCATTTGCACGAAGAAGCACAGAAAGGAAAAGTGATCGTCGGCAACTGTAACGGTGCACAGGTATTGGTTGAGAGCGGTCTCATCCCAGTTGGGGATCGGCTACGCATGTGTCTGGCACACAATCTGACACGCGAACCCTCTGGCCGCTCGTACTCGCCGGGCTTCCTCAACGAGTGGGTGTGGATTACCCCAGCATGCAAGCGTGGCCGCTGCGCCACTGCTGACTGGGAGGGAACGATGCATATCCCGTACGCTCATGGCGAAGGCCGTTTTGTGACGCTGGAGCCAGATCTCATGGAGGAATTGCGTGCCAATGACCAAATCGCGTTTCAGTACTCGGATGCGAGTGGAAAAGTTTCCCCCTTCGCTCCAATCACGCCCAACGGCTCAACAGACGCGATCGCAGGCATCTGCAATAAAGAGGGGAATGTCGTCGCACTTATGCCACACCCTGAGCGTACCCCACTCGGTGATCAGTATTTCACGTCTATTCGCTCTTGGCTGGACCTTCATCCAACACATGATCAGATAGGGACAAAGGTCCATGCAGGCGACTTGTCGTCTCCGCTTACTGCGCGCACGCCAATGAAGACTGAGATCCTCATCGATACGATTATCACCAATAATGAAGAGCGAACAGTAGAACAGGCTGCGAGGCGTGTAGTGTCATCTCTTTCACTCAAACAATACCGCTATGTCGGGATGGAGAAGGATCGTTCTCGTGACCTTTTGCAATCTCTCTCTTTCTTCAATCCTCACAAGGAAGTTGCGTACAAAATTGAGCAGGGTTCCGCGAGTATCTGGAATAGTAGTACGAAGTCGTGGGACGCGGTTACACGCCAGCCGATTGCTGGTATTCCTCTCCTCAGACGCGATATTCCTGATACGAAAGCGGACGCACTCGGGCAGGGCGCTCAAACTGGTGTCCTCTACGACTGCAGTAATGTTGAGGAAGAAGTGCTGACCCGTTCATCTGTTTCCGAAATTTTCAGCAATCCCAATGCCTCAACACTTGAGCGTATCTCCTACTAGGAGGCTCCGTTTAATTGCGCATAATATTCGTTCGCTCTGGAACATTGGGTCTTTTTTTCGGAGTGCCGATGCAGCGAATATTGAACACGTGTACCTGACCGGCTATACAGCGGTGCCGCCACGATACGAGATCACAAAGACAGCGCTCGGCGCTGAAGAGTGGATTCCATGGTCGCAATACGCCGATGTCATGGACGCTGTGAAGCATGCTCGCGATTCAGAATTCAGCATCGTCTCACTAGAACGCACGGATAGCAGTATCAGTTTGTACGAGTACGAGTGGGATGACGCTGTCTGCCTGATTGTTGGACATGAAATCGACGGTGTTCCGAAGGCTGTGCAGGAGAGTTCCGATGCGACAGTACACATCCCCATGGAAGGGAAGAAACAGTCACTCAACGTGTCAGTTGCAGCTGGGATAGCCTTATCGGCAGCCAGAAACGTAGCTTGAGTGTATTTTTTAGCGCTTGCTCCTCTTGCAACACACGAATGTTGCTCTACAATATTCTTTACTATGGCAGACCAAGCAAACCCACCGCGCCCAGGAGATCAGGTCCCATCTGGCGGACTGGATCCATCACAGGTTTTTGGATCACCTCCCCCACAGCAAGGAGCAGGTGGTGCTGGAACAGGAGACGACGCAGCACAGCCACCAAAAGACACAAGTCCACCGCCACCTCCCCCTGGAACCCAGGCAACAGCGGAGATGGGATATGACGAAGAGGACCTGAAGATTCTTGCAGAGGTTGGTAACTATCGCTTTGGCTCCATCACTGATTCTCTTACAAACGAAAATGTTGCAGTTCCGAGTCACCCCGATACAACTTTTGATGATCTGCAATTCCTGACACTTCTCCGTGGTTCCATTTCACTTACACGTGACGAGAAGTGGCGCATCATTCAGGCAATCCCGAAACTTAGTCAGTTTCAGGTCGATGAGCTTCAGAAAATTTTGGTCGATGAACGCGCAAAATTCCAACTGCTTTCACCAAAGCACCTGAGGCACCTCATGCAACTCGAGAAAAAGCACAGTGAGGATTGGAAAGATCTACAATCTGTCTTTGTGCAGAGCGAGGCACGCTCAAAAGAGCAGGATCAGGCTGATGAAATCAGGAAGCAGCTTGGACTCTAAATCTGCACGCTACGTGCTGCGAGGACGATGAGTAGCCAAAGAATGCCAAAGACCGCTCCCGTGAGAGTGGATCCTTTGAGTGAGCGGTGAAGCGTGGAAAGCAAAAGAAACGAGAAGATGGCTGTTACAAAGGTAAAGACGAGACTGGAAGACGCGAATGCTGAAACGAATGGAATGTCCCAAGGGAGTGCTCGCTCCGAGACGTAATACCCAAGAGCAATAAACAGTCCATACCAGGCTAGTAGCCAAGCAGCGTAAAGTCTGATGGTCGACAGAACCGGATGATACTGGCGGCTTGGAGTCGGCTTTTCGACTGCTTTTTTTACGGGCGCAACACTTTCTGTATTCCAGCGCTCCAGCTCTGCATCGAACGAAGTAGGCGGGCTCCCTAGTGGCGCGAGGCGGCTGATTGTTAGTTGTCGCTCGGTTCTCAGCTGATCAAATGCGGCTCTCCGAGATGCTGCATGAACTGTCCCTTTCATGAGGACGCCTTCTCGATTGGTCCCTTCAAAGACGAAGGCAGTGCCACTCATCTGCACTGGAGCAGGGGACTGAACTTTATTCTCTGTTCGGCTGGGTTCAAAGATTGACTCTACCACATACTTCATATCTTCCAAAGCCACTCGAGCAGTATCAGCATCGGAGGCCTCGACCGTTCCGCGGACACTCTTGCCCTCGGGATTAAGCGCTGTGTAGCGGAAAACAGGCATGAGTCTACTACGGTGTATAAGGAGTAATGCGAGAGATCATGTACGACACTGCTGACTGTAGTGACGCATCAGCGATCATCTCGAAGTGCGTTCCATCAGTCCATTCAGCAAAGCCAATGACTTCATCTCCTCGGCGAACGACAGAGCCATCAGTCGCTCCTGCAGCCTCCAGCGAGGTGTCGACCAGATTCAGAACAATGGAACCCATGCCGATCGACTCGATAGCTGTCATGCCGAACTCTACGTGCCACAGATTGGATGTTGTTGCACCAAAAGATTTGAAGTACCAATTTTTGTGTACCGGAATGCAGAATGCAATGTGACTTGTACAGTACTTCTGCGTCCAGAGCTGTGCTGAGTAGTCCTGCTTTGCCATTTCCGCGTTATTCGTAGTAGTAGGAGCAGCTAAGTCGCTGGACGAGGAAGATGACTCTACAGGTGCAGCAGAGCTCTTTGGGGCTACTGAGGATGACGAGGAGCGTACGGAAGCAGAAGAGGCTGCAACTGATGCGGCGATGGAAGAAGATGCTGAGCTTTGCACGCAGATGCCCATACAATCTGCTCCTCCGCTGGTTGGATCGCACGAATCCGTGCTGTCGTCCTGGCAAACGAATCCTTCGGCGCAGAGAGCGCCAGTAATGCCTCCACAAGTATTCTGAGCGGCAGAGGATTCACCGGATGACCCGTCGTCTAAGAGCGTCACTTCAGCAACAAGCATCGTGAGTGTCGAGCCAGTCGGGGTGACCGCTCCGCGGACCTGTACTTCTTGTCCGATGTACTTGGAAAGATCCATGCCTTGATCAGATGGGATCAAAGTAATCATTCCTCCTTTTGAGAGCTGCAACATGATCCCTTCTCCGTTTGATTCAACACTTCCAACGTACGTGACGTTTGGGGTCGGAACGTAGACAGTGTCAGAAGAGGAAGACGATGAGTCACCAGTCGAATCCGTTGCATTCGATTGGAAGAGTGAGCATCCGGATGATGCAATGGCGAGTGTGAGAACCGGAATAATGAAGAAGCGATTCATGGTCATGCTATTCGGGGGGAGTGATGATCCTAGAATAGCATGGACCCCAAGTTGCATCACGCCCTTTCAAAGTTTCTGCAACTACTGCAGACTAGAGTCCATGTACACACCTCCAGACTCAGTTCTTCGCGCCTACGCTGATTTGCTCGTTGGCTGTGCCCTTGGGGGAGGAAGCGGAGTGAAGGCCGGCGAAGTGATTGGAATGGCAATTCCAGAAGAAGCAAAGCCCTTGCTTCTCTTTCTTCAAGAATCTGTCTTGCGTCATGGTTGCCATCCTCATATTCGCTACTTGCCATCTGGCTTAGATAAGCCATTTCTCGACCAAGCAAACGACAAGCAACTGAGGTTTTTTCCAGCTGAGTTTAAGCGTGCAGAGGCCAATCTTCTCGATCATCAAATATCGATTATCGCTGAGCACGATCCTGAAGAGCTTAAAGATGTAGCACCAGAACGCATCTTCACAGCAATGGATTCACGTAGGCAGTTTCGAGAGTGGCTGTTTGAAAAAGAGCAGGCAGGGAAGTTTACGTGGACTCTGGCTCTGTATGGTACGCCGGCAATGGCAGCGCAGGCGGGGATGAGCCTTGAAGAGTATTGGCAGGAGATCATTCATGCATGCTATTTGGATGCCAAAGATCCAGCCGCAGAGTGGCGCAGAATCCAGAAAGAGCAAGAACGGCTAAAGAACGCTTTGGATGGGCTGCAAATTAAACGAGTACACGTCGAGTCTGAGCGCATCGATCTGTGGGTTGGACTTGGTCCAAACCGACAGTGGCTTGGCGGTGGCATGCGTAACGTCCCAAGTTACGAACTCTTCATCTCTCCCGATTTTCGAATGACAGAAGGTACAATTTTCTTTAATCAGCCTCTGTTTCGTTATGGCAATATTCTCCGTGACATCGAGCTTACCTTCAAAAATGGAAAAGTGACGAAGGCAACTGCAAAGGAAGGTCAGCACGTTCTAGAAGCAATGATTTCGAGACAAAACGCAGACAGAATTGGCGAGTTCTCACTCACTGATTCACGTTTCTCTCGTATTTCCAAGTTCATGGCAAATACGCTCTACGATGAGAATGTCGGTGGCACATATGGCAACACCCACATCGCCCTCGGGCGAGCATACAAAGATAGTTACCCTGGGGATCAGAGTAAGCCAACACCAAAAGAGTGGGAGTCGTGGGGATACAACGAATCCCCAGAGCACACCGATATCATCTCAACTGAAGATCGCACCGTGACCGCGGAGTGCGGCGACGGTGCGATGAGAGTCATCTTCAAGAATGGATCGTTTACGCTTTAGGATTTGAAGAGTTCGTCGGTGAACGACCAGAAAGCATCTTCTCCGCCAAGTTTCGCCGCACACTCGGAACCTTTGGAGTATGGGACTGCATCAGGGTGGATGCTGGTGAGCGGGAAGTGGCGATAGACCCACATGACCTGATCACCGTAATGATCAATGATCTGCTTGTAGGTGCCGTGAACGCGAGTGCAGAAAGGACACTGGAAATCTGAGTACTCAAATACTGCGATATCTGCCTTCCTATTGCCGCGGACATGATCATCGGAGGTGAGCTCTGGTACGGAGGCTGGCTGTTCAACACCAGCTGCACTTGGCTTTGAAGGACTGTTGATCAACTCATCAATCGCAGTTTTGAAGCTTTCGAATGGCTGAGCACCGGACAGAAGAATTGCTTTCTTCGTCTTGAGGTTTACTAGGATGTTGCCTGGCGTTCCACTTACACCCTCTGTACGACCCTTTTCCATTTCAGCGAGAATGTTTTCATCTGAAAAATCCGCAAAGCACTTTTCAAATGCATCTTCATCCAATCCTGCTGCCTCTGCTGCACCAAGCATACGCTCCATTGCAGTTGGCTGATCAGTAGGAGCAGTAGGAGCGCCACCGGGCATACGTTCATCCGCACCATTCAGTCCCGGGAGACCACCCGACATACCGAACGTAATTGCACCACCTGCAATAAGACCAATGAGGAACATGGATACGCCAAACCAAGTATTTTGACTATTCGACTCTGTTTTCATAGTGAGTGGGAAGGGAAATATATTCTCAGATTACAGGGATCATGCCGAGTAAATCAACCGTGCTTCGAAGAAGCACCGTAA
Organism: Candidatus Peribacteraceae bacterium; assembly: GCA_040081825.1. Taxonomy (GTDB): domain Bacteria; phylum Patescibacteriota; class Gracilibacteria; order Peribacterales; family Peribacteraceae; genus JBEBFT01. The sequence continues at coordinate 150,950 of JBEBFT010000001.1, forward strand.
AAAATATTGAAAACGGGATAACCTTTCTGTACAGTCTTTTTACTATGACTACTCCACTCGTTTCCATCCTCATGGGCTCCACTTCTGACTGGGAGCACACAATGTCCGAGGCCTCGAAGGTACTGAAAGAACTCGGCATTGCACATGAATCCAAAGCAATTTCAGCACACCGGGCACCCGATATGCTGTTTCGCTACCTTGAAAGCGCTGAAGAAAAGGGGATTGAGGTTGTCATTGCCGGAGCTGGAGGTGCTGCGCATCTCCCTGGTGTGTGTGCTGCCAAAGTATCGATTCCTGTTCTGGGGGTTCCAGTAGAGTCCAAGTCACTTGGTGGGCTCGATTCGCTGCTTTCCATTGCTCAGATGCCAGGAGGCATTCCAGTCGGTACACTCGCAATTGGTCCTGCAGGAGCAAAGAACGCCGGTCTTCTTGCGGCTGCGATCCTTGCGAACAAGTACCCAGAGGTCAAAAAGGCACTCAAGGAGTACCGCGCAAAGCAGACGAAGAAGGTAGAGGACAGTGCTGAGTCGATTGGGTAGTGATCGCGCTTTCTGTTAGACAGTATTTCATGAGAATGGCTTTTCCGATTTCACTTTGAATAAGAATAGTTTCAAAGAGTGGAAGTTGTGCAAGGATAGAATTATTATCAATTCAGGATGCCCCTTTTCACAAGAATGGTGGCCCAGGTCAGAATCGAACTGACGACGCCAGGCTCTTCAGGCCTGCGCTCTACCACTGAGCTACCGGGCCACGTGGTACAAACTTCACCGACGAATGGTACAAAATCAACGATAAAAAAGCCAGTGATTCACTGTATCGTATTAACACTATTCGAAAATATTGTTAATTTGCGTTTCCCCAACGTACACATCCAGCCCTGCTTCGATATCCTTTTTAATCGTTGGCAGCAGTCCGATTTTTTTTAGTACATCGATGTACCGGCTCTTGCCACCTGCAGAAGCAAAGTTAGTCATTTTGGTGAGCTGCTCCAGACGCCTTCCAGTGATCTGCGCAGATTCTTCATCTCGGTTAACCTGGTACGAACCCATCTTTCCACCAATGTCATCCATCGTGATTGTGGGCATCTCGCCCGTGGACTCCTCTCGCTCTACCTGTCGTCTCTTTCGCTCTTCCAGTACCATCGGTAGCAGTGCTGCCAGGAGATCTTCGGTCCCGTACCGTGTCGCGGCTGAGACACTGCCAAAACACTCAATATTATTTTCTTTGAGCAGTTCCACCCAAGAGGCTGTGTCATTTCCCACCATGTCCGATTTACTTAAGACCACAATCTCTTTCTTCTTCGCAAGGGTAGGGGAGTATTTCTCCAGTTCTGCACGAATCGCCTTATAATCACTCACAATGTCTTCGCGACTCACGTCAAGGAGATGTAAGAGAATGCCGCAACGTTCTACGTGTTTGAGAAATGTGTGTCCGAGACCCTTTCCTTCGCTTGCGCCTTCGATAAGACCTGGGACATCACAAAGCACGAACTCGCGTCCTTTGGTTTGTACAACTCCTAAATTCGGCACGAGTGTGGTGAAGGGGTAATCGGCAATTTTTGGTCGTGCACGTGAAACAGCTGCGATGAGTGATGACTTACCGACACTCGGGTATCCGATGATGCCGACATCAGCAACGAGCTTCAGCTCCAAGTGAATCCTTACATTCTCACCTGGCTCACCCAGTTCAGCAAAGTCAGGTGCCTGTCTGGTGGAAGTAGTGAAGTGAGCGTTGCCATATCCTCCACGACCGCCGCGAGAGACGACCACTTTGTCACCATCTTTCACCAGATCCATAAGCGGAATCGAGACGTCACCACTTGACCTGGATACCGTAGTTCCAGGAGGTACCGGAAGCAAAAGGTCAGGAGCATCTGCACCCGCCATCTTCTTTCCGCCTCCAGGCTCACCATGTTTTGCCGTAAATCTCTTTCTACTAGCGTAGGAGGAGAGCGTGTCGGTGTTACTGTCCGCAACAACGACGATGTCTCCACCGCGCCCACCATCACCACCATCAGGACCACCTCGTGGCACGAATTTCTCGCGTCGCCAGGCAACACACCCCTTTCCGCCGTTTCCCGCTTGCAGGTCAATAGTGATGTCGTCGATGAACATAGAGTGAGTACGTTGTACGTAGTATGTCGTACGTTGTACTGCCTAGGAAGCGGATAGTGCAAATTTACTACATACTACGTACAACATACGACGTACTTTCCCAGTTGACATTATCGAGCTGTCACTCTACACTCTCGAGTGCTAATTTCTTTCCACTGTTCTTATGTCCAAGATCATCGGAATCGACCTCGGCACCACTAACTCCTGCGTCGCTGTTATTGAAGCTGGCGAACCAGTCGTAGTGCCAAATAGCGAAGGAGCAAATACAACTCCGTCTATTGTTGCTTTCAAAAATCACGAAGTACTCGTTGGCATTGCGGCGAAGCGTCAGGCGGTGACGAACCCAAAGGACACGATCTTTTCAGCCAAGCGTTTCATCGGTCATCGTTTCGATGAGGTGAAGAAGGACATCAAACATGTCCCGTTTGAAGTGAAAGAAGGAAAGCAGGGGAGGGCAGTGATTGTCGCAGATGGTCAGGAAATGTTTCCGCAGGAAATCAGTGCAAAGGTTCTCATGAAGCTCAAGAAAGATGCGGAGAGCTATCTCGGAACGACGGTAACAAAGGCCGTTATCACGGTTCCTGCGTATTTCGACGATAACCAGCGTCAGGCAACGAAAGAGGCAGGAGAGATCGCAGGGCTGGAAGTTGTACGCATCATTAACGAGCCAACTGCAGCGACACTCGCATACGGACTGGATAAAAAGAAAGAAGAGAAAGTGATCGTCTACGATCTTGGTGGAGGAACGTTCGATGTCACAGTTCTCGAGATCTCCGGTGACGGACACTTCGAGGTACTCGCGACGAATGGAGACACACACCTGGGAGGGGATGACTTCGATCAGGAAATTCTTAAGTGGCTTCTTGCGGAGTTCAAGAAAGATCAGGGTGTCGATCTCACCAGCGACAAAATCGCTATTCAACGTCTTCGTGAGGCTGCGGAAAAAGCGAAGATCGAGCTCTCGTTCCAAAACGAGACCGAGATCAACCTGCCGTTTATTACAGCAGATAGCACTGGCCCGAAACATCTGACGATCAAGCTCTCGCGTGCCAAGCTGGAAGCACTCGTCTCAGAGCTAGTCGAAAGGACCGCGAAACCATGTCTAGAAGCCCTGAAAGACGCTGGAGTATCCAAGTCCGATATCGGCGAAGTGGTGCTAGTCGGCGGTATGACACGCATGCCTGCGGTGCAGGCAAAGGTGAAGGAACTGTTTGGTAAGGAGCCTCACAAAGGTGTGAACCCTGACGAAGTTGTCGCAATCGGTGCGGCTATTCAGGCAGGACAAATCGGTGGCGACATTAACCGTGACATCACAATCGTCGATGTCATTCCACTTTCTGTGGGAATCGAGACACTGGGAGGTGTAGCAACGAAGCTCATCGACAAAAACTCGCGCATTCCGACAACCAAGTCGCAAGTCTTTTCGACAGCCGCTGACAGTCAGACGTCGGTTGAGATCAATGTCGTGCAGGGCGAGCGCGAAATGGCATCAGATAACAAGTCACTCGGACGCTTCATTCTCGACGGCATTTTGGCTGCCCCACGAGGACTACCGCAGATCGAGGTTAGTTTCGACATCGATACGAACGGAATGCTGAGTGTGAAAGCCAAGGATCTTGGAACTGGTAAAGAGCAGCACATCACGATTCAGGGGTCGACAGGACTCAGTAAAGAGGAAGTCGAGCGCATGAAGAAAGACGCCGAGATTCATGCTGACGATGATAAAAAGAAGCGTGAGCTGATTGATGCAAAGAATCAGGCTGACTCACTGATTTTCTCTCTTGAGAAACAGTTGCGTGAGCATGACAGCAAGATCCCAGATGACATGAAGAAGACTGTGAATGAGAAAATGAACTCTCTTCGTGATGTTCTCAAGAAAGACGGCGTAACTGCTGACGAGCTCAAGAAGGCGACCGAGGAAACCGCAGCAGCTGCACAAGAAATGGGCAAGCTGGTCTATGAAGCCGCTCAAAAAGAGCAGGCTCAGAAGTCACAGTCCGCAGGAGACGCAAAGAAAGGAGGTGACAACGTCGTCGATGCGGAAGTGGTAGATGAGAAATAGCAACTTCTTAGCAAACTCACTTTTCTTGAGGACGACTTGCTATGACTGCAGAGAATCATCTGCTCTCTGGGGGGTCTGATTTTGCTCATAATCAAAAATCAATTCGTCGTGGTGTTTAGTCACGATTCTTGGATCTTCAAGTGTGCCCGTTCGCACACGAGCATGAGCTCCTGTCATTGAGCCTGAGATAATTCCCGTCACAACTTGTTTCGTCTCAGAGCAGTGAAAAGCTACAGGTTTGCCTGTTCTCTTGATTATTTTTTCCAGCTTTTTCTCAGGGGTTTCACCTGTATCTATTCTGAAAGATGAATTTTGTTCCATAAACTATGGATAAAAAATAGAGTGCAGCCATTCTACTCATTTACCGACTTTTTACAAGGGTCTAAAGGTCACTTTTATATCCTTGTGCCGATGTTCTTAGCCAATTCAGCTAATCGATTTGAATAGCCCCACTCGTTGTCGTACCAACCGAACACTTTCAGGAGATTGTTACCGACCACTTGCGTGAGCGGAGCATCGATAATGCAGCTTCTTGGATCTCCCACATAATCCTTGAGGACGAGCGGGCGTTTCTCTACTCCTAAAATGCCCTTCATTGGACCACTCGCTGCTTTTTCAAATGCAGCATTCACAGCTTCAACCGTCACATCTTTCTTGGTAAGCACCGTAAGGTCGGTGATACTTCCTGTTGGAGTAGGAACACGGAGAGCTACACCATTTAGCTTACCCTTGAGAGAGGGGATGACTTCGCCAATTGCTTTGGCAGCTCCGGTGGAAGTCGGCACGATGTTTTCCGCAGCAGCTCGGGCTCTCCTTAGATCTTTGTGTGGCAAGTCGAGCAGGTTTTGATCGTTCGTGTAGCTGTGTACGGTGGTCATTAACCCAGACTCAATCCCAAAGCTATCTTCGAGAACCTTTGCCATCGGTGCGAGACAGTTGGTCGTGCAAGATGCGTTGCTTATGATGTCCATGGTCTTCGAATCGTAGATGTCTTCATTCACACCCAAGCAGATCGTCGCATCGGCTTTATCTTTGCACGGAGCTGAAATAATTACTTTCCTTGCACCGGCGGCGAGGTGTAACGCCGCGTCGTCGCGTTTCGTGAAAAAGCCAGTGCACTCGAGTACGACGTCGACCTTCAGTTCCTTGTGTGGAAGTGTGGAGGGATCTTTGTTTGCTGTCGTACAAATCTTTCCGTGCTTTGTGGTGAGCACTCCATTGGCGTAACACGCATCTCCACAGTCGAAATGACCGTACGTCGAATCAAACTCAAACAGATGGGCAAGCGTTCCCCCGTCGGTGAGGTCATTGATCAGCACAACGTTCAAATCTGGGTGTTTCTCGAGGATGATGCGGAGGACCTGTCGTCCGATGCGGCCGAAGCCGTTGATGGCAATGTTTGTCATAAGAAGATTGTACCAGAAAAGTGGCTAGTGGTTAGTGACTAGTATGCATGGACCGCAACCGATGCTTACACTAATCACTAGCCACTAACCACTAAAGAGATCGAAACGTCTTTTGTAGCAACAAGGTGTCTTCCTCCAAAAGTGGGGACTCTGAGACAAGCGTTCCGCCAACATTTCTTTTCTTTAACACTTTCAAAAAGTCTTTCCACTTCGCGTCACTCTCCTGGAATGGCAGGTGGTGTTTCTCGCCCTTGGCTCCATACGCAATGCCGGAGAAATGCATGTGCATCGTCTGTAGAGACTTCTTTCCTAAATAGGACTCGTACTGATCGAACATCTCGTCCCACTCTTTTGTGGAATTGATCTTGCCATTTGTTCTCGCGTGCATGTGCGCCGGGTCCAGAGTCGGATAGATGTCGAACTCTTTGCTGATGCTCAGAACTTCCTCGAGTGTGCCGTATTGGCTTACTTTACCCATGGTCTCCAGTCCCAGATTCACATGTGGGAATAGTTTCTGCTTTTTCTTCATGATTTCATCCACTGCGCGTCGTACATTCTCATGCGCAGCTCTTGGGTCCATGCCAAGGTAAAACGCAGGGTGCACACAGACTGACTTGATACCAGCGAGTTCAGCCATCTCGAGAGCAAGCCAAATTCGGTCTTTACTTGCCTTGAGCTTTCCTTTTTCGGGGGAATTCAGATTGATGTAATACGGTGCATGACAGGTCAGGTACATTCCGAGCTTCTCAGACGTTTCTCTAATTTCAGCCATTCTCTCGGGGCTATTTGGCACGCGCTGCACCCACTCCAGTTCCATGGCTGTGATGCCAAGAGAGTGTGCGTGACGCAGCCCTTCTACTGTTCCACCTGGTTTGGGAGTAGAGAGCGGGACGCCAGCGACGGCGAAATGGAGGCGGGGAGAAGTCATTGTTCTGATTGTAGCGGAGACGTATGTAGTATGTGGTATGTCGTATGTAGTATGAAATTAAATACTGATATATTTGGCAGTCGATACTACATACAACATACTACATACCATATACACGTCTTATGCCCATCTCTCCCTCCATCATCGACCGCCTCCTCGCGACGTCCGAAGGGAGTGCAGCCTTTGAGGTATCGGAGAAGTTACTCTCCGCTGGCTACGAATGTTATTGGGTAGGAGGAGCCGTGCGTGACATGCTCTTGGAGAATTTACCCAAAGACATAGACATGACGACCTCTGCAGCACCAGAGCAGATCGAGGACCTGTTCCCGAAGTCGGACGACAAGGGCAAGGCATTTGGATCGATTGTCGCCTCGCACAAGGGTCATACGTTTGAAATCACAACCTACCGCGAAGATGATGACATCACCGATGGGAGGAAGCCCGCATCTGTCCGCTTCGGCAGCAAAGAGCAAGACGCGAAGCGAAGAGACGCAACCGTAAACGCAATCTATTTTCATCCAGTTTCAGGCGATCTCTTCGATCCATGTAAAGGTGAAACGGATCTACGCGAACGGCTCGTACGCTTCATTGGGGACCCAGAGGTTCGCATCAAACAAGACGCACTACGCCTTCTTCGCTTGGTACGATTGCGTGCTACCTTGAGTGGTCAGTATGAGCCGAAGACGTACGAAGCATTGAAGAAATCTGCTGATAGAATTGCAACACTTTCCGGAACACGTGTGTTCGAGGAAATTGAAAAGATTCTCTTCTGTCCGCATCCAGAGATTGCATTCGAAGATCTGTATGAGACGGGAATACTAGAATACATTCTCCCGGAGCTTGCCGTATGCAAAGGTGTAGCCCAGCCGCATGAGTACCATCACGAAGGAGATGTCTGGAATCATCTGATGCATGTCACGACGATGTATACAGAAGATCATGGACCAGATGTTCGTCTTGCAGCTCTCTTTCACGACATCGGGAAGCCGGATACGTTCGTACTAAAAGAGCGTATTCGCTTCGATCATCATGCAGAAGTATCATCGGACATTTCATCAAAGATTCTGAAACGCCTCCAGATGTCCGCAGAGCGAGAGAAGAAGATTCATTGGTTGATCAGACATCACATGATGATGGCATCGTTCGCAACGTTGACCGAGGAACGTAAAGCGTACTGGTACTTTCACCCATGGTTTCAGGAACTCTTGCAGCTCTTCTATCTCGATGCAGCAGGAACTGTTCCCGGGAATATGGATTTCTACCAATCGATTGTCACGGACTACGATCTGTTTCTGAATGCGCACCCACGTCCAGAAAAGCCGCTACTCACCGGGCACGACATCATGGAGATACTCGGACTCACACCCAGCGAACAAGTGGGCAAGCTGTCACAGGCACTACACGATGCACAGGTTCGTAAAGAAGTTACGACGAAAGCAGAAGCTATCGCATTCCTGAAGAAAGTCGCAGGCTAGAACCGTACTGGAAACGACTGACTTTTGTCGTTCTCGGGCTCTCCAGAAGGGTTGTCATTACGAATGACCAGCATTCCTTCTGTTACATTGGTTGTAAATGTCATTTCGCCCTCAAATGGGACCTGTTCCGTCGTCATCCAGTCGCCAAGTGCTGAGATGCCCTTCACTGCGATGACATTGCCGTCTTGATCCTGAAGCTCAGCGACGATGTTTGCCTCGAAGAACCATGTACCAGGTGCAGATCCATTTATCACTAGTGGAGATGAAACAACCGATCCCGGAGTAGGGGATTCAAGAATCACCTCAGTACTGGCAGCACCGCCGATACATGACGTTAGTAGAAGCGTGGAAACGATGATCGAAAGTTTTCTCATAGACTATGGGGCAAAGAATTCTAGTTTGGTGGGCCAGGGAGGATTTGCCCGGCTTCGCTTGCGAGCTACGCCGCGACTCATCAATTACGGCGAAGTCCGCACAGCGGACGGAGACGAATGGTGGGCCAGGGAGGATTTGAACCGCCGACCGCAGGTTTATAAGTCCTGAGCTCTAACCAACTGAGCTACTGGCCCACTGAAGTATGATGATGGAATGAACGAGTTTTGGCGAGCTAGCCCTTTTCTATTGCTCGTCCGCCAAGGCGGACTCGACCCAACTTAAGCTACTGACCCACACGCGCAATAATACTGAAAGACTCCGGTCTCCGCGAGCATCGCTTTTTCTTTGCTCGGATCCGTACACGGATCCTCGACCCAACTTAAGCTACTAGACCACACGTTTAGTAATACTGAAAGACTCCGGTCTCCGCGAGCACCTTCATGCACTGAGACAATGAGTACTACTTCGCAGCCTTTGCAGGCACGACGCTGATGATCGTCTGTACGTCCTTTTTGCCGTTGAACTTCTGTACCTTCGCAGTGCGGAAGGCGACTACGCCAGCTACTTTTGCGTGAATGGTCCAGTCCTTGGCAGCGTACGTGTTTGGTCCTGGGCGATACCAGTACCCTTTCTGGCGCACCAAAATCTCTCCTGCATTGACCTGCATTCCTCCGTAGCGCTTCACGCCACGTCGTTTAGACCAACTATCTCTGCCGTTTTCGGTGGAGCCACCAGCTTTCTTTGTTGCCATAGCGGGGATATTGTACTTATTTTTGCTTTCGCTGCAAGGGTTAGATTGGTTGCGGGGGCAGGATTTGAACCTGCGGCCTCCAGGTTATGAGCCTGGCGAGCTACCGGGCTGCTCCACCCCGCGTCAGAATTGAGTCTGCTGTATCAGTTGTCGGAAAGAACAAGTAATTGCAGGTTATGAGCCTAAGCGAGCTGACCTAAGCTGCTCCACCCTGCGACGGACGCTTAGTATGCGTGAGGACGTAACGCAAAGCAAACGATCTTATCTCTGGCGTCGTAACTCATCGATCGCCTTCTGATTGAAGAGAAACATCCCCCAGTGATCGATGACGCGAATGCTACTCAGTCGTTCTTCATATAGTGCTTGGATCGCTTCGGGATCCATTTCACCAGTAGGTAAGAGCTTGTCTGTCTCGGACGCTTCTGTATGAATCGTTATTACTTTCTCTCCAGTACGCAAAAGCCCGAAGTTTTCTTTCGCGTATTTGTCTTTGTACTGAGACGATTTGTAGTACTCCAGAAGTGCGTAGTCACTTAAGATATCTTCTTTTAACTTTCGATTTCGATCCTGCATCACGATGAGCTGACGATCGAACAGGATGTTGCGATAGTACGAAATGGCAAGTCCAAAAGCCATCAAGCCCACGACAGAAAGACCAATGACGATCGTCATCTGCTTAGAAATCGGCGTAACAACACTCGTACTCTGCATGGGTCAGTAGTATACCGAACCTACGGTATACTGCACTCATGAAAGTCTACTGTTCCGGCATTGGTGGCATTGGCCTCTCGGCATACGCTGCGCACATGAAGATGCGTGGGCACACCGTGATGGGGTCGGATAAGCAGGCAACTGAAATCACAGACGATCTCAGTACCATCGGAATCGATGTCTTCTATACGCAAGATGGAACGACTCTACCGAATGGTGTCGATCTCTTCGTCTACTCCGAGGCAATCCCAGTTGATGCGCCTGAACGTCGAATAGCTGCAGAGAGGGGGGTGCGAAGCATTTCGTATTTCCAAGCTGTTGGTGAACTGTCGAAGGACGGGAAAGTTGTGTGCATCGCAGGATCGCACGGCAAATCGTCTACGACGGCGATGATCGCAAAGGTGGCGATCGACGCCAACCTCAATCCCAATGTCGTGCTCGGAACCAAAATGCCAGACATGAACAATCGAAACTGGAGAGTGAGTGACTCAGACCTCTGGATTGTCGAGGCCTGTGAGTATCGTCGCTCGTTTCTTCACCTCCACCCAGCATCGATTGTTCTGACAACACTGGATATCGATCACTTTGATGCGTACGCAAATCAAGAGGACTACGACTCAGCATTTATCGAGTTTTTGCATCGATTACCAACCGGCGAAGCCGTGATCGGACACGGAACAGACCCAGCAGTACTTCAGCTAGTCCATCAGGCAGGAAAGGAACTCGTCGATGCAGACAGGCTAGACCAGCCAACCCTCTCTATCCCCGGTAATCATATGCGAGAGAATGCGCGTTTAGCCCTAGCTTGGGCCAAAAAGTACGGCATCGATGATGCAGCTGCCCTTGCGTCACTCGGGAGCTTTTCTGGAACCTGGAGGCGCATGCAAATCGTTGGAACGGTGGCAAACGATGTCACTGTTATTGATGACTACGCTCATCACCCGCTTGAAATCGCATCTACACTCCAAGCAATCAAAGAGCAGTTCCCGGGTCGTCGACTCGTCTGTGTGTTTCAGCCACATATGCATAATCGGACACTGATTCTGTGGGATCAGTTTGCTCGTGCATTCCATGATGCAAACGTTGTCATGATCTCGGACATTTACGATGCCAGGCCAGATGCGGATGCAGAGAAAGCAGATGCCGCTTCTCTTGCTGAGTCTATTCGTACAGAGTCAAAGACCTCCGCTCGCGCTACTGGATCACTGTCAGAGACAGAAAAAGCAGTACGAGCAGAACTACGCAAAGGCGACGTCGTCGTCGTGATGGGTGCGGGTAGTATTACGAAGATTGCGAAAGCCCTTACCTAGAGGACCTGATCAAGTGCGTTGCTTTGCGACGTGCTTCTCTGGACGCGACACTTTCGACCAGCTTTCGTTTCGTCGGACGTATGCGCACTGGCTCGTCCACCTTTGCCGAAGCGTTGTCGCAGCTCATGCTGAGTGTCACTACCTTTCGTGCTTCGTTGGTCAATTCCACAGACTGTGGAGCTGGCATGACGCACTCTGCGGTTGCATTGGCGTAGATCGAGTACTTGCCTGTAGGCAAATTTGTAAACGACTTCGGAGTGACGGCTCTGTAGGTGCGTCCAGCCTCTGATTCGATGCGAAATGTTACGCCCTGCGGCTCACTGATAACGCCCAGCGTTCCAGTTGTGGCTACCCAGTATTTGATAATGAAACGGTAGGAATCATTTGGATACATGTGAAATGAGTGCTGTCGACTGTCGGTGACAGCCAGTTGCTCTCCGCCGCGATAGACAGTGATGCGGGCTGTCATGCCTGCAGGAGGTGTGACACTCAGAGTCATTGGACCAAAATCAGAAATACCCGCTGAATATTTCTTGGGGTCAGTGATCTCTGTTTGACTGTTTCTTCTAGAACCATCAGCAGCAAGAAGTGACCATGTGCCGTATGCATCAGGAGAGATCTGCTCTATCACAACGTTCGCAAGGGAAGCGGCAGAGACCTGTGGGGCAAAAAGTGCCACGGAAGGCGCGAATAGAGTGACGAGGACAAGAGTGCGGATAGTCATAGATGATATGGAAGCAGAAAAATGAATGAATATCAAAGACTATGACTGATATCCCCGTCATGTATGACAGAACTACTCTGACTGAAGAATGTCAGGAAGGACTCTTGCTGATCGCTGACGTGCCTCGGGGAGAGAGAGTGAAAGCAATGTGGCAGCTCCGTACGAGACTTCTAGAACTGAATCGGAACAAGTCTCGCCGATACGTGTGCACGTGACACTCGAGGATGAGAGTGCCGCCTCAAACGCGGCGACATTTGCCTTAGCAACTTCGACGACGAACACGCCAGTCTCAGAGAAGAGCACTTTATCAGGAGTGAGTTCAGAAGAAAGAGACTGAAGATCGACACGGCATCCAATCGTTCCACCCTCGTAGCGAACTGGTGCGGTCATCTCGAAGAGTGCGAGGGCTAGTCCACCTTCACTCACATCGTGCGCTGTACGTACGACGCCTGAGCGAATCATGCTCGTCAGAAACAATATTTCTTGATGAACTTTTTGTAGATCAGGGGAGGGGACATGTGCACCCAGAAGCTCGTTCGTCTTCGCTCCTGTCATCTCCTCTAGTAATCGGTAGTAAGCACTCCCACCGCACTCGTTCTTCACGCTCCCAAGTACGTAGAGCTTGGAACCTATGTTCTTGAAGGATCCATGAATCGCCTTCGTAGCGTCAGGCATGACACCCGCAATGCACACGACAGCGGTAGGATCGATGGAGCCATCTTTTGTCGTGTTATACAGACTCACGTTGCCACTGATAACGGGAATAGGCTCGCCATCTACTGCAATACCGCGGGCAGCATCTGTGATGCCACGTACTCCTTCCTCAAGTGCGAACAGCTGCTCTGGAATCTCGGGGTTGCCGTAGTTCAAGTTATCGGTGAGTGCACGTGGAAGAGCCCCAACAGAAGCCACATTTCGAACATTCTCTACAACCGCATTCACGCCCTGTAGATACGGCGAGATCCTTCCGTATCGACCATTACCGCCACTGGCGAACGCGACCCCGACTCGGGCGTCTTCTGCTGAAAGTGCTTTTGACCAATCAGGGCGTAGACAACCAACTGCGTATCGATCGATATCAGCAAGCGGCATGATCACAGAGGCATCAGCTTCGCCTGCCTCAATGATCGTGCTGCCAATAATATTTTTGTCGTAGTGCCTATAGACCCTCGCTTTGCTTGCGTAACATGGGTGTGTGATCATCGCTTCAAAGACACTCTGTAACTGAAGAGTGGAACCTGAAACGCGTACTTCTGCTCCCATACTTTCGATGTCGGGTTCGCTGAACTGCACATCTGGTTTTTGCGTGGGACGTGTGTACTTGAGTCCCGAAGTAATATCCTCAGACGACGCTTTACATACAACTTCTCCCTGCGAAGTAAGTGTATACACACCATCGTCGGTCACGTAGCCAACCGCACTCGCGCGAGCGCCTTCGGCAACGGAAGGTAGATCCCACTGTTTGTTGTAGTGATCCAGAATCATCGGCACGAGATCTGGGTGACAAACCCAACAGAATCGCTCCTGTGTTTCAGCACACGCGATCACTTCTGCGGGCAGACCCTTGAGTGCCACGTGCACCTTATCTAAATCGAGTGTCGCGCCCATGCCAAGCGGCGCTACTTGCTCGACGGATGAACAGACGTTACCACCAGCGCCTAAGTCTTTGAAACTGACTTTGCCAAGCAACTTTTTCTCTACGAGGATGTCGAACAAGGCATAGGTAGACGCAAGGAGATGACGCTCGAGGAACGGGTTCGGTTCCTGAACGGCGCCTGCGTTTTTCTCCTTATCATCTTCATCCATGGTGACGCTCGCGAATGCAGCCCCACCAAATCCACTTTTATCCGTCGCTTTGCCAACCATGATGATCTCGTAGCGCTCTTTTGCTGCTTCCGTCTGAACGTAACTGTGAATCACCTCGTCCTCACGAATGAGCCCGAGTGCCACGACATTCACGAGGCAGTTACTGTTGTAAGACGAGTCAAAAGCCGTGTCGCCACCCAAATTAGGAATGCCGAGTGCGTTCCCGTATCCGGCTACTCCTCTCATGACTTCGCTCGCGATCGCACGGCTTTCATCAGTTTTGAGATCACCGAAACGAAGCGAATCGAGAGCGCCGATCACACGTGCTCCCATACAGAGAACATCTCTGACACAACCTCCAACCCCCGTTGCTGCACCTTCGAACGGGACGACCTGGGATGGGTGGTTGTGTGACTCATGACTCATCACGATGCCCCAACGTTTTCCTGTCGGGCCATCTGTAATCGCAACGATGCCACTATCTTCTTTTGGACCCAGAATGACGTGTTTTCCAGTTGTTGGAAACTGACTCAGGAACCTGCGGCTGGATTTGTAGCTGCAGTGTTCGCTTCCTTGGATACCCCAAATCACAGCCTCAGTCACAGTTGGTGCTCGTCCAAGCATCTTCTCGATTGCCTTCGCCTCGTCCACTGTCAGCCCAATACTGTACCTCTGAAGAGACGAGCGAATCTCGTCGTCGGTCATCGACGAAAAGGGGAGGGTGACCTGCGGCATACATGGATTGTAGCGGGTCGCAGGACTACTCTCCAGATGAAGAGCAAGTCGCACATCTGACGTGGTTCTTTGCTACACTTGTAGTGATGAAACGCTTGGTCCTCTCTCTCTTTTCACGAGAACGCATTGCAGGTGGTGCCCTTGTTCTGGCACTGCTCCAAGTTTCGGCGTCGATTGTCGGGTTTCTTCGTGACCAGGCATTCTCGATTATGTTCCCGATCGATCAGGATCCCATCGGTGTTGCATCGGTGTACATCGCGGCTTTTCGTCCTTCTGATCTGCTCTTCCAGATTACGGTGATGTCGTGTTTGAGTGTGGTGCTCGTTCCATTTCTGTCTGGTCACATCGCACATAAACGAAAAGAGGATGTGAATGCGCTGCTTTCTAGCACGATGTTCGTTTTTGGACTTCTGTTCGGCATGATCGCGCTCGTCGCAGCGATCTTTTTTGATTCACTGGCTCCGCTGTTCGTGGCATTCACCGGCGAGACACTGGAGCTCTACATTCACTTCGGACGAATTGCGCTTCTGACCAATTTCCTCTTTGTCTTTGGGACGGCACTCGGCCAACTCCTGATCGCAGAGCAGCGATACTGGATCTATGGGCTCACTCCCGTTGTGTGGGGGCTCTCGACCGTACTGGGTGTGTACTTGCTCACACCTATAGTCGGGAACACCGGTCCTATTTTTGGCACGGTTCTTGGAACATTTATCTATGTCGGCATACGATTCCTTGCTGTGAGGAAACTCGGTTACCAGATTTCTCTTCCTCGATTTGGTCTCCATGCTGACCTGCGCAGTATGGGTCTCCTGATTATTCCTAGGATGCTCGCTCTCGGTGCTGTGCAGCTACAGTTTCTACTACTCGACAGAATCGCATCAGGAATGGGTTCTGAGTTCGTTGCACTTAATCAGTTTGCCCGCAATTTCGAATCACTCCTACCTGGCATCGTGGGAATCTCGCTCGCACAAGCCGCATTTTCACCACTCAGCCAGTCGGCTGCGAAAGGGGACCAAAGGATGTTCATCGGCCAACTCAGACGCAGTATCGGCATGAGTGCCGCGCTCTCAGTTCCAGGGACGATAGCGCTTGTCCTACTGGCTGGGGTGGGCGCATGGGTCATGCGACTTTCTCCAGAGGTCTCACCGATCTTCATCACGTGCCTGTGGATCTATGCTCTCGCGATTCCCTTTGAGTGTATCAATCATCTCGTGCTTCGGTCATTCTATGCCGTCAAAAATACGACTTACCCAGCAGTATCCAGTGTCGTAAGCTGCATTGCGGCAGTGGTATCCGGTACTCTGCTAGCTCCAACGTACGGCATCTACGCACTTGCGATTGCCTACAGTGCGGCGCAAATCACGCAACTGATTGTACTGTTACTCTTCCTTCCGTTGCTGCTTCGTAGGTCACTCTCCCGGGCTACTGTTTCCTGCGTCCCAGTTGCAGAGTCGTTGGCTTGAGCGTTGCCTCTTCTTTTGTCCCCGTGATCCGAATGGAGCGAAGAAGTGTTCGATTCCTTGGGTTCATCGTCAGGAGCACTTGCTTGCCAATGAGTGTAAGTCCTTCGATGTTACGAAGCGTGTAGTTGATACTCACCTCTGTTTCAGCTGTTACTGCGTACGAAACAGATTGACCATCCTGTGTGAGTACAGTGATTCCTGTGGCATCAATCGATTGCAGAATGCCGCTTGTCGAGAGTGCAGGGTTCAGCTCTACATTCTCTAAAATAATCAACGATGCAGTTAGTGCATCAGTTCCCATCCTCCAGCCTCGCACGCGAAGTTGCATGCCTTTGGCGAGATTGATGGGAAGTATTTCTTTCCGATTCATACGACCCTCAGAAATAATTTTTGTGTCCTTCTGCAAAAGGATGGTTACTTCTTGACCATTCTCTGCTTTCAGCGACATCTCACCGCCAAATTCCTGGAACTCCTGATCCTTAGATATCACCATCGATGAAATGACTCCTACGACTGTCACGCGTGGCCCGATGCCTTCGAGTGCAAGGGCGCTCGTTGGCGCTAGGATGCTTGTGATAAGGAGAGCAACGATGAAATGTCTCATAGGAAAGAAGGGAAAGTATATGAAGCTAAGACGAGGATACAGGATAAACATGAGTATATAGTATGTTGTATGTAGTATGTGGTATACAAAAAACTATAATACTTAACACACAAACAGGTTACCGAATTCGTCCTACTTCTTTCTGACTTGAGTGAAATCTAGTTCGACCGGCGTGTCTCGATCGAAGATGAGGACCAGGACGGTCAGCTTACCCTTGTCGACATCCACTGCATCTACTGTTCCTTCGTAGTTTTTGAACGGCCCATCGATGATGACGACGATGTCACCAACCTGGAAGTCACTCTTGAACTTGGCAGTCTCTTCACCCATGCGACGTTCCACAACACCGAACTCTTCTGGAGATACCGGCACTGGGATATTGCCAGAGCCAACGAAGCCCGTGACGTTTGGCGTATTGCGTACCATGTACCAACTGTCATCCGTCACGATCATGTCGACGAGCACGTACCCAGGAAACAGCTTCTTCTCCTCTTCGATCGGCTCATTCTTGCGAAAGACGATCTGCTTCTCCTTCGGAACAACGACCTTGAACACGTAATCTTTCATTCCAAATGTATCGATGCGTTGCTCGATCGATTTGGCAACGCTGTCCTCGTATCCTGAATACGTGTGCACCACGTACCAATTACGACCTGCTGAAGGATCCTGCTTTCCCATAGTTGCTAGAGCGTAGAGCGAATAATTTGAGTAAACGCTGCGTCGACCAAGCCGAAAGCGGCAGACGAAATGATAATGAAGATGACGGTGATCACCGTGAGGCGAATGGACTGCTGCCGTGTTGGCCACCGAACGAGATGAAGCTCGGAAACACTATCCTGGAAGTAGCGAAAAAGTGCGTTCAAGAAAAAAGAGGGAAACGTGTATCTATGGTACTGACTTTGGGGCTAGCCTGCAAGACTACTTGAGAACGTAGTCCGGGGCTGAGAATGCTTGAATCTTCGTCACGGGGAAGGCAATAAACCACACACTGCCTTTGATTGCCTTGCGCTTCACGAAAGCCGTGTGCGTACTGTCGATGTGGCCGAAGCTACGGGAATCCAAGCTTCCCTGACGGTTATCGCCGAGAAGAAAATACTCTCCATCTGGTACCTGAAAAATCTCTTCTCGTGTGTCTCCGCTACTTACAGGATAGCGATAGGTACGATTCTGACTCGTAGGACTGAGGTACGCCTCAGGCAACTCCTTATCCTCACCGTCGATACGCAAATACACATTGCCACTACGAACAGCGAGCGTATCGCCCGGAAGCCCGATGACTCGCTTCACATAAAACTTACTCGGATCCGTGGGCGCACGAAAGACGACGATGTCCCCGCGCTCAGGTAACTGAAAGAGGTATCGAAATTTGTTGATGACGATGTACTCGTTGTGCTCCAGTGTTTCGATCATGGAGTTACCCTCAACCTGAAATGGCGAAACGATGAACGTGCGGATCACACCCACGATCGTCACGATGATCACGATATTCAGAACGATATCCAAAATGTGATACGTAAGACTGCGTTGATCGATGGTCTTTTTCGGCATGCGAAAAGTATACCATAGGAGTAGAATCTTTCTGTGCTCGATAAAACATTTTTCGCCGGACACCTGGATGACGATGAAGTAATCGTGATCGTTGTCCACAAACACTGGCTCATGGGTCTGAAAGTCCTGTGGCTCCCGACGCTCGTATTTTTACTCGTCGGCAGTATTGTGTACTTCGTCCGTGCAAAAGCCATCCTCTACGGTATTGCGCTGGCGGAGGCGGGCGTACTTCTCTGGTGGACGCGTAATTTTTTAGATTATTTTCTCGATGCATGGATCGTCACAAACGCTGGTGTCGTTGATCTGGAATGGCACGGCTGGTTCCATCGATCTGCAACCCGTGTGCTCTACAGCGACGTGCAGGGAGTCAGCTACGAAGTGAGTGGCATCATGGCAACAGTCTGGAACTACGGCTCGATGACCCTCGAGAAGATCTCAACAGGGACTTCACTTACCATGCCATACGTCAAACGACCGAAACGCATCACTGCAATTATTTTGAAATGCATGGAAACCTATGTGCACTCAAAGAATCTGAAGGATGCGACCACCGTGCAAAAAATATTGGCAGAGTTCGTGGCAGGCACCTTGCAAAAGAAAGATCTGGTGGGGGATGAAGAATAAGTATGTCGTATGTAGTATTTCAGAGACCGATTCGCTTATCGCATAGTCCCATAGCATGTCACCTCTACTCCTTACCATCATAGTTATTGCACTGGTGCTGCTTGCGGGGGTCATCGTCCTACTGATGTTCATTGCGTATCTCCGGAGGAGAATCTCCAAGACGGTGCGCAAAACTTTGCTTTTCGCTTGGAACAAGGCAGTAGTCGAGCGTCATCCCACACTCAAAATCGTACAAGCAGACAAAATCCTCGACGAGGCTCTCAGTCAGCGCGGATTCACAGGGTCACTCGGTGACAAGTTGAAGGCAGCGGAGACACTGTTCACCGACATCAATGCGGTGTGGAAAGCACATAAGCTCAGGAATACGCTCGTACACGACCTGCAGGCGGAAGCAAATGACCGTGATGTTGATGACGCGATGCGCGCCTTTCGGCAAGCATTACGGGATGTGGGAGTATAAAAAGTATGTCGTATGTAGTATGTCGTATGTAGTATAGGAATATATGAAGCCTGAGCTCGTCATCGTCGGCCTTGGAAATCCCGGCAAGCAGTACGAACGCACAAGACACAATGCGGGGTGGATGGCTCTCGATTGGCTGCACAAAGAAATCAAAGCTGCTGAGTGGCAGCTAAAGCAAAAGTACCTGGCGACGATTGCGGAAGGGAAGATGAACGAAAAAGATGTACTACTCGTCAAACCTGAGACATACATGAATGATTCTGGAAATTGTATCCGAAAGCTCGTCGATTTTTTTGATCTCGATTGCGCGTCACAACTCCTTGTCATCACCGATGATATCGATCTGCCTCTTGGCACTCATCGTTTTCGAAAAGAAGGAGGACCGGGTACGCATAATGGACTCAAATCGATTGTGCAGATCTTTGGCGAGGCTTTTCCTCGTCACCGCATTGGCATTGGTCCAAAGAACGAGCATATGGACCTGGCGGCATGGGTGCTCAGTCGTATGAGTGAGGAAGAAGTTACTGCGATGCAGCCAAGCATCAAAGCAATAACTGAGTCTGTCTCTTCAGTAAGTGAATAAATAAAGGCGACCCGATCAGGATCGCCCTTATGTTTAGAAAGTTTTCTTACTCGAACAAAACCTCCAGTAATACAGGCACATTTTCTCGAAGCAGTTTGTCTCCGTACGAATCATTACCTACGCCAAATTCCTTTCGTGGGAAATTGAATGACGAAGAGAAGCCGTAATCTGTGATCAAAGCGTCCATCGAGAGTTGTTTGGTGACCCCCTTTGCGTTCATGTCTCCAGTGATGGTGTAGTAGTCTCCAGTTTTCTGAACGATAGAAGTCGAAGTAAACGTTGCGTTTGAGTACGTCGCAGTGTCGAAGAAATCTTCTTTCTGCAAATGAGAATCCAGACCTTCTGAATCAGTCTCCACGGACGTAACATCGGCAGTAACAACGAGCGAAGCCTTAGTAAGGTCTGATGGTGTTCTAGAGTCAAGAGTCAATTCAAATGTGAAATCTTTGAATACGCCGGCGTGATTCACGATCGAGCTCTCACCAACGAATGAAAGAGTGCTGTCATCGTAATCAGGAGCAAACGTATTACCTGTGAATGACGTCTCAGCTGTGGGAGCAAGAGATTCGGCCGAGCCTTCTTCGATAGAAGGTGTCGGCATGTCTTCCGGAGCAACAGGTTGTGTAGTGGTCTGACACGCAGTGAGAGACAGAGCGGCTAGAGTAAGAAGAGCGGGAAGCTTCATAATGAGAGAAAAAGGAAATAGAGAGAACTGAACACTGAGTCAGGAATAGCAAGTATGAATTATAAGACGGGAAAAGTGTAGGGCTCTTACATCTAAATGTTGGGCCTAGCACTGAAAGTCATATTTAATAGAGTGTCCAAGCTAAAAGTGCAGCACTGTTATAAACACCTAAATGAATCATGTAATTATAGATAGATCCATTTCGTAATGTAGCCAATTCTGCGAAGCAGAATGGCTGGGGTGCAGGGATTCGAACCCCGGATGGCGGGACCAAAACCCGCTGCCTTACCACTTGGCGACACCCCAACGGTGTAATGAAACGAAGCGACGGAGAGAAAGAAGCTTACAGGGGTGGCTTGGCGCCTGCCTGCCGTAGTCACGATCCGCCGGAGGCGGAGAGAGACGTAGGAGGGGTACCCCAATGGAAACTGTGACGTAGCGACGCCTAGTATCCATGATCAGGCGGGGCTCGTCGAGTGCTGCTTGGCATGAGCAAAGGTCAAGAGTAGTGTACGCATTTGTTCGCTGCAGGGCACCATGCATTCTCATAAGGAAACCCTCATCATCGGCGGCGCGTACCTCTTTCTAGCGCTTCTGGTTTTCGGCAGCAGTATCAGCTTCGGCTTCTCCATTATCGACGATGCACTGCTCGTTTCTAAAAACATGTTTATCCAAGGGCCGACACTACGGAACCTTCTGCACGCGTTCACAACATTCGATCCGGAGCTCTACATTCCTTTCACACTGATTTCGTATCAGCTGAACTATCTCATTGGAGGTGCACACCCTGCGATCTACCATTTCACCAATATTCTGCTCCACACGGGAAGTGCGGTGCTGGTCACCCTCATCGCACGACGTTTCGTTTCTGCATCATTCTTTGCCTACGCCGCTGGACTAGCCTTCTTACTCCATCCACTGAATACCGAAGCCGTGGTCTGGATCTCCGGCCGCAAGGACACGCTCTCGACGTTATTTGCTCTACTTAGTGCGTACTTCTTTTTAAAGGAGAGCGATGAGTCCTGGCACCGGACAAGCCTTCTCTTTTTCTTCTTCGCTCTGCTTACCAAAGCGTCCGTGATGACGCTGCCTCTTTTCTTCGCGTTTCTGCTTATTCTTCATCGGCAGAATTTCTGCGAACTCGTAAAAAGAGTCACGCCCTTCATTCTTCTTTCCACAGTGTTCGGAGTCATCGCACTTTTCGGCAAGCAGCGCATCGTGAGTGACACATCGCTGATCGAAACACTACTCATGGCATGCAAGAGTGCCGTCTTTTATTTTGAGAAACTCATCGTGCCAATAGGGCTGAATCCTTTTTATCCGTATCACGATCCGATAACGATATCGTCACCTGACTTTTTTATTCCTGTGATGATTCTTGTCACTCTTTTTGTCGGCTGCATTGCACTGAGACGATGGTTCAAGTGGCCACTGCGTGTGCTTGTGATTTACCTCCTTGTCCTCTCACCCAGTTTCCTGAACGCACACAAGGGGCTTACGTGGTTCTTTGCAGTTGATCGGTACACCTACTTTCCATTCGTGATTCTCTTTATTCTACTAGCCAGTGCGTTTGATGAACTCACTCGGTATGCGTGGCGACAGAAAGTGATCATTCAAGGGGGAATGGTACTACTTCTGAGTACGTACGCGGCTCTCTCCTTTGCTCAGACGCAAACGTGGCGCTCAGATGAGACGATGCTTCGTAGGTCTCTGGAACTCTATCCCGATAACGTGCCCGCTCGCACTGCGTTCGCCGCTCTCTATCGATCAGTAGGCGATCTGGAATCCGAAGAGGCAGTGCTGAAACAGGGACAATCGTATCGAGCGCACATTGCGTACAGCTTAGGTCTTGGCTCTATCGAAGCTGCGCGAGGGAATCTCGATGCTGCTCAGACGCACTACACTGAAGCTGAAGCGATGGATCCACTGAATCCCGATGTCTACTTTCATCAAGGTGCACTGGCTGAATCAGAAGGTGCAACTGACTTCGCGCGAATACAGTACAAAAAAGCTGTCGAACTGGATCCGAGCTTTGTTGGTTCGATGGTGAATCTGGGTGCAATAGAATCGGATGAAGGAAAGTACGAGGAAGCACTGGCTTGGTACGAGCGAGCTCTCGTATGGGGTATGAACAGCCAGCAGTTGCAGTACAACGTTGGACTTGTCCTCGAGCGTCTTGATCGGAAAGACGAGGCGCTTAGACACTTCCGTGATGCGTATGCACTCTCTCCGCAGAATACAGATATCGTGACGACGTATGCATACCGTTTGTACGAACGAGGTGATGCCATTGAAGCCAGGCACATTCTGGAAGAATATCTAGACTACGACCCTGAAAACCGCTCAGCGCGTAGACTCATGGAGCTCCTCGAGACAAGATAAGGAGCTGAAACTCTGGTAGACTAGCGTCGATGAAGCGCATTCTCCTCCCCCTGGTTCTCGCGAGTCTCATTTTTTCGAGTGATGTACTGGCTGAGAACGCGCCGGAAACTCCGCTCGGAAGAGAATCGACTGTCACTGCGGTGATCACAGGTCCGACAGATGTCGGTATCGGGCGAACACTGATTTTGGATGGATCAGCCAGTCGTGCAGCAGGGGAGAGAACCGAGTACCGATGGACGATCGAAGAGACTGGTCAAACAATAGGAAGAACCGCTGAAGCGATCTTCACACCCGAGCGTGCTGGCACGTTGACCTTTCGATTGACCGTAAGGAGCCAAGGCTTGGACGGAGTCAGTGAAGTTATGGACACGTTCCACACCGTCATGGTGTACAAGCGAAAGATTGTGCTGCTTGCCGACTCAACGGTGAGCGCAAAGGATATCGCCGAAGTGCAAACGCAGGCGACCGAAAACGGCGTATTTCTTCGCGTCGTGCGTTCTGTTGCGAGGTCATCGTCACTCAGCGGCGAAGATACGCTGACACGCTCCATCGACGAGGAGTCGCAGCTGACACAGGGAGCTGAATCTATTGTTCTCTGGACTGATGGCATCGTGGGACTGCAGGCACTGATGCGTTCACTGTCTGGCACTCCTGATGCACTGCCTGCGATACAGAATCAAACCCTCGTACTCCTCACGCGTCACAGCCTCAGTACTATTGCTCGTTCGACACAGGGCGCACTCTCCATTTTAAATCCACAGGAACTGATCATCACACGTGAAGATGCGATGTACCCACTTCTCCTTGCTGATGACATCAAAGGATTCAAGGAAGCGCTCGTGACGAACGATATCGAAGAGCGCTCCCTCACAGCGGGTTCTTTCGCGGCGCGTCCGTGGAACGTGCTGTCGATGCTCGTCAACTATCTGCTCTCGAGCGGTGTCACCGCACAAACGATTATTCTTCTGCTTGTGCTCCCTGTGATCGCAACCATCTTTACATTCCTCAAACAAGTGATCGGTATTACGAGTTTTGGTCTCTACACGCCTTCCGTGATTACACTCAGCTTCCTTGTGCTCGGTTGGTGGACAGCACTCCTGTTCCTCATTTTCATTCTGACAATGGGATCGCTGACCCGCATCTTCATGCAACAGTGGCGACTCCTGTACATCCCGAAGGTCGCGATCACGATCACGGTCGTTAGCTTCACGCTCCTTCTCCTTCTCGCGATGGGAACCGCGAGCGGCATTCCGTTCTCACGTGACACGGTGTTTATCCTCCTGATTCTTTCGACACTGTCTGAGAACTTCTACAGCCTCAAGTCCGAAGCTGGCTGGCGCTCTGCGATCATCGGAGTGAGCCAGACACTCATTGGAGCCATTATGTGTGTGCTCTTCATCGAGTGGCAGGGGATGGGCGCACTCCTACTCGCGTATCCGGAATTGATCCTCCTCACGATCATCATCAACATTCTTCTCGGGCGCTGGACGGGACTGAGGCTCGTCGAGTACTTCCGGTTCAAAGAGCTGTTTCTTCATCTTCAGGAAGAAGAATAAGTATGAAACTGTTCATCCCTCCATTCTTTCGGGATCACGGCGTTCTCGGGATCAACGCCCGCAACTTGCTGTACATCAAACCACATAACGACAGGTCAACCGTCGCATTCGCTGATAACAAGCTGAAGACAAAAGCATTTTTGTCTGCACGCGGGATCCCGACAGCCAAAACCTTCGCGCACATCGAATCGCGAAGGCAACTGTCCACGTTCGATTTTTCGACTCTTCCTGCGGAGTGCGTGCTTAAACCAAACAACGGCTTCGGTGGAGAAGGCATCATCATTTTGAGAGGCCGGAAGAACGGAAGATTTTTAGTCCAAGGAAGAACTCCGATCTCAGATGAAGAACTGACCGAGCACATCGAAGATATTTTGGATGGAAAGTTTGCGATCAATAACCAAACTGATACTGCATTCTTCGAGCAGATTCTGACCCCGCATAAGTGCTTCGTACCGCTTCGACCTGCAGGCTTACCCGATATTCGCATTATCGTCTTCAACCTCGTACCGGTGATGGCGATGCTCAGAATTCCAACTGCAGAAAGTCAGGGAAAAGCGAATGTGCATTTGGGCGGAGTGGGCATCGGGATTGATATGGGTAGCGGCACGACAACGTTTGGCACTCAGTACAACCACAGTGTGACTGAACTTGCACACGGTGCTTCCGTACGAGGACTCGAACTGCCGTATTGGGATCAGATGCTGGAGATCGCTGCCAAAATCCAGCATGTCACAGGCATTGGTTATCTGGCGGTGGACCTCACGATCGATGCAGACAAAGGGCCAGTACTCTTGGAAGTGAACGCTCGAGCGGGTCTGATGGTTCAGATCGCAAACATGGCGCCGCTCAAGGCACGACTCAAGCGCGTGCAGGGACTGAAAGTACAAAAGCCAGAGAAGGGTGTTGCTCTCGCAAAGGAACTTTTTGGTGAGAGCGCACATCGAACGAAAGTGGCAGCGAGACCAATCCTTGGGCCGAGCGAGCTCGTCACCATCGCCGGTTCCGATTTTACACTGACGGAACCAGCGGCAATCGAGCCTCAGCAAGAGGATAGTGCCTTTGCCCCAGAGCTTCTGGCTGAATTGGTGAGTCGCAGTGCTGCGGAAGCAATCGAAGGTGCGGAGAAGCTCTTTCGCGTGAAGATGACTCTCGCAGACCAGAAAATAGTGTCCCATGTGCGCTCACGCCCAATCAAAGGAGACTACCGCATCAGTATCGGCCGTCATGATCTGCAAGGATTTTTGATTGATCCGATGAAAAAGGGGAGTGTCAGGGCAGAGCAGAAATCAATTCTTAAAAAAGACCTGCGTGGCGCCGATCGTATTCTCGCAGGTATCGATCGTGATTTGCCGCTTCTGAAATATGTGAAACCCGCAAATCTTCGTGATGAACTGGTCAAAATCAGGCGTGACGCATCCTATGAACCATTGTTTCAGCAGCGCACTATTGATATTGATCTACAAGAAGCCGAGAGAATGCTGCAAGAGATCGAGACCGACCTGAGTCCGCTCGGCGTGCTGCTTGAAGCGAAAAAGCGCGAACTCCTCTGTCGCATCGAACTTCTTCGTGCTCGCGGCGACGCAGAGCGATTTACGAAAGCATCTATTCAGCTGTATGGAGAAGCGACGCCAGATCTAGTACGCGATGCCACACAGTATCTTGAGTCGCGCCAAGCGTGCCTTCTGCCCTCAGCAGAAGAGAAAGATCTATCGGCCGAGCAGACAGTCGAGTTCTTTGAAGAAGTGCTGAAGAAGTACGGTCTGCACGAATGGAATGTGTCGATCAAACCATCGATGATCACTGACTGTGCCGTCGGAGGGCGTAAAATATTCATCAAAGAAGGGGCGACGTTTAGCCCTGTCCACGTTCAGTCACTCATCGCTCACGAGATCGAGACGCACGTGCTCACTGCCGAAAACGGAGCAACGCAGCCCTACGCGATCTTCACTCGCGGGACAGCGGGCTACTTAGATACGCAAGAAGGGCTGGCAGTATGGAATCAATCAAAAGTCTTGCCACCGCATCACGAAAAGATGTACGCACATGCGAAGAACATACTCGGTATTTCCTTCGCAGCGTCCCACTCCTTCGCAGAGACGCGCAAATATCTGCAGGCTGAACTGGGGATGAGACCGGAGAAGGCAATTTCGAAGGCGATCGACTACAAACGAGGACTCGCCAATGCCTCTGATCACGGTGGCTTCACCAAGAGTTTGGTCTATTTCCGTGGCTGGCAGAAGATTCGTGAGTTCGTACTGAGAGGAGGGGAGATTCGTGACCTATACCTCGGAAAAATGGCAGTAGAGGATTTGGGAGTCATACAATCGATGCCGGAGCTGAAAAAGCCGCTACTTCTGCCCTTGTCCCTTCGAGAAACTTCAAAACAGCAGAAGAAAGTGCCCCAAAAGCGTACAAAGAAGGTCTAAAACAGCCGAATGGGGTTGCTTGAGCCATATTAATTATTTTATGAAAGATAGTTGACACATATGCAAAAAGGGTATATAAATACACCCTTCACTGCGGAACTCGCAGGAAGCATCTCTTCCCCATTCGCGTATGCAGTACTCTCAGCGCATTCTGGCAGGCACTCTCAGCCTCCTCATGCTTACATCGGCCTTCGCGGGTCTGTTCTCACTGAGCACACAGTCACTCATGGCGGTGCACAGCGAATGCTCCGATGGACTGGATAACGACGATAACGGCGAGTACGACTATCCTCAGGATGATGGATGCACATCACTCGACGACGATCATGAGGGAGTAAGTGAAAGCGGCAACTTCGTCACACTGACGGATGGCAGAGAGCATGTTGCTCCGGGAGATGCTGTTGTCTACATCATTACACTGAAACAGCAACGCGACACGAACCGTAACGTAACTGTCGATCTGCATCTTCCTGCTCAGGCATCGATTGTCTCAGCATCTGATGGAGGATCTGTGTCAACGAGCCACGTTCGCTGGACCGATGTGTCCGTGTACAAAAATGCAACTCGCACACTGCAGGTTCACGTGAACATCAAGCCTGATGCGAAAGAAGAGCAGTACATGGTTGCGCGCGTCATCGTAGAAGGTGGTGCAAATGCGACTGACACAACCTTTTTGAAAGCAAACGAGCAGCGTGCACAGGACAAACTTCGTGTGAGTGTCACCGATGAACTGGAGTACGCCCTTCCTGGACAGAATCTGGTCTACCGCGTCAACGTGAAGAACATCGGAACCCATGCAGTGACGACAGACGTTCGCGCATCGGTCTCATCTGATGTACTCATTGGTGGCATCAGCAACGGAGGAAAAAAAGATGGTGGTGCTACTGTTGTGTGGGAAGACGTGCCAATGGAACCAGGACAGGAACGAGTCCTCACATTCGATGCACGCCTCTATGAACGCGCAGCGGATAGAGTGACGATCAGCACCCGTGCAAGCGCTGGAGTAATCAGTGCAACGGACTTAACCACGATCCGTATCGGCCTCCCATACGAGGCTCTGTCGATCAACGTCTCTGATGACCGTAACGAAGCAGAGGTTGGACAGATCCTGACCTACACCGTACGTGTTCGTAACGCAGCCAAATACATCGGCTCTGATATCGCAGTCGATGCATCTCTTCCTCTCTATTCCGAGTTCGTCTCGGCAACGGAAGGTGGAGTATTCGATGGCGGTAACGTTCGTTGGCTCATCGTCGGAATCGCACCAGGCGGTGAACGTATCTTGCAATACTCTGTGCGTGTACGAGCAGATGCTCCACTCGGAGCCGTGCTCACCGCAGGTGTCACAACGGATGGACAGTCAGGACGCGCAGTAGCGCAAGACAAGACAACTGTCGTCCGCGAAAGTTATGAGATCGGACGTGTCACTCCTGAGATGCTCTTCCGTAAGACAGCTGACCGTGCTGAAGCAATGCCAGGTGGACAGATCCGCTACACAGTTACGGTGCAGAACACCCTCGACCACGTTGTGTCCGATGCGGTGATCGTCGACAAGTTTGATAGTCGTTACCTCTCACTTGGACAGTACGACCGTGGCAGCCTGATCGCTGTCAGTGGCGACCGTATGGAGTGGAAGGTGCCAGTACTGAAGCGCGGTGAAGTCTGGCAGACGAGCTACGTTCTCGCAGTGAGCCCTAATGCACCACACGGTTTGCCACTCGAAAACGTTGCAACGATCCGCGGTGCAGATGTCTCCAGTGCCTCGCTCACCGAGCGTGTCTGGACAGGAAAAGCAGGAGTGATCACGCAGTTCCCTGAGACAGGTGGATCGTGGGACGTGTATCTGCTCGCTATGCTTTCCATGCTGGCACTAGGAACAGCAGGATCGCAGTTCGCACTAGGACGAAGGTTCATTGGCTAAGCAATAGGAACTAAACGAAAAGAATCCGGGGATCACTCCTCGGATTCTTTTGTAAAAGCTTATCGTAGTACTAACTCAAACTCACAAAGATCTCGTTCATCAGATCCAAAATTGTGCTGAAGCTCAGGTCGAATGGGATCTCGAGAAGCTTCGCAATCCATGAGACCAAGAAGAACGCGAGGAAGCTCACGAAGAGACCGATGATCGAGTAGCGTACGGTGTGCACCGCTTTCTTGATCTTGTCCTCATTACCGGCAGACAGAATGAACGTGATGCCACCGACAATGATGTAAATAAGGCTTAGGATAGAAGCAATGATGAGTGCAAAAGCAATCACTGTTGCCAAAATCTGGAGGACAGAACCGTTTTCAATTAAATCGCGAATCATGAAAGAGGATGGAAAAAATTAGGGTTCGAGTACTTTGAGATTCACACGTTGATTGGACTGCCCGCCGATAACACGGAGCAGTGTTCTGAGTGACTTGATCGTCTGGCCACCCTTGCCGATCAGTTTGCCCATGTCGTTTGCACTCACTTTCACGGTAATCAAAATCCCTAATTCATCAACCTTGGACTGAACGTCCAATTGGTCTTTGTCCTCCACCAGCATTTCGAGCACAGAGCGAACGAATGCGTATCCCGGAAGAGTCGTATCGGATGCGGCATCACTCATAACGGAAGAAATGATACTGGTGAGGGAAGGGATTGTCTATCTCAACAGATTAGAAAGTTCGAAAGTGACAAGTTTCAGGTTTACAAGAAAAACCCTGAAACTTTCCAACCCTCAACTTTCTAACCTCAGTTAAGCGGCTGCTGCCTCCTCAACCTTCGGTGCCTCGGCTACTGGGGCTGGGGCAGCAGCGGCTGGAGCAGTTTCTGGTGCTGGCTCCTTCTTAGAACGCTGCTTGGTGTACTTCTTTGTGAACTTTTCCATGTCCTTCATGCCTGCTTTCTTGAGGAGGCGAGCGAGTGTATCGCTTGGCTGAGCACCCTTGCTTATCCAGAACGTCGCGCGCTCGGTGTCACACTCAAAAACTGGTGGCTTCTGCGCTGGCAGATAGTGTCCCAGGATCTCGTGTGAGCCCTTTTTGGCTGAAAGTGACTTCTCGGATACCACCACGCGGAATGCGGGGGTATTTTCACGGCCGACGCGCTGTAGACGGAGAACGAGCATACTTAGTGCCGAGAGAGTGTAGAGGAGGTTTTTGGTCTCTGCAAGTGTGAAATAGGAGAGAGAAGGAAGAATATGTCAGTCATTTTTGGCTACCAAATGCCACTGAATACTTGCAAGCGGTTCACTTTATTGACGTATCTCAGAGAATTTGTAACATCATAGCCAATCTTATTTACTTCTTGCTCCGACTGTATGAAACCTCGTCACCAAACATTGGAGGACTACGACCGTTTCCTGTCGCACGGCGGCGGCAGTCCAGAAATTCAATACCGTACTGAAGGTATGGGTGGCGAAGTATATCCAGATCCAGCAATAGAAATAGCAAAGTTCGAGGCTGAGCGCGCCGAATATAATAGGCAGTATGCCCTTTTGATTCAGCGCTTTGGAACGTATGAAGAAAAGCCGCTAGGTAGCAGTCGACAGAATGGAGTATACCCGGCTCTTCAGGTTGCCTAGAGAACAATGCATCACACCAGCAGAGGCCGAGTCGCAACTGCTGCTGCATCCCACGAATATAGCGACGCGTGCAGTCTCAGTTTTTGTGCGTGGTCAGAACTACGACTGTGAGTATCAGAGATAAGTTGACGCATTCCATCCGCAAGTGCGGTGCGACTAGGTTCGACAAGCAATGCCGACTCTCCCAGTACTTCCGGGATCGCTCCAACATTTGTCGCGAGTACTGGGCAACCTGAAGCCATCGCCTCAACGCCCGGTAAATAAAATCCTTCGTCGAGCGTTGCAGTCACTGACCCCGCTGCAGCGGAGTAGAGAGCGGGCAGATGCTCAGTCGGAACATCGGTGAGGAACCGAATACGTTCGCGTTTCTGCAGCCCCGCACACTCGCGTCCACTGGCAACTAGAACGAGCTCAACTTCACCGAGCCCCGCATCAGTGAATGCATCGATCAGTGTCTGCACATTTTTGTGCTCTTTGCAGCCGCCGACGTAGAGAAGAAAAGGGTGACTCAGGCTGTACTGCTTTCTCACTCGCTGCTGCTCATTCTCTGACTGCGGCGAGAAAGTAGGCGATACTCCTGGGTACACAACGTGTGTTTTCGCTGCCACTCTCTGACCATAATGCCGGAGGAGATCTGACTTCGTACACTCGCTCACAGTGAGAATGAACTTTGCGCGCTTTATGGAACTGCGAAGAACAAAACGGTATGCGAGTCGCTTCAGAAGCGACACTGATCCTGGATAGCGATGCAGGATCAGATCGTGAACGGTACAGACAAATGGCACGCTCAGAAAAAGAGGAACATTGAAGTGCGTCGCATAAAAAAGCTCGATGCCCGACTTCTGAACAATGTTCGGAAACTCGAGCTGCTCCGCTAAGCTGTAAGGTGCATATGGTGAGTCGATCACCCGAACGCGGTTTCGATGCGAAGAAGGGAGCCAAACTGTGGGTCCACGTGTAAACAGCGTCACGTCGTGCTGGGAGAGGAGTGGCAGGAGTGCCGTCACAAGCTCGCGCGTATAGGTCCCGAGGCCTGCATAGACGCTTGCAAATCTACAGTCGATTCCGATATGCATGCTGGTAGCATACCTGAGCATGACCATCAAAGAAGCGCTCTCCGGCTCTCATCTCAGTGCACTCGATGCCGAAGTACTGCTGGCACATATACTAGAGAAGGATCGAACATTTCTGATGGCGCACCCCGAGCACGAGGTGACCGGAGAAGAGATGGCGCGTTTTCGTTCGTACGTGCATCGATCTGAGGCGGGCGAGCCAGTCGCATACATTCTCGGAGAGAAGGAATTCTTTGGTCGCGCGTTTTTGGTCGACTCTCGAGTACTGATCCCCAGACCCGCGACTGAGAGACTCGTCGAGATCGCACTGCAGTTTCTGGATAACCCACGACCATCAATGCAAGAGATCGACAGTGGCATCGTCGCCGTGACACGAGTGCTGCGTGAGATAACGCCCACAACGATTATCGACATCGGCACAGGATCGGGTTGCATCGCGATCACGCTGCAACTGGAAGGCAGGACCGAGAAAATAATCGGAGTCGATACCTCAGAGAATGCCCTGAGTGTCGCGCGCTCGAATGCCGAAGCATGGAACGCGAACATGAAGTGGGCTTGCTCAGACGGCGCCGAGTTCATCCGCAGTAGAAAAGAGCCCTTCCTCGTTATCAGTAATCCTCCCTACATCCCCGAGGGAACAGTGCTAGACGACACTGTGCAGATGTACGAGCCGCACTCCGCCCTTTTTGCCGGAAGAGACGGCAGGGACGTGCTCCGTCCACTCATCAGCGCATGCGAGGAACACCCGCTCTGCACAGGGTATGTGATGGAGCTTCGAGAGGATCAAACTTTCTGAAGCGGAAGATCCACATCTTCCGCGATGCCTAGCAACCCTTTGTAATGACGCGGAAGTTACGAACTTCCGCTGCACTATGGTATTGTTTGTGTATGCAAAAGCTTCTCTCTGATCTTGGGACTGTCACTGCGATCATCGGGGCACAGTGGGGGGACGAAGGAAAAGGAAAGGTGACCGACATCTTGGGTGAGCACTTCGACGTACTCGCGCGTGCATGTGGTGGCGCGAACGCCGGACACACAATCGTCATCGCAGGAAAGAAGCATGTGTTCCGATTACTCCCATCAGGGTGCCTGCACCCAGGCAAGCCCGTTGTACTCGGAACTGGAATGGTCATTCACTTGCCAACGCTGCTTGAGGAAATCGAGATGTTAGAAAAGGCAAATATCGAAATCGTTCATCGTCTACACATTTCTGCTGCTGCACACATCGTGTTCGATTATCATAAAGAGCTGGATGCATGGCAGGAGGAACAGAAAGGGAAGGACAGCATCGGTACCACAAAGCGTGGCATCGGACCTGCGTATATGGACAAGATCGGTCGCACAGGTATTCGTATCGGCACTCCGGAGTCAGAGATCAAATCAGCACTGACAACTCGCGCTGTGTCTCTCAAGAAAGAAACCGGATTAACCATGAACGTTGATCACGAAATGGCAGAGGTGGCTCGCGCTCTGAAAAAAGTCGGATCGCGTATCCATGCGTCCGTTCCTACACTACTTCATGATTTTCTCTCTCGGAAGAAATCAATCGTGATCGAAGGTGCACAGGCAACGTTGCTCGATATCGACCACGGGACCTATCCGTATGTCACCAGCAGTTCCACGACGGCTGCGGGTGCTCTGCAGGGGCTGGGGCTGGCACCAAGGGCACTTTCGAGTTGCATCGGAGTCGTGAAGGCATACTGCACTCGTGTCGGTTCCGGTCACTTCGAGGCAGAGGAAAAAGGCGAGCGTGGCGACAGACTCCGCGAGAGAGGAGGCGAGTATGGTTCGATTACGGGTCGTCCGCGCCGCTGCGGATGGTTGAGCATCACTGATCTTAAGTTTTCTTCGATGATCAATGGCTTCACGCTACTCAATCTCACAAAGCTCGACGTGTTGGATGAAGAAGAGGAAATCCCAGTGCAGGACGAACACGGTACATGGCAGTCGCTTCCCGGATGGAAGACGTCAACAGTTGGCATTACAGCATGGGACAAACTCCCGAGCGCTGCGCGCACCTACATCGATTGGATTGAGAAGGCTGCAGGTGTGCCTGTACGAATGATTGGGACCGGACCTGGGAGAGAGCAGATGATTGTGAGGTAGGGTAAAGCAAGTGAAAAGTAGTTAGTGGCTAGTGGCTAGTTTCTGTACTAACCACTAGCCACTGATCACTCTTCAGCACTCTCATTCTCGAAAAGGCGGTCACTTCATGCTATCCTTCCAGTCCCGTGATTGCTTCGCAACGAGCCACCTCCGAGACACATGTACGTCGCTCCTTCGAGCGTCGTATCTTCATACTGCACGGCATCTTACTTGCAGCGGCACTTGTGATCGTAGGGCGTCTGATCGAGCTGCAGATTGTAAAGGGTGAAGAGTACAGTGTGCAGGCTCAGCAGCAGCAGTTTGGGGGAGTCGTGCTCTCTGCCAAGCGCGGAGAAATTTTGGGGATGAGCAGTAAAACGGGTGAAACGAGTATTTTTGCGACGAACACAACGCTCGACTTGGTCTACGTTGACCCATTGATTATTTGCCCTCTTCAGCGTGGTTCAAACAAACGCATCTGCAAAAACAATGAGCATGCAACCATCGCCGATGAACTTGCGAACCTCCTGATCACCCCAAAGCATGACGCAGAATGTAGAAGTGGAAATAGTCTGTGTCCAAAAGAGTTAATTCCATTCTACGAACCCGCATTCAATCCAATGTCCGGCTTCAAAGTAAGCGAGATTTCTTTTGGCAGCGGTTCTTCGGTGCTCTTTTCAACTGGGTCAGGCATCAACATGGAAAATCCTCTTCAGGACATCACGGAAATCAAGCGGCAGTTTGCACGCAAAATCGAAAGTCGCATTCGTGAAAGTACTGTCACATTTGTTCCTATTCTCTATAGCGCTACGAAGACGCAGGTTGCAAAAGTAGATGCGCTGAAGATCCCAGGTGTGTTCATCAATGCGACGGACCGTCTCATCTATGTGAATCCTGATCTGATCGATCAGTCGCGGCTGAATGCTATCTCCAGACAGCTTTCGGAGCTGCTAAAAATGGACCCGGCAGTCATCAAGACACGCATGATGCAAAGGCCACTTCGATACGTTCCTGTCATGAACGAACTATCTGCAGATATGTCACGCTCAATAAAGGCATTGAAGGAACAGTACGCCGCTATCGCAAAGAAGAAGGCACAAAGCGACACCTCTTCTACAAAACCAAAAAGCATCTATGAAATCGATGATCCTTTCCGCGCTGTCGCGCTCATTCCAGAGCACTGGCGTTTCTATCCAGACACAACCATCGGGTCACACGTCGTGGGATTCATCAATACGCTTGGCGAACCGCAGTACGGCATCGAACGTGCATACGAAACCCTGCTCAGAGGACAAGAGGGCTTGATTGCATCAGTCAGTGATCCGTTTGGAGGGCAGATCGTCTCCTCGGAGCAGAAATTCGTCGACCCTCGGGACGGAGCCACTATCGTTCTCACCATCGACAGATTCGTTCAGAGTTACGTCGAGCAGAAGCTAAAGGAAATGGTGGATAAAGTAGATGCCGAAAGCGGACAAGTGATCGTGATGGATCCGTGGACAGGACGAATCATCGCCTTGGCGAATGCGCCTCTCTTCAACAGTAACGATTACGCAACAGTGTACGAGCGCGAGCCGATATGGTTGCCGCCAGAGAAGGAAGAAAAGATCGTCGTAGAGGTCTATAACCCTATCGATGGAACGCGTGTGATCAAAGCATATGTGCCCGATGTCGAGACTGTGGAAGGGCGCAAGCTGCTCACCGAGGAAACGCAACAAGAGCTACGTGACCTCGAGAAAGATTTCGATCTCAAAGATCTCTCTCGTTACTATCTCTACCTCGGTGACAACAATCGTCGAGAAGTATTTCCAACCACTCAAAAGGGTGTCTGGCTCAAGTACACAAATAATATCGGAGTTGGTTCGTACGTGAACCGTACGGTGCAAGAGCTCTACGAGCCTGGATCCGTCATGAAACCAATCACGATGGCAATTGCGATTGACCAGGGTGAAGTCTCGCCACTCGATAAATACAACGACACAGGTGCTGTGAAAGTGGATGTCTTCACAATCAAAAACGCGCTGAACCAGTACTACGGACAAGTGACGATGGTCGGCTGTATGAACTTCTCCATCAACACCTGCATGACATCGGTGAGTCTGAAACTCGGGCGCAAGCTGTTTCACTCAGCTCTCACACGATTCGGTTTCGGTCGTGTGACGGGAATCGAGCTAGATTCTGAGCTGCCAGGGGACCTAAAACCCTGGCGCGAGTGGAGCCCAGCGCTCGTCATGACCATGGCGTTCGGACAAGGAATCACGGTGACACCGCTTCAGATGGTGACGGCATTCAGCGCACTCGCGAACGGTGGCAAACTCATGAAGCCGACGATTATTCATGAAATACGCAACGAAGACGGAACGGTCGATACCAATCTGCCGGTACTCGTTGATCAGGTTCTGAAGCCTGAGAGCTCTGCGACGATGACATCCATCCTCGCCAACGGTGCCGAAATCGGATTTGCGAAAGCAGGAAAAGTGCCGGGCTACCGCATCGCGGGCAAAACAGGAACATCGCAGATCGCCGGTCCGGGCGGCAAGTACGAAACAGGCACAGGCTCAACCATCGCAACCTACGCAGGATACGGACCCATCGAGAAGCCAAAATTCGTCATTCTGGTAAAGCTGGATCGTCCGCTCAAAGATGACTTCGGATCACTCTCGGCAGCGCCACTGTTCAAGGATATTGCGACGTTTTTGTTTAAATACTATGGGATACCGCCGGATGGGAAGTAATGACTCGAGAATTTGATCGCGCCATGTACGAAACTGATCGCGCCAAGAATGGCGAGCTTATCGTTGTTCTGCATAATATAGGAACGCTCTTTGTCGCTGTCTGAAGCCAAATAATAAATCTCACTACAATATTTTCATTCTTGAGAGCGCGATTCTTCGCGCGATGTCCGTACGATTGACACATGTCTCAGCGACGCATTTCACAGAATGAACGCCTCATGTTTGTAACAACGTGTACGAAAAATCGAAACCCCATCTTTTCTGATGATGCTCACGCTCGTGTTGCCATCGAATCTCTCTATCAAATTCAGCGCTGGTTTCCATTTTTTCTCTACGCATTCGTGATCATGCCTGATCACTGTCATTTCTTGCTCAAAGTACCTGAACCGGGAACGATATCTAGAATTATGTACACGTACAAACGCTCTGTTGCATTTGCGATTGGTAAACCTGTCTGGCAGAGACGGTTTTACGTCAAACATGTATCGGAGCCCGGAAGAATTATCGATTACATTCATGTGAACCCTGTTCGGCATAATCTCTGTAAACGGACAGACGAATATCAATGGTCATCCGCATCAGGAAAATGGTATGTATCGGAACTGACCTTGATGTAGCTCTTAGCGCAAATCAACTAATTCAACATACCAGCACCAAGAATGGTGCTCTGGTTTATCTGGTCATTCCTAGGAATAGAAAACACCCATCAGACCTCACATATAATATCTACGGGATACCGCCGGATGAGAACTGATCATGAAAGAGAAACCTACGGTTTCCCTTTCATGAACTATCCCTTCCCTAAATGGTGGCGCTCCAGCGATGGGACCCACCTAATGGCACCCATCGCTTCGCGCACTTAAAAAGTAAGGATAACTAAATCCAAAGGGGGGCGTGTGCCACAGGTGGGGGTCTAATGGTCTGGCGAGCGAAGCGAGCCGTGGGTATTGGCGCACACGCGTTTCTTTTGGTCCTTTTCTTGTCGATCGGACAAGAAAAGGACAGATAGTCGTTGAAGCTGCTTCCCAAGTAATTTATTTCACCGTCACCGACTTCGCCAAATTCCTCGGCATATCCGGGTCCTTCCCACGAAGCACTGCCAGGAAGTACGCGAGGATCTGCACTGGAATGATGTTCACGATTGGCTGTGCTGACTTGGCATCTGGCACGCGAATCCAGTAGTCAAACGCTTCGTTATTCTCAGGTGAGACAGCGACAATCTTTGCGCCACGCGCCTTGAGTTCCATGATGTTGCTGAGGACATCCGCAGTGAATTCGTCATTGCCAACGAGCGCCAAGCAGGGTGTTCCTTGTTCGATCAGCGCAATCGGTCCGTGCTTCAGCTCACCTGCGGCGAAGCCCTCTGCGTGTACGTAGCTCACTTCCTGGATCTTGATGGCACTTTCAAGCGCCATAGGATAGTTCCAACCCTTCCCGATGATGTAGAGGTGCTCGTGCGTGTGGATCGCATCCGCAATCGCTTTGATGTGATCGAAGTAGCGGGGGTTTAACATATCATTAATCTGTCCGCTCGTTTCCATGAGAAGTGTCCGCCCTTCTTGCAGCTTGCCTGCAACTGCATGTGCAATGAGGAGGAGCACTGCCATCTGTCCCGTCGCAGCTTTGGTAGACGCAACAGCGCGCTCGGGGCCGGCATTGATGAGGAGTGTGTAGTCAGCAGCTCGCTGCACCGATGAGCCTTCACGGTTCACGATGGCGAGTACTTTTGATCCTGCTTGCTTGGCCACATGCATCGCCTCGATCACATCGATCGTTTCTCCAGACTGACTGACCGCGATGATCAGACTCTCTGGTTTCAGGAAGTGATGGTAGATCGGGAACTCGCTTGCTGGGGCTGTGTTCACGTGACGCTTGGCAATGACCGAGAAGAAGTAGTCGGCAACGGCGCAGACTTTGTGCGCAGTGCCACACCCAGTCAGGATACAACCCATACAGTTCTGAATCGCATCCGCGATCACATCGATCTGTTCATCGTCCTGATGCAAAGCCCTTCGGATGCTGTCTTTCTGATCCATGATCTCTTTCATCATGTAGTGCGCGTACTCACCCTTATCAACATCGGAGACATCCCAATCGATCGTGACGAGTCGTTTCTCGATTGGTGTTCCATCCAGCTTTGCAAACACGGGTCCGGTTTCCGTGATTGTCACCATCTCGCCGTCATCCAGATACTGCACCGTGCGCGTGTACTCAAGGAAAGCTGGAATGTCAGACGCGATGAAGTACTCGCCATTTTCACCCACACCAACAATAAGAGGGGAGCCTGTGCGAGCAGCAACGATCTGCTTGGTCATGTGATCAATGACCATGATCGCGTTTCGTCCATGAATGATCAGACACACAGCACGCACAGCGTCTGGAAGCGACATGCCTTGGCGTACCTTGCTTTCGATCAGATGTGGAATCACTTCGGTGTCTGTCTCGGATTGAAACTGCACCTTCTCTTCTTTTAGTTTTTTTCGAAGATCCTGAAAGTTTTCGACAATCCCATTGTGGATGACTGCGATCTGACCATCAGCACTGATGTGAGGATGAGCATTGAGTTGTGTGACTCCTCCGTGCGTCGCCCAACGACTATGTGCCATAGCGACTGTCGACTCATCTTTGAAATCATTGGCATCGACGGTACTGATTTTTCCGATGTCCTTCACGATCTTGATCGTTCCCTTAGTCTGCATGGCTACTCCCCACGAGTCATAGCCACGGTACTCCAAATTTTTGAGCCCTTTCATGACCAGGAATCCTGCGTCTTTTCTGCTGCCGACGTATCCGAAGATGCCACACATAGATTCCTACAATAAAGAGGTTAAGAAGATGATAGCAGTAATTGAAAGTATTTTGTTAAAAAGTGAGAAGGTGACAAGTTGAGAGACCTGGAACCTATAACTTTTAACCTAGTAACGTTCTAACCCCCTTACCTCAGCCTTGACCACCACAACCATCACACGTACACTCTCCCAGCTCCTATGCCAGTTCTCTCCGCATCCATCAAAGACGCACGACAAGCAAAAAAGCGCACAACGCGTCGTCAGCCTTTTAAAACATCGATGAAGACACAGATCCGCAAGATCGGAGATTTGGTGAAAGCAGGCAAGACTGATGAGGCTACAAAGACATTGCCAGCAGCGTTCAAGGCGATCGACACGGCAGCAAAGAAGAACATCATCCACTGGAAGAATGCAGCAAAGAAGAAATCGCAGCTGAGTAAGATGGTTGCTGCGAAGAAATAGAAGAAAAATGGGTATCGAATTCTGTTTTCTACTCGGGATAGTAATTTATTTGTTTGTCTTTCCAGAAATCAAGATCCAATGCTGGAATGTAGTTGCCCCAGAATGTTGGATCGATTTTCCGTCAATCGATGTGTGAGCGAATTGCACGCAGCCTCCGCAACGGTATCTACTGTTTACTTGCCAGCGTAACTTGCTAGACGCACCACAGCTACTTTTTGGACACTGAAATCTCCAATTTTTGCGTTTCATTAGGTTAATAATGCTACGAGTCAGTTGCTCAGTCAATCTTTGGCCAATAAGCATGTCAATTTGCACCTGAGCGGCGGAAAGGTCATCTTCTGGGATTTTTAGAAGATCACTTAGAATTCGCTCCTGTTCAACAGGAAGTCCAGGGAGAATCGGACTAGGTAATGAAGTGTAAGTATTAATAAATTCTTGTAGTAGCTCGCGCATCGCTGACTTCAACGTCTCCACTAAGTGAATACTTGGTTGCCCAGAGTCAATCGCTGCAAGAAGTTCACTGATCGCTGGTGCAGAAACTTCAGCAGATTGGCCCTTTCGGACTTGGCTGATGGCCAACAGCTGCTGAGCTAAAGCAAAGCGTAGTTCGTCTAGAGCAGGGGATGAGGCGGTCAATGCGAGAGCCGCAGAAAGAGCGTTCCGGAGTCTGTTTTCGAAGTCTTTAAAAACTGCAAGCGCGTCTTGGAGCTGTATATCGGAAGCGTTTTCATTTGGAAGAGTTTCTTCCGTTTGCTTTTCGCCATGGATTGGGAGGGGCTCATTCACAAGTGAACTATAACACAATTTGTTTCTTTTGCAATTGCGCAGAGTAGCCTACAGCTAGGAAAAAATGCCAGAAAGAATCAGTAGGACGCAGATGAATGCATTGTATCGTGTGCTTCCTTGTCCTTTCTCGATACGCCTTCGGGCTACTCGAAAGGACAAAAGTGTATGTATTTCGCATACTACATACGACATACTACATACGACATACATTTCATGCGTCTCCTCTCACTCGACATCGGCATGCGACGCACAGGAGTCGCGTTTGCAGAAGAGGAAACAGGCATTGTCATGGTGCTGGATACGATTGAGCACACATCAACTGACCAGCTCGTCACTCGAGTGACAGAGATCGCAAAAACACGTGGAATCGGACTGATCGTCGTGGGGTTGCCGATACTCCTAGGAGGGGAGGAAGGATCACAAGCAAAGTACGTCCGAGAAGTAATCGAGATGATCAGAATGCGTACTGGACTCCCTGTCAGCTCCATTGATGAACGCTATACCAATGAATCCAGCCCAAAATCGGTCAAAGATGCAAAGGCAGCCTGTGAAATCATCGAAATTGCCCTCCAGAAGCGACAGAATGGTATTGACATTTAAATCTGTTGTTTTACAATATCTTCCTTCTATGAAGGTCTAACTTGCTCTTTCTACTGCCATCGGACCATTGATTTGCAGGGCTCTCAACGCTCTACATAGGAAAGAAAGTTGTACTTTATCTCCTGTCAATGTTCTGGTAAAACGGATAGTTAGATTCCTTCTCCTCACTCCTCATGACTCCCGTCAATCCTCCTATGTCCTCCACGAGTTCCCAAGCAAAGGCTCTCCCGGTCAATCTACCGGAGCTGCTCGGTGATCTTTTTTTGGTTCTGACGCAAAAGGAGACGGAAGTAATCAAGCGACGCTTCGCCCTCGCAGGACAGAGCAAGCAAACGCTGGAGAAGATTGGGAAGCACTTCAACGTCACACGAGAGCGCATCCGTCAGATCGAAAGCATTGCACTCGGCAAACTGAAGCGCACGGTACGCACGACAAAGTTCAACGAGATCAACGATATCGCCAAGAGCATTCTGGCATCACATGGTGGAATCATGCTGGGTAGCGAGCTCGTATCGAGCGTTCTCAAGCGTCTACCAAACACAGGATCGGAAGTGGTCGATGGATCGATCCTCCGACTCTCGTTCTCGATCGACAACGAAATGGCAGCCGAAGGTCGCACACTGACGCACAAGCCTTTCTGGAGACTTTCCGCGCTCTCTATGGACGACATTTCGATGATCATCGACATGTCAGTCAAATTCCTCCAGAAGCGCCGTGCTTGTATGAAGAGCCAGGAACTCGTCTCATCCATCCAAGCAATGCCGAATTTCGCAGATCGAGTTCCATCGTCAGAACTGATCCTCAGCTGTCTCTCCGTTGACGAGCGTCTGCGTGAAATCGCCGAGGGTTGGGGACTCACTGAGTGGCGCTTCGTACGTCCTCGTTCCATCCGTGACAAGGTCGAGATCATCCTGAAGAAGATCGCGCGTCCTATGCACTTTATGGAGATCGCAAACGCCATCAAGGATGCACAGTTCGATCACAAGAACGTCACGGTCCAGGCAGTCCATAACGAGCTCATCCGCTATCCACAGTTCGTACTGGTCGGTCGCGGCCTCTACGCCCTCAAGGAGTGGGGCTTCGAGCCAGGAACTGTTGCAGACATCATTGAATCGATCCTGAAGAAGAAGGGAGCCATGAGCAAGAAGCAGATCATCGAAGAGGTTGCCAAGCAGCGCACCGTAAAGGTCGGTACGATTTCTCTGAATTTGCAGAAGATGCCGTATTTCGTCCGTGTTGGTCGTGCAGTGTACGACTTCGATGCGAGCAAGAAGAAATAGGGTGGGGGTTTTCTCTGATCTGCAAACAATGAGTGAAACTAGGCAGTTTCATTGATTTCTTGCGAGCCAAAAAGCAAGCACTGATCACTGACTACTTTGTCACTTTCGAGTAGCCTTTCCTTGAGTCTAGAAGTCATATTCATAAGCAAAGAAGGGTATGGTTAATTTTGGTTATTAATGCTATAATAATAAGAATGAATATACACAAAAAAATAGGGCAGCCGTCACTACCAAACGACTCGAATTCTAGGCTTTCGGCAGGAGATATGTCTCAAATCGAGGACGGAAAAAACCACTCAAGAAACGCAGTAATGCGCATAACTGATCCGCTGCATGCAACAGGCAGCAGTGATGCAGAAGAAGGAAACAATAATAGACTTCGCAACATCAGCAGTCTGGCTCTCATGAGAGCCGACTATGGATATCTGGGTGAAGATCATCCGGCACAGAAGCTCGTTTATTCTCGTTTGCGTTCTCTACTGCC
Organism: Candidatus Peribacteraceae bacterium; assembly: GCA_040081825.1. Lineage (GTDB taxonomy): Bacteria > Patescibacteriota > Gracilibacteria > Peribacterales > Peribacteraceae > JBEBFT01. Next base: position 193,520 of record JBEBFT010000001.1, read on the forward strand.
CGATGTACCAGAAGAAGAACTCCCTACAGTCCACATTTTGGGAGCAAAAGGAGAAGGAGTAAATGCCATGGCATTTCAAAACTGGACAATTCTTTTCACTCCCGAGTTATTGGAATTCGTAGACTCTGTTGAGGAACTGGACTACGTCATACTTCATGAGACCGCGCACCTGACATTTTGTGACCACGATAATCTGCAAAGAAACGAAATACGCTCAAGTATCACCAAATCACTCGGGGCAATGCGTCATGCCGAATACAGAGCCGATACTGCAGCATTCTGCCAAATGGCTGAAAGCAACAGAGGGTCCAATCCAAGAGGTGCTATATCATTCCTTGAACGCCTTCGTGCCACAAAAAGTGAAAAGAGTTGGGATGCTGCGCACGGACATATAACTGATCGAATTTTGAATTTGAAAGAAATTACTGCTTTTTTGGAGCTGGACCGCTCATCACAAAATCCTTTCGGTCATATTTTGTCTCAACCACTTCAGCCTATTGATCCGTCAATCCGCGATTCTCTTGCAGGCATTTCATCGGAAGGTGGATCCCTAGGCCGGTTGCTTCAAACACCTCCTTATCATGCTCGCGAATGGGGTAGTTGGATAAAACAAGTTCGCTCCATTCTACAGACGGCTGACACAGAGCTGATCGCTGCAGCTCTGCCAACTCTTTACAAAAAGATAGAAGCAATAGCAAAGCTGTGCCAAAAACAAGAGAGTGGATCTCAAGGAAGAGCTAATGGTATTAGTACATCTCAAGACAGACTAGATTCGTATCTGATGATATTTGATGAACTTCTTTATCGCTGGAGCGCAATGATCGAGGCGATTATGCATGATCAACCAGCCGATAAAGTGACCATTGCTAAAACTCTGCTCCTGGAAACAAGTGTTAATATCCCGATGCTAAGTATGGCAGAAGTTCATAAGCCGGATGGAGTGAGTAAACTGGGATGCCAATTGATTTTTGCAAGAAATGAATTTGATCAGAAAGATAAATTAATGACAAGAAAGAAGGATATAAAGGGCTCAACAGATGAAATTGATCAGCAGAACACTAGAATAAGATTTCGTCTGGAAGAACTACGACAACTAATTCTCTCACTCGAGGAAGCAATCAGCTCCTATAACCGACATGAGGTTGGGAAATACATATACCAGAAGTCAGGAATGCTCAGAACAATCGCTGAGGAACAACAAAAAGTCATGAGTCGAGGCGCTAATGAAATTCCTGCAATGGTGCATCAAGTAATTCGCAAACTAACTTTTCCAATCGAGCATGCATCGATGACTCGAACAGTGCGAGAATTCATGAAAAGTGCTGTCGGTGCTAATGCTGTCTATGACAACGAAGAGGGCATCGTAGACTATCAATCGTATTTTAGCGATGCGGCAACACTGATAAATGCTGCCGAAGAATACGAAAGTCAGTATGCATTCGCAACTGCAGAGGACCGGTACCAAAGTTTAGACAACACATGGCCAGACATCATTGTTGCTTGCATGCACACGCTGGCTGACATTGGGCAATTGGACGAGCAGTTTGCTGCATTCGTTAAGTCCTTTCAAGAAGAGCAAAACCAAACGAGTGGAGCAAACATCACCTTTTCCAGCACAGACGCCAAGCGAGCACTCATAGCACTGTGCACTAAGACAGAAAAAAACGTTGATAATTTGCAACGGTACATTGATGTGCAGTGGAGAAAGAATGTCGAATCAATGGACTCAGCGATTTCGGAGCTTGCAAGCATACAAAAAGCAATTACTAACCTAGAAGCAGCAGATTCAGACAATGATGTATTTTCGCCCGCTCAAGCTGTGCGAATGAGAGAAGTTCTTGCATCGCTACCAAGAATTGTTGAAGCGTCGAACGTCAATAATCAATCACCACTCGTCTCGATTGGATATGAGAGTAAAGAATTTGTTGGAATGGACTCGCGGAGTAGGTTTGTCTCCAAATACTTACTGTATTCGCTCAAGAAGTTGCCTCGTGTCGATGTTCAAGGGAATCCTGTGAGAGGAAGAAAGGAATCAATCCTTCGCCTTATTCGCATTGCGAAAAGTCTGGCAGAACATCAGGATTTCTTAATTGATATGTCTAATGAAATTCCTGGTGCAGATTTTTCTTTGACTGAGATGGAATATATTCGAGAGGAGCTGTGCAATCAAGAAACGCATGACAGTGAGTTCGGGTGGCGATACCCGCCAGCAGCTTTGGTTGATCTTTCAGTTGACGATCGTTGGAGTGAGCGATCATTCTTTGCTTTAGAAAAAGAATGTGAGAATATCACTGATCCTGAAGTTCTTTTTAGTATCATCGACCGATACTTAGCCTATTGGCCTGTCTTAGGAGTCTACAGAAACGACGAAACTGGAATATCATACACTGATGAATTCATCAGCGCCGCTCTCGGGTTCATCAAGACTGATAATCCAAGTAAGGCTGTGCTCAATCAGCGACTTCTAGCTCTCAGCTTTTTCTGCGCAGACGTGAGCATATTAAAACGAGTACAGGAGATCTGCAGCAGAGAATTGCTTGAAGATTCAACTTTTGAGGAAGCGATGCAAATCGTATTTTACAAATATAGTCCACAGGGCTTCGCCGGAGGAATTGGTACTCTAAAAATCCTAGAACAAAAGGTGAAAACTCCTGAGCAGATGGAAGCACTTCTCGAAGCTCTGAAGCAAACCTTTAGTAAAGAGCTAAATGATATGAAAAGAATTGGTCAGTTTGTACTGGCTGAAGGTGCAACAACGCTGATGACTAAGCGAAAGTCATATCTTTTACCACTTCAGGCGATCATCGCTACCCGTACAGACGAAAGTCAGTTACAGAGGATTCTTGGTGATAGTTGGTCTGCAATCTTCTCTGACGATGCAGTGGCGAGTATCAATTCAGCTCTAGCACAGTCTACTGGCTGGAAGTCTCTTGAAAATGAGATCAAGAAAACTCCGTTGATGCTGACAGAAGATGGTAAGCCCGATGTGCCGCATTTTTCATGCGACAACTTGCGAAACAGTGTCTACCGACTAGGAGTGATGGAAAAAAGTGTTTTACTGCGAAAGCTACTTAGTGATGAGGGCAGGGGAGTACTGACGAAGCCAAGAGAAAGGCAAGAGCTGCTGGAAGAGTTTTTAGAATTGAGCGTTATTACGCACAATCAGGAAGAAGAAAAAATAGCAGCAATAGTAAAAGTGGTATTCGAGAGCATTGTAAAAAATGCACCGTCAGACGAGCTTGCGCTGATTCTTACACCGATCTTGCGAGCGCGTATGGCAGCTCCACCCCGCGACAAAAAAGACTGGGGGGACGAAGCGAAGCGATTGCTCGAAAAATTAGTAAAACGTATCATTTTTCCATATTGGTCTCACACCGACGCGAAAGACAGAAGGGTTTTAGAAGTGCTTCGTCCGTTTATGCTATGGATGATCGAGGGGAAATCATCAGGCCGTCCTACAAGGCTCTCGGCAGAAGAATTGCTCGCGGAGCAAATTCCCCCCGATCTTACTTCGGAACGCGAAGAGAAGCAGTCGCCGCTTTCATTTGTTGTGGAAATCGCCCAAAATTTTGGTGCACCTGGGGTGCGCTTTTTGCAACTTCTCGGTCAAGTTATTCAGCTTCCAGACAATCTCAAGCGAGAATTTTCCTCTGTGTACGATAACGTAGAAGGTCAGACGAAGTTGTCAGGATGGGAGACCGTAAAAAACGTAGTTCCCGAATACGCTGCATCTGTGCGTGAACTTGGTGACAGAAAGGGTGGAGGGTCACTCTTCACTGTGTATGAGGCATTTCTACAAGATGGAACAAAGGAAGCAGCGCGTATTCTCAACCCGAATGCTTGGTATCATGCTGAGCTCTTTATCAAAGTCATCCGTCAGTCACTCCAGGAGCTGGCAAAAAAAAATAAGGAATACGCAAAGACACTTCCTTTAGTCGATATTATCGAGGAGTGGATACGTAGTGAGCTGACTGATCAAACATTTGAGGAAGACGATCACGCATTCCGTGCATCATGGAATGGGTGGAAGCCTGCAGACGAATTCCAAAAGCACATCGTTGTTCCGGAATCTAAACCAACGGGCAGTAGTAAAGTCCAGCGCGATGAGTTCATCGAAGGAACAAATCTAACTTCTCTGCACGAATTCCCAGAAGGTGAAAGAAAAGAATTGGTAGCACTAGCTGTGCAACACTACATGGGCCAAGTCATAGGATCGCTCTCAGAAGAGCACACCTTAGTGCATTCCGACATTTCGGCTGGTAACCTACGTCGGACTACTGATGGAAATCTTGCGATACTCGATCGTGGCATGTACCTCAAATTCTCAATGGCCGACAAATTATTTCTCGCCGATGTCGCCCAAGCAAATAACATAAAAGATCGATCTCAAAAGTTCTTGAAGTGGCTACTGGCGATGCCCGAAAATTCCGAAGCAGGGAAAAGCATAGATGCACAAAGTGTTGTTTCTGAGGTAGAAAGAGTTTCTGCATCACGCGGGACTGATGTCGAAGAAAGTGCGATAGACGCGCTCATGGTCATGCGAAGTTACGGACTATATGTGCCTCTTCGTTTCACGCTGCTCTTCAAAAATTTGAATGCGCTTCGCCAATTGTCGCAGGATGCGGGTTTTGCATCCCTCCAAGATGCTCTCGCGTACGATCCGTCTTCTCGGTAGTCTTGCTAGGCATCTTACTGTGTTCCTATGCGTCTCTTCGGTCTCATTGTCGCCATTCTGGCAGCCATTCTCTTACTCACATTCACCTTTCACGAAAGGGGAGGGGATGCGTCCTCAAAGGTCGAATATGGCCCAAAGTCACTGACTGGCGTGCTTCTGCGTGCACCAGTGTCACTGACCCGCCGCGGGACACACCTCTTGGCGCTGAATGGTTCTCCATCGATGTACGTCGAAAGTACAACAGTGAACCTGGCAGACCTGGAGGGTCTGACCGTTTTCGTGCAAGGAACGCTGGAGAAAAACACGTCGTCCAATGATCTTCCCGTCCTCATCGCACATGCTGCGCAGGCTTCGTTTACCAACGCGCTAGTAAAGCCATGGGCAATAGCGGATCTCCGCATGAAGATCGATGTCCCAGCGCACTGGAACGGCACTGTAGAAGGACCGAAGGCGAGGTTTCGTACTGGCGAGACCGAAGCCTCGGTGCTGACTATCGCTTCGATCAGCGGTTCCACACTGCCTGCTGGAAAGCCGCTCTTTATTCACAACATGAAAGCAACTCGCACGGAGAATGGCACTGCGAGAGATGTCTATATAAAGCTCGAGAAATCCATTCTTCACCTGCACTTCGATGCAGCAATGCAAGAGAGTGTGAGCAGATTGGAAGATGCCTCCGTACTCTTGCAGCAGTTCGAAGATATTCTGAACTCCCTCCGTTTCGATGGCGTGTCATCCTCAAAGTCAACTCACGGCTCTGGATCAACGGTAGGAGGAGGCATATGTGGCGGAGCTGCCAAAATACTCTGTCCGAGTGGCAGCTACTGCAATGTCACGGACAAGGCGACGGGTGAAGGAATCTGCCGGAGCCGGTAGGTGTACGTTAGTACACCGTAACAATTCAAAGTGTTGCGCAATCTGTTCTCGTTGACCGAGAATGCAGTCACCTGCAAAGATCCTGGGTGAACGTTCTTACACCTATTTTTTTCTCCAACATTGTATGACCAAACAAGCAGAATCTAAGAAAACAAAAGCAGATGGCAGCACAACCATGACTGCTGCGAAGGCGACTGCCCTTTCTTCCGCTATCGCAGAGATCGAGAAGCAGTATGGATCAGGCGCAATTATGGATATGGGAGCGGCTAAGAACATGCAGATTGAGGTCTATCCAAGCGGTTCACCAAGCCTGGACTTTGCACTCGGCGGAGGAATCCCCAAGAGTCGTATCATCGAAATCTTTGGTCCCGAGTCCTCTGGAAAAACAACACTCGCACTCCACGCTATCGCAGAAGTACAGAAACGCGGAGGTAAGGCCGCCTTCATCGACGCGGAACACGCACTCGACATTCAGTACGCAAAGAAGATCGGCGTCAATATCGATGAGCTGCTCGTATCGCAGCCTGACGATGGTGAACAGGCACTCGAAATTTGTGAAACACTCGTTCGCTCCGGCGCTGTCGATATTGTCATCGTCGACTCGGTAGCTGCTCTGACACCACGTGCTGAAATCGAGGGCATGATGGGGGATAGCCACATGGGTCTACAGGCACGTCTAATGAGCCAGGCACTGAGGAAGCTCACGTCTATCGTCAGCAAAACTAACTGCTCGATCATCTTCATCAACCAAATGCGCATGAAAATCGGTGTCATGTTCGGCAACCCCGAAACCACAACCGGTGGTAACGCACTCAAGTTTTACGCTTCACTCCGACTCGATGTCCGTCGCATCGACAAGATCACGGAGAAAGCAGGGGAAGAGCAGAAGATTGTTGGAAACAGGACGCGTGTGAAAGTCGTGAAAAATAAAATCGCTCCACCGTTCAGGCAAGCCGAATTCGACATTCTGTACGCTCAGGGCATCTCGAAGGAAGGTGACATCCTCGACCTCGGTGTACGCTACGGCATTATCGAGAAAAGTGGTGCGTACTTCCGTGCAGGAGACACCACGATCGGTCAGGGGAGAGAACAGGCAAGGCAGGCACTCAAGGCTCAACCCGCTCTGGCAGAAGAGCTGGAGAAAGCAATTCGCGCCGCTCATGCAGCTGAGGCAGGAGCCTAACAATCAAGCATTCCCGCTGCTTAAGCGACGCTCAGGCAGCGGTGGATGAAATGTGAAAAGAGGGTGGAAAGCACGCAAGGCTTTTCCCTTTTCCAGAACGTAGCAGCTGGACTACACTCATGTACTCCTATGGCTCAAACCTTCCTCGAATCACAACCGCATAGCACAGACGCCGAGCAGACCGTGCTCGGAGCAGTGCTCATGGATCCAGATGCGATCGTCAGGGTCGCAGACCTGCTGACTCCTGAGGACTTCTATGACCCAACCTATCGAGAGATCTACTCCGCGGTACAGGCACTCTATCAATCTCATCAGCCTGTCGACATCGTCACAGTCGCAAGCAAACTCGCCGATAATGACAAGATCCAATCGGTCGGAGGCAGCGCATTTCTCGCCGAACTCTCAAACAAGGTTCCTACTGCAGCGCACATCTACAAATACGCCCAGATCGTCAAAGACAAAGCAGTGCACCGTAGAATTATCAAAGCAGGAGAAGCAATTAAAGGACTCGGTTACGACGTAGAGCGCGCTATCCCAGAGGTACTGGAAGAAGTAGAGAAGACAGTCTTCGGAATTTCCGCGACGTTCATCAAAGACAAATTCGTCCACATCCGCGACATTTTGGGTGCCAGATACGAGAAGTTCGCCGAAATGCACGAAGACAAAGACAGCAACCCGATCAAAGGAGTGCCCACCGGCTTCAATAGTTTGGATATGAAACTGTCAGGACTCCAACCATCCGATCTTGTCATCATTGCTGCTCGTCCAAGTATGGGTAAAACATCACTCGCGCTTAACATCGCACAGAATGCTGGTATCAAGCACGGCAAGAGTATCGCGATCTTCTCACTTGAAATGAGCAAAGAACAGCTGGTCGACCGTCTTTTCGCATCGATGCTCGGAGTAGATTCATGGAAGCTACAGAAAGGAAAATTGGAAGATCGTGACTTCCAGAACATGGGGCCGATCATGGATGAACTCGCGAAGGCGAACATTTACATCGATGATTCCATGGGATCATCCATTGCTGAGCTGCGTGCCAAGGCAAGGAGACTGCAGATGGAGAATGGACTCGATCTGATCATCGTCGACTTCTTGCAACTCATGAGCACAGGCAACCAGAGCTATGCCGGAAATCGCGTGCAAGAAATTTCAGAAATTTCTAGGTCACTCAAAATGCTCGGACGTGAGCTGAAGATTCCTGTCGTTGCACTGAGTCAGCTCTCACGCGCAGTCGAAAGCCGACCAGGGAACATCCCACAGCTGTCTGACCTTCGTGAATCAGGCTCCATTGAGCAAGATGCAGACGTCGTGCTCATGATGTACCGCGAGGACTATTACGAGGAAGATTCCGATCGTCCCGGCATCACCGATATCTACATTCGAAAACATCGTAACGGTCCCACAGGTCGTATCGAACTCATGTTCAAGAAAGAGCAAATGCGATTCACCGACATCGACAAGTCGCATGAGGCAGTAACGATCGCTGATCGCGCAAAAGCAAAGATGATTGGACAGGTTCGCTCGTCTAGACCAGTGGCTCACGATGACGAGTAGCAAAGGTTGCAAGTAGTGGTATCATGCGTGACATGTTTGAGCTGAGCACTTTTCCTGTCCGTCCGGAATTATCACTGCCGGAGATTTTAGTCTACGCATTTATTTCATTCACGCTCGCGCTTCTCCTGACGAAGAGATTCGTGAAAATACTGCATACGTACAAGATCGGAAAGAAGCTCCGCGTGGAAGCAGTAGATGGTGGTTCAGCGAGTGTGTTCCTGCAGTACCATCAAAACAAAAAAGGGACACCAACGATGGGAGGAGTGCTGATCTGGGGCTCCATTCTGATCACGGTTCTTCTCTCGCGCGCACTCTCGTACTTCGGAGTCGTTGATCACTCGCTCTTGCAACGTGGACAGGTGTACGTGCCACTTGGCATGATGGTTGGTTTTGGACTCCTCGGAGCAGTTGATGACTACATGAACGTTGCCGGCATTGGCAAAAACAAGGGAATGAATTGGCTTCCGAAAATTTCAGCGCTGATCATCATGAGTGCACTCGCTGCGTCGTGGTTCTACTTTAAAAACGGCTACATGAGTATCCACGTACCCTTCGGCGAATCGCTTGGTCTTGCCTCTAGTACGCTGCATCTGGGATGGCTCTATATCCCATTCGCTATCTTCGTCATTATCGGTACTGCGAACGCCGTGAACGTCACAGACGGTCTGGACGGACTGGCAGGAGGGCTCCTCATTATCGCATTCGGATCGTTCGCGATTATTGCATACGCATCTGGTCTTTATGTCCTCGCTGGTTTTTGTGCTGTCGTGGTTGGCGCTATTGCAGCATTCCTGTGGCATAACGTGCCGCCTGCGCTATTTTACATGGGCGACACAGGTGCCCTCGCGCTCGGCGGCACCCTCGCTGTCATCGCATTCATGATCAACCATGTGCTGCTGCTGCCGCTCATCGGCCTCGTATTCGTAGCCGAAATGCTCTCTGTCATCATTCAACTCACAAGTAAAAAGTTCTTTAAGAGAAAAGTATTCAAGTCTGCCCCATTTCATCATCACTTGGAGGCCCTGGAGTGGGGTGAAAGCAAGGTAACGATGCGTTTATGGATCGTCGGAGCCTTTGCGGCAATACTAGGGGTTCTGGTTGGTTTCTATGGCTAAAAGGTCACTGAATGCCTTTAGAGCAATATCAAGAGTTTGCCGAGAAGGAGTTTCATCATTCAGTCACCCGGCGCCTTGCGAGTCGCCGTCGTGAGACTTCGCGAGTCGAGCGCCCCAAAGGAGCGCCGCACTGCATGAAAAGTGATCCGCAGAGGAAAGAAATGGCTAGCCTGCCTACCGGCAGGTAATGGACCAGAAGTGTGTGGGTTGAGAGGGTAGAATTTGGCTTCTACTTGCTCTCCCCATCATGTTTATGTCTGCAAAGATGATTTTCTGCCGCTT
>JBEBFT010000008.1:0-62900 GCA_040081825.1 Candidatus Peribacteraceae bacterium
CCTTTTCGTAACTTAAAAAGGTGGAGCCAAAAGGTTCCGGCGCAGTGCTCGTCGCCTGTGAGACTGATCACTCATCTCGCGACGCGCCGCAAACCTGCCTGCCGGCAGGCAGGTTTGTCACTCTTCATCCTTTTCGGATCACTCTTCAGGCAGTGCGGCGCTCCCTCGGGGGCGCTCGACTCGTGAAATCTCACGACGGCGACTCGCAAGGCGCCGGGGATTGAATGATGTGGCTCTTTCCAGGAGCTTTCCTCATCATTGCAAAAGAAGGCAAGGCGACAAGGCTCGAAATGTATTTTGAGGTCAGCTCTTATTATCCCATCCTGATTTCGATATCGACACCAGAGGGAAGGCTTAGGTTCTGGAGCGAGTCGACGGTCTTGAATGTGGTCTCAGAGAGGTCAATGAGGCGGCGGTGAATGCGCATCTCGAACTGATCACGAGCGTCTTTGTGGACGAACGTGGAGCGGTTGACGGTGAAGCGCTTGAATTTGGTAGGCAGGGGAATCGGACCATGTACGAGAGCGCCAGTGCGCAGTGCCGTATCTATGATCTTGAGGGCCGTCTCATCCAGAATCGTGTGATCGAACGCGGACAGACGAATGCGAATGCCCTTAATCTTTGGTGCTGCAGTTCCTGCTTTCTCTGAAGAGGCTGCTACTTTCGGAGCAGGGGCTTCTGACTTCGTAACAGTCTTTTTCGGTGGAGTTTTCTTTGGGACAACCTTCTTTGGTTCAGCAGCTTTCTTGGCTGCAGGAGCTTCTTTTTTAGGAGCAGCTTTCTTCGTTGGAGTTTTCTTCTGAACCATAGGAGGTGGAGGGAAAGAGCGGGGGATAAATCTTTTATCTCGTAGGTGCGATGAGAAAACCGCACCTACGAGAGGGAATGCTTATTTAACGATCTTTGTCACGACGCCCGAACCGACGGTGCGACCACCTTCTCGGATAGCGAAGCGTGTTCCAGTGTCGATAGCGCTAGGTGCACCGAGCTGCACGACGAACTTCAAGTTGTCGCCTGGCATGACCATTTCTACACCAGCTGGGAGCTCAACAGAACCTGTTACGTCGGTCGTACGAAGGTAGAACTGTGGCTTGTATCCCTTGAAGAATGGAGTGTGACGTCCACCTTCCTCTTTCGTGAGGATGTAGACCTCAGCCTCAAATTCAGTGTGTGGCTTGATCGAACCTGGCTTACTCAGAACCTGACCGCGCTCAATGTCCAGACGCTCAATACCGCGGAGGAGAAGACCGACGTTGTCGCCAGCCATACCCGAGTCGAGGAGCTTGTGGAACATTTCAACACCTGTGACGACAGTCTTCTTGGTCTCTGGGCGGACACCGACGATTTCAACTTCATCGTTGACGTTGACCTTACCCTGTTCGATACGACCTGTAGCGACTGTACCACGACCCTTGATGGAGAAGACGTCTTCCACAGACATAAGGAAAGGCTTGTCGATTTCGCGCTTTGGCTCAGGGATGTACGTGTCGAGAGTGTCGAGCAGCTCCTTCAGTTTTCCAAGGTTCTCAGGATCGCCTTCCACAGCCTTGAGAGCAGAACCCTTGATGATTGGAGTCTTGTCGCCTGGGAAACCGTACTTCGTCAAAAGCTCGCGGATTTCCATTTCAACAAGGTCAAGCAACTCTGGATCCTTCACCATATCTACCTTGTTCATGAAGACAACGATGTAAGGAACGTTCACCTGACGAGCGAGCAGAATGTGCTCACGTGTCTGTGGCATCGGTCCGTCAGCAGCGGATACAACCAGGATCGCGGCGTCCATTTGAGCGGCACCAGTGATCATGTTTTTGACGTAGTCAGCGTGACCAGGACAGTCGACGTGAGCGTAGTGACGCTTGTCGGACTCGTACTCCACGTGTGCAGTGTTGATCGTGATACCACGTGCCTTTTCCTCAGGCGCGTTGTCGATCTGATCGTACGCTTTTTTCTCACCTTCTGGAGAGAAGTTGATCGAGAGAGCGGCAGTGAGTGTCGTCTTGCCGTGGTCGACGTGACCGATGGTACCGACGTTCAAGTGCGGCTTTGAGCGGTCAAATTTCTTCTGGTCAGCCATAATAATGAGGGAAGGAGATGAGAAAAAGCTGTATTTCGATAGTCGAACGATCGATTAACTTTCGGGATCGTACCGATTTGAGCCAAGAAAGTCTAGTGGAGGAGGGCTGGTGGGTCAACAGGGAAAAAGTGACAAGAGGGTAGTGGCTAGTGGCTAGTTTCCTTGCTTTCTCTAGCCACTAACCACTAATCAATCCGTACTATTTCGCCGTCTCCTCGATCCTCCTCTCCCTGATCACATTCACCTTGATGACTCCAGGATAGGTCAGCTCCGCTTCGATCTTTTTGGCGATATCCTTTGCCAGTTTTTCCTGCTCCAGATCGTTTACTTTTCCTGTGTCTACAAAGACGCGCACCTCGCGTCCAGCGGAGATCGCATATGCTTTGCCAACTCCCTCGAAGCTCTTTGCCACAGCTTCCAGTTCGGTAAGACGCTTGATGTATGCCTCGAGTGATTCGCGTCTCGCACCCGGACGAGCACCGGAGATCGCATCGACTGCGGCGACGATGAATGCCTCGGCACTTTCGATGGCGATGTCCTCGTGGTGCGCCGCGATACAGTGGATAACTTCAGGGCGAATCTTGAATCTCTTCGCGATTTCGACTCCGATTTGTACGTGTGTTCCTGCGACTTCGTGATCGAGTGCCTTGCCGATATCGTGGAGGAGACATCCTTCGACAACAGTCTGCACATCAGCTCCGATTTCCTCTGCCATCATGCGACCGAGGTGAGCGGCTTCTACCGAATGCTTGAGGATGTTTTGTCCGTAGCTGGTGCGGAAACGAAGGCGACCTATGATCTTGAGCAGATCCTGTGGGTAACCGGTGATCCCCAGGTCATCGACAGCACGCTTACCGAACTCGAGCATCATTTTCGCTACTTCCTCTTTTACCTTGTTCACCACTTCCTCGATGCGAGCAGGTTGGATGCGTCCATCTTCCACCAGACGCTCCATCGCAAGTTTTGCGACGTAGCGACGAACCAGATCGAAGCCGGACACAACCACGGCACCAGGCGTATCGTCGATGATCACGTCGACACCTGTTGCGGTTTCAAACGCGACGATGTTACGACCTTCCTTTCCGATGATCTTTCCTTTCACATCATCCGATGGCAGCTGCACGACAGTCGTTGTCGATTCCGTCGCAACTTCTGACGCGTAGCGGTGGATGGATTCTGCAATGAGATTCTTGGAATAACTCTCCACATCTTCTTCCGCATTCTTTTTCATGAGCTTTACTTGTCCAGCTAGCTCACCGCTGAACTCGGATTCTATCTCTTTAAGGAGCTGCTTCTTCGCCTCATCTTTTGAAAGGCTTGCGACCTTTTCCAGTGCTTGCCTATGCTTCTCTGCCGATGACTTCAGTTCTTCTTCCAGCGATTTTGCATTCTGCTCAGCCTTCTCTAGTCGCTGCTTTTGCGTATCCAGCTCAGTCTCTTTTTTCTGAATATTTTTCATCTGCTCCTCTGTGCGTGCTTTATCTTTCTCGATCTCGCGAGCGACAGTCTGCGCTTCTAACTTGGCCTGCGAAATGATGTCTCTCGCCTGCGCCTTTGCTTCAGCTTCCTGAGACTTGACCGAGCTTTTCGCTTCGATGACTTGGACATTGATGTCGCTTAGCTCTCGCTGCTTGGCGTCGATCTGTTGCTGAAGGCGGGTGCTGATTTTCTTTCCGGAGCTAAACCAAAACCATCCGGACAGGAGACCGAGTAGTAACCCTGCGACGAGGGCCATGAAGACAATGGAGTACATAACAAGTGTGGGGCAAAAAGTGAGATGCCCACCCGAGAGAGATTTCCTTTGCTTGGTTTAGGTCAGTGTCAGACTTCTGATGTTCCGTAGTATGAAGATGTGCTTTTGTACGGAATGTCCGATGTATAAAGCGGAGTCAGAAGAGAGAAGCGAAGAGAACCGTCCTTGATCACGCTGCAGAAGCAGGTGATGCCACGAGTGGTAACGTAACGGAGTATAGCATGGATGACGCACGACACGATAGTGACTTTTTGGCTTTCTGATGCTGTGATCGCGGCAAGAAGCCAAAATCATCACTTGCGAACGTGGATTTTTTATGCGGAGCTGAAACTGGCACAGTTCTCTTCACATCTAGAACGCATTTTTTCTGTACTACTTGAGCAGGGTGCTTTGGCTTCCATGGCGTCTCAGAATTTCAGTCTCTCCCGATCGAACGAGTCAGGCTTCACTGTATGCATGCATCTCTTCAGACTTCTTACCTTCCTCAGCTTTTCTCTTCTACCAGTGACGCTGCATGCACAGGTCGCGTTCTCGGAATTACTGTGGATGGGGTCCGACCAAAGTACTGCTGATGAGTGGATCGAGTTACATAATTTTTCTGAAACGGAGATCGATCTCACTGGTTGGCAGATCCGCTACATCAACTCCTCGGGTGTCGACACACTCATGGTTTCGCTCCAAGGAACGATCGAAGCTGGTGATGTCTTTTTGATCAGTAATTTTGATGAGCCGGATTCACGACTTGCGATTCTTCCGAATATCGTCACAACGTCTGTCTCACTTCCCAATGCTAACCTCTTAGTCAGGCTTCTTGATGAGCAGGGGACACTAGTCGACGAGGCAGATGATGGGAGCGATACACCTCTCGCAGGAACGAACACACCGTCACTCAAAGCGAGCATGGAGAGAGTCGACTTTTTGGCTTCTGGTAGGGCTCAGTCGAGTTGGACAACTGCATCACGGTCGATCAATCTGGATCCGGAAAGCCCTGTATTGGCGACACCCGGAGAGGTCTTTCAGAGTGGCGGATCATCCAGCTCGTCTTCGTCATGCTCGGATCCATTGGTCGCCACGATTGATGTGCAGAGTGGTGACACAACTGGTGTCGGTTCTACGACGATCAATGTTCAAGCAGTCGCGACAGTGGGATCGATCACAGGGCTCGCCTGTGCGTTCGATTTTGGTGACGGATTTCTTTCATCGAGCTGCAATCCTGGACCGCACGCGTATGACGAACCCGGATCATTTCTTCTTACACTGCGTGTCCACAATAGATGTGGGGAGGAACTCGTCGATACACTCCCGATCACTGTGACAAGTGTCGGGTCCACCAGTTCTTCGTCCCCATCTTTCACGTATGATGGAGCGTCGATCATTCTTTCATCGATTCTTCCGAACCCCGACGGAGCCGATACAGATGCGGAAATGTTGGTGTTTCACAATCTCGTTGATCGCTCCACGGTGCTGACTGGATGGAAGTTACAGGTCGAGACAACGAAGACTCGTACCTACACACTCGCAGGATCACTGGGCGCACTTGGGGCACTGCAACTCTTCTCTTCCGAGTCGACATTCTCACTCCCGAATAGTGAGGCGGAAATCAGATTGATCGATCCACTCGGTGGAGTGCGTTCAACGTTTCGTTACGAAAAAGCGGAGGAGGGGAGACGCTACTTTCCTGAGGATATTTTGGATATCGATGTAAGCGGAACGGTGCAAGCAGTGCTGAGTGGTACACAGTTTGTGATCGAGGCGAACCCGAGAGTTCGAGAAAAAACAGGACTCGATCAGATCCCTGCCGAGCTCCTCGGCGTCCTGGAAATCCAGACTGACTCTGACCTTTCGGCGTCCTTCTCGCTCTCCAGCTCGATGTGGCTCCGAGCCCTAGTTGAAAAGAAAAGAGTGACATTGGAACTGCCTGAAAAGGATATATGGTCGGGGGATCAGTTTCTTCGTGCACGTGTGTATGCAGATGGCAATTTTGCACTCGTTGAAGATGGACTTCTCAAGGGTTATCTCCGCACTGACGGTACTGAGCATCCCTTTCGCGAACACTATGAGCAGCTGGAAGCTGATGCCAAGAAAAACAAGCGTGGACTCTGGGCCTACGCATCTGCTTCGACTTCATCATCTTCATCGGTCACTACCAGTCAGACTCTGTCACGCACGGTTGATCCACACGCATATCAGGGGCTCGTTTTTTCTGAAGTCTTTGCATCTCCGTATCCTCGCTCCGCGCAAGATGAGCACACAGATCAGCAACTTTTTTACGAGTGGATTGAGATCGCGAATGAAGGAGATTCTGCATTCGATCTCGCTGGTTGGACTGTAGAAGTTGGCTCACGTCGATCGGTTCTTTCTGGATCTTTCATTATTCCGCCACATGGCTTCTTCGTTTTGTCTGATGAATTGATGCCGCCACTCGCGAACGGCGGAGCCGAGATTTCACTTGTTTCTCCAGATGCATCACTCGTGTTCAAGCTTGGATACCCGGCACTGAAGCATGGATTTTCATATGCATTTTTTGAAGATGAATATTGCGTCACAGCGAAACCCACGCAGGGCGTGGAAAATGAGTGCGAAGTGCCGACGCCAGTTGATAGGTCGGCATCCGCGAAGAAAGCGGCGGTGACGAGGAAGGAAAATACCTTAGCCGGCTACGCATCGCTTGTGTATGCGGACCAGGCGCATGCGGAGTCGTTTCAGCTTGAGAGTCGGAGTGCTCCGGAGACGTTCAGCCTGCTTGGGCTGCTTCTAGCATCGACTTTTGGGCTTGCAGGAGGGCTCGCTGGAGGTTTGACGGTACGCAGAAAATAGAGCGGACTGATCCTGGTAAAAGATGCTTATTTTTGGTATAATAGAGAGATTTATTTATGGATGGATCAATCAACAAATTCGGCGGCGCCAGCTCAAATCGAGTTCGGGAAAATAAGCAAATTGATGCTTTGAGAGAGAAGTACCTAGAGCATCTTAGGATTGCTGCAGCTGGTGACGAATCTTTGAAGGCAATTTTGGATGATCCTGAAAAAACGAATACACTTCTCGGTTGCATCGAAGACCTGAGCGGTTCTACTCAGTGGATTCCTAGTAGTTTTGTCGAAGCTCAGAAGACAATTCTCGAAGCACAAGCAAATATGAATGAGAGACTCAGAGATGCAAAAGCAGCGTTTGTGAAACCCTTAGATGGTCTGGCAGATCGAGTGTCGAATAGTGCCGATGCACTCAAGAATGCGGCAGAGCTCTGGAGTGCCAATAGTCCAGCCGGAAAAGTCAATCCCCTCGAGGGGTTGTCGAAGATGGTGGGGGATCAGATCGACCCAGACCGATTGATTCGTCGTCGCCAAACTGCGATGGAAATTGTCGACGTCTTGTTAAAGAGTGTGCATCAGCGAAGCCTGGAACCAAACGTTGCCAGAGAAGAAGTGGCCTCTATTCTCACTAATTCACGAGTTTTCAATGGCACTGAGAGAGACCAAATATTAAAAACTATTCCTGATATCGTACGAAATGACGTAGGTACTCCTACATCAGATGTAGCTAAGTGTATCGAAAAGCTAAAAGAGCTTATGCGTGTGGATGCGTCAGACATTAAATACGATACTCTCGTCGGAAAAGGAAAAGAAATGAGTGCTTTTCCTAGTATCGATCAAGCGATTGCCAATGTGCAAATCGAGCAGACGAAACATTTATTTAAAAAGACAAAGAATCGCGATCTTTGGCGAGAGAGCGGAACGGGGGATTTTATGCTGCGACTTTCGATTGAGCGCGCTACTTCACCAACTGGAGAGATAGATACCACTTTTATTGTTCAGCAGTTAAAGAGACTCGGTCTCGAGGCTGAGGCAAAAAAAGCGGTTGATGAGTACAGCAAAAGAATTTTTGTAACAGGTCCTGATGAACTTAAGAATCGTACTCAGTTTTTTATTGATCAACTAAAACCAGCTTTTGAGGGCAATAATGCGATCTCTCAACTGAAGCAGATATTTACTGACGCGAAGGAAAAAGTGCAGAAGGAAAATGACCGCAGAGCTGCATTAACTCCACCAGAGGCTAAGCTGCCATGGGAAGAAGTGACTGAGTATTATGTTGCTGAACTGTCAAAAAACGGTGGAGAACAGGTGTCGCTGTGGTGGAACTGGATTTCTTCTCTGCCAGGTACTGTTACTACTGATGCAGAGTTATTGAAGTTACTTAATCAGCACAAAGCGTTGGCAGATGCCAGAAGCACACTGCAGGATTTGCGTTCACTCGAAGAAGAAGGTGTGAGCCCAACGGAATTCGATAGTGCGGTAGACAGTTTGCGTGGTGTGTATGCAGGACTCGAAAAAGAGAAAGGCGAGAACCTGATCGTGAATGCTGGAGAAGTTGATAAAAACAACGAACATGCTGGTCGTATTCTGAAATTGGTACAACTCGCATACACAGAGATGGGCAGCGTTCCTAGTTTTAAGCAGGAAAAGGATCCGAGTGCTCGGCGTCGTGCGATCTATATCTTTCTGACAAAGGGTAAAGAATCAGCGACACAGTATCTTACTTCAAAATCCACCTTTTATCTGAGTGATGATGACTTCTTTAAGATTGCAGTGATGGAAGAACGAGCGGATGACGCTGACATTTCATCTGGAATCGATATCAATACACAGATGGAGCTGAATGGTATTTTAGTGCATCCTGCAGCTCTTTCCATACTTTCTAAAACAAAAGGGCCTGATAACTGCCCGCTCTCTATTGGCGAAACTGGCATAATGAATTGGCTAGCTAATCCTGCAGCTGCTCGCCCAGCACTAGAGGCTATCTTGCATGACGCGGAGGGGAAGGAGTATGAGGGAATCACAGAGGCGATGATTACTGCATTTACAACTGGTACGGATCACGGTCGCATGACGAATGAAAAAGCGGTTGAGTATGTAACGCGCATTAGAACGCATCTTTTGCGACAGGCAGAAGACATGCAGAACAATATCGATCAGACGAATGCGAAAGAAAAACGAAACTTTGATCCTCTTAATATGCTTCGTGCAGGCACTGAAGCCGTGAAGGAAATGTTCGTGTATGGCGATCCCGTGCAGAAAGCATTAGCAGCAGGCCTGGTCTTTGGTGGTCTGTATGCACTCTATAGAATGTGGAAGACGAAAGCTGGACGTGGACTGATCGTTGGATCAATGATTTTCTTTGGATCAGATATCGCACTGAAGCGTGCGACCGGAAAAGGCGTTCTTGATCGTTTGAATCTGAACTTTATGAGCAAGGAAGATCGTAATACTTCTCGAGAGCAATTTATCCGCAGTAATACAAAGGAGAGTAGATACAACTTCCTTGATTCCGATCCTGGTCGTCGTGCGATGGATGTTCTGATGAGCCCTTCGAAGAAGGTTTCAGCACAGAGCCTCCTGGAATGGAGACAGCGTGTTATGAAGAATGGTGTCATGGACTACAGTACCTGCGCACCAGAAGGATTGAATTACCGTGCAGTGATGTCTGCGATGGGCACTGCGGATTCCGTTTCACTAAAGAGTGGAGAGAGGAAGAGAAAAGCATACGAATACCTTTATCTCTCATTTGAGGCACTCTGTAACGATGTTGCCGAACGAAATGAACTCGGTGGCGGTGACCCTGATACCAAGGCCGCTCTCGGAGCGGATCTCATTAAACATCGATACGTTGATTTTGATGAGCCATTCTTGGTCGCGTCAGGATTCTCAGATGCGATGAAACAAGGTTGTCCCCCTGAAGGTTTTACTATGCTCGAGATTCTCACCTATGAACGTCCTACTGCAGAGACGAACAAAGCTATTATCGAAAGTACATGGCCAGAGTTGATCGCTGCGAAGATGGGCGTTGCGAAAGAGTGGGTCATAGAAAAATTGGAACTTGGATATAGCCAGGTGCAGATCTGGAAGATGAAAGTCGAAGCCAAGGCGCCAGATATCTATGCCTACGGAAAGAACGCTGTCTTTGCGACGTACGATACTTTCAAGGATTGGGCGCGTGTGGCATGGTTCAAAAGTAGTACCGAGGTTAGCGAAAGTTTCAGGGGAACATACAACTATCTGAAAGAACTATCCTCACAAGGATGGTTGGAAATCAAAACGAATGGACCCAAGGCACTCGAGTGGACATTCGAGGCAGGCGTAACCGCAGGCAGGTACGGCATCCAGAAATGTGTCGATGTCTACCGAGAACTGCAGCGTCATGCAGTAACAGGACCTGCGCTTGATGCTTTTGAAAGTGTTTTTCTCACCCTTTTCGGTGTTCTGCCAAAAGACAAGTTGGCTGAAGAGCTGGCAAAGCCATCAACATTTAAAGAAACAATGAAACCGATTATAGCTCGAATGAGTAGCAGAGAGGTTACTGAGGAGCAGCTCGATCAATGGTTAACGGCGAGCGGCGTCAAAGCCGTGGAAGAGGAAAAGAAGGATGCAGAAGGAAAGGTGATGAAAGATGCTACGGGAAAACCAATCATGGTCGTGACCAATGCTCAGGAGTGCATGCTTAGGCAAGAGGCACTGAAGCGCGAGCTTTTCTCCTATGTGGCAGCAGTCCGTACTGATTATCTTTTCAAAAATCTGGGGACACCCGGTTTTGATCCAGATCAGAAAGTTCCAGTGGACTGGGTCATATTCAATAAAGAAACGAAGACATTTGATACGAATGGGGATGTTCAGAAGCTCTACGGATACATTCGCACGCACTACAACGAGGGGCAGGTACTGAGCCTCATAGGAAAAGGAAAGACTATCAACGGATGGCTGGGTGATGCCGCGAAATCCAAGAATCTCGGTGGAAAAGCTGCCACCGTGCTTGAGTTTTTGACGTCGTTCATGAATAGAGCGGATGCGACCGAGTATTATCAGCATGACACGGACGCGTATCTCGAGCCGCTGTTAAATGAAGCAAAGAGTCGTTTGAGTGAAGGTAAGATCACCCCAGCTCAGCACGATTCATATGTCGCGTACATCAACACGATGCTTGCGAATGCACTGATGGAGTCCGCATTCTCAACCGATCAAGTTGATCATGGTGGTGCATACCTTGATATCAATGAGGCAAAAGGACTTCTTGCACACCTGCGCGCATTCCGCGGTACGTCTCCGGCAATGTCAGCAAAACTATTGGAGGAGCTCAAGAATATGAAATTCAAGCTCGATCCAGATATCACCAATGAAGACTTCTTCCATCGCAGGATGGAGAATCCTGCTATGCGTGCTCGTATCGCTGGGTATGCTCCGAGTGCTCCGAGGGAAGGTGCTTTGAAGAAACCGGGCACAGCCGTTTCTGAAGATAACCGTGCGACTGCTGACAGCAAAGTAACAAAGGAATTCCTGGATAAGCCATACGATGAAACTACTAAAGAGGATTATCTGAGAGCGATTCGTGAGACGAGCGATAGTAATCAACCCGCATTGATGAATAGAATTGTGCAAGGTGTCACGAAGGCAGATGATCTCAATGACTTGGTCGTTGCGCGTACCGCAGTTGAGCATGCTGAGACGGATGACCGACTGAATGCAGTCATCGATAAGAGCGTGATAAAGTTACTCAAGTCTGAGGCGAATGGCAGCCTTAATAGTGATGCACTCGCGAAGATGTACAAAGCAGTGGAAAACAATGCGCAACTACAAGATGCTGTTTCGCTAGGATTGGAGTACACGTTCCTGGACCCAGATGGCGATTACGGTTCTCGTACAATTGGACAGTACAATAGTTACCTGACGACTGTTCTCAAACTAAAGCCCGTGAGCACGGAAGACACTCGTGGATACTTCAGTTGGATCAATTTCTCTGGACGGGATACGACTGCAGCTGAACGATTTGCAGACAAAGAAAAAGTGTCAATTCAAGCAGCCAAAAACCAAATCCTCAAAGAGGTAGGCTATATTGATTAATTACATAATTATTTTATAATATTTATCTTATGAGCAAGGAAGGTAATACAAAACGGCCAGATGATGAACTGCCTGAGGACGAGCTTCCAGATGATGGTTTGGGCAAACAAGATGATTTTAATTTAGAGCCAGGTAAAAATTACGATCCTGAAGATGAAATAGATCAAGGGAGTAGTGGAGTGCGTGATGACCTTGGAGACCTTCTCGACTCTAATGCAGACCACCATTTCGAAGATCTAGAAGATGAAAGTGAAGAACCTGATGG
The DNA here is from genome assembly GCA_040081825.1 of Candidatus Peribacteraceae bacterium. Taxonomy (GTDB): domain Bacteria; phylum Patescibacteriota; class Gracilibacteria; order Peribacterales; family Peribacteraceae; genus JBEBFT01. The sequence goes on from JBEBFT010000008.1 coordinate 11,979, forward strand.
CGGCAATGACAATAGTAACGATGACTTCGATCTTTCTGACTATGAGGATAAGAGTGGAGATACCGCTGATGAGCTACGAGCGAAAGAACGCGAGCTTAGTAACGTTTTAAGCGAAATCGATGCTGCCGACAACGAACAACTTGATATCGAAGTCTTGAGGAATCTGGTCATTCTTGCCGAAGAGATCGAGAGACTAGGAGGGTCTATAAGTACTGGAGTCCGACGGGCCCAAGCTCGAGTGCTTACCTCTGTGATGAGCAAAGAAGTTCAAAGCATTCGTGCACTCGGTAACAAGGTTTCACCAGAAGATTTGGACAAATTGATAAATCTCTATAATTACGGTCTCGCTTACATTGGCATTCAGCAAAGTGAAAAGATTGAGGCTTTTTTGGTAAAGTATCAAGAACGATTCAAGCGAGCAGAAGTAGTCGGTTCTTCTGAGACTCATCCTGACGATAATGAATTGCAGATAACTCCAATGGAGCGGCAGCCTTATGTACAGAATCAGGGAGGATGGTTCTCGAAGCGTCTTCGGCAGGCGAAAGAATTGTTGGGTAGTGCGAAGGACAGAGTCTTTACAAAGACAGGTGGCATCGTAGCTGGTTCAACAACAGCAGCCGGCCTTCTGTACTACTTTAACCCCTATGGTTCGGCTGCATTCGGTGGGAACCTCTTTACCAATGCACTAGTCCCCGGTGCTGCTATTGGATTTGCGCACTGGGCACTGAAGAGATTCTATGAAAGTAGTGAAGAGGAGCATACTTACGAAGCACGAAATAAGTTCGCTGAATTTATTCGTAGTAATTTACCCGATCCTGCGGTTGCAGACCAGTTTGCTGACTTTGCGAAAAATGCTTCAGAAAGTGCCAGTACGATGAATCACATTAATTTGCCCGAGGAGAAAAAACTACTAGAGTTCATGCAAATAAAGAAGAAGCGCGAACTCGGCAACGTGAAACCTATGAGTAAAGAAGCACTCGCACAGCAGTGTTTCCTTCTTTTTATGGAAGAGATAGACAGAATAAAAAAACTGACCACAAAAACTCCAGATGAAGAGTTTATTGTCAAAGAGTTTGGTTCAAGCACTGATCAAAAGAAAGGTGTTCAACATGTGTATGAAGTGGCTGCAGAGTACGCAGAGCTGCTCAGCCATAAAAAGGAAAAGAAACGGGGATACGCTTATGCTGGCACAGCACTGACCGCTGCTGCAGCAACAGGGTTTTTCGCTGGAACGTATGGTGCTCCACTGCTGCTTGCAGGTGGTTACGCAGCCGGACGTTGGTACCTTCATCACCGAAACAGGCCGAAAGATGTAGCGCTTGGTAAAGATGGCAAATTGCATATTACTGTGGCTGCAGACGAAAACACGAATGGTCACATTATGAACGGCAGACTAATCGATAGCGTCACAGCCGAGACCCCGATGGAAGGAGCGGTGAAGAAATACGCTGATATGATGCAGGATTTTCCGAGCAGCATCATTCGTGATCGTAAGATCAATAATATTTTCAAGATGGCGCTGCGTTGGGAGGAGGATCTAGTAAAAGAGTTAGAGGGAAAGTCGTCCTTCTCAGATCCTACTGATCCATCAAAGCTAAATGCTTCCAAGAAAGCTGTAGTCGATACAAAGAGAGAACTGCGAATCACTTCTGCTGCGCTGATTACTGCCCAACAAAAAAAGCATTTTCTCGATGCTCGCATTAAGGCGAATCAGAGCAAGACGCGAAAGCTAGAACCAGAAATTATAGCCTTAGAGAGTGAGATTGCTAGCGTAAACTCACGAACTTCGGTTGCAGATAACGATCGGTTCAAAACCGATCTCACTTCTCTTCAGGATGAATTAAATGAGCTCCAAAAAAGAAAAGTGGAAATTGGGTCTCCGAGTCCTACTAAATTAGTCGTTCCGAATGACACACGACTTGATGATATAGAAAAGGAAATTTTGGATAAAAAGAAAGCAGTTGATGAAGTAAAAGAGAAAATCGACTCACTCAGTCAGCTGATTAAAAGTCATGAAACAAAAGTAGCTAATCTAAACAGACTCAAGGACAATTATGAAAAAATTGAATCTGAGACTCATAAGTACGAAGGAGAAATTATTAGTTTGAATTTGGGTGGATTGGATCAGGAACGTAGGGCCGCAGATGAGGCTGCCATGGACGCACAAAAAGAACTGGATAGCTTCAATTCGGCCATTCCTACTACTTTGAATTTTGACAATATGGCAAACAATCCGGACGTGAAGCGCGCCTTTGCCATTCGTTGTCAGCAGGAATGGAAAAAGATAGAGGCAAAGCGCAGTGGGTCTCTGCTTGGTGCCATCAAGCAAAATGCAACGGATAGCGGAAAATCTGCACTTGGCTGGGTCGCTGGAGAAGCTGTAACGGCAACAGCCCTAACAGTGGGACTGCCACTTGCAACACTCGCAGCGTATGGAGGCGTTAGTCTTTTTGCGCCAGGGTGGGCAATGAGTGCCATTAACTTTTTACTGCCAGCGCCTATCTTTTATGGAGTGCCAGCTGCGGTAGGCGGCTTTCTCTATGTCAAAGGATTACTCAAGAGATCTGGCATTGATCTACGTGCATACGTCAACAAAGTCATTACAAAATTGACGACCAAGAGTCCAAGTAGCCCCCCTCCCACTCCATAAACCATGGCAGAAAAAGCAAAAGCAGCGGCGGAAGCAGCTCCTGCAGAAGCAGAGAAAAAAACTGAAAAAGCAGGAAAGACTGTTGAAAAAGAAGCAGCCGATACCAATGCTGCTGCGATGAATGCTGTGGGCGATGCATTGCCTCCAGTCGGTGCTTCACGTGAACATCCTGAGCATAAGCAGTGGTTTGAGTACAAGCCACTCCCTAAGAGGCCTACACTGAAAACGGTTGGCAAAGCTGCTCTCACTGCTGCAACCATTGTTAATCCAGTAACAACAGCAGCAGTCGCTCTCCCTGTGTATGCTGGAGTGAGCCTCTGGAAACGTGCGAGCAAGATCTGGCCCCTTTCATGGATAGACAAAAAAGGGCACCAAGCCTACTCCGCAGCGGTGGAAGGGTATTCTAGCGTGATGGAAGTGGGAACCTATCTGCCACGCGCAGCATCCTCACTTGCTGGAAACGCTCTCAAGCTTCCCTTCAATATTCTTGGTTGGGGTGTCCATAAGGCTGTTGATATCTTGCATATCACTCCTGGTGAGTCGAAAAATTTGATCGAAGCAATTGTGCATGCTGCGTTTAAGATACCAAAAGTTGGTGCTGAAGTTGTAGGAAAAGCTGTCGATGTCACAGGAAATATAGCGAAAGCAATTGTTTCACATCCTATCCGCTCGCTTGCAGCAGGCACTGTTCTTGCAGGCGCTCTCTATTCATCCGGTGGATTTGCAGGGTTTTCACAGCAAATAGCACAAGGAGGAGTAAATGCGCTGAATGGATTTGGAACGTTGCTTTCAAGTTTTCGTTGATAACTGATTTCTCTAATGACCTCCACACCCAACACCTCCGGCGATGGTCTCCTGAAAGGGCTTGGTCAACTCTTCAAGCCGCGTGATGTTCCCGACGCAAATTCTGTGTTTACGAATATCGGAGAGGCGACATCTGCGACGGCGAAAGCTGTCAGCAACGTTCTTGCGGCTACGGTAGATGTGCCACTTGGTATTGTAGAGGCAGCGATAGCATTTCCGAACAATGCAGTAGGATACCTGACAACCAAGGTTGATGAGGGCATCGTCCGACCAATGAATAAGGTTCGTGGTTCCATCTACGAAACACTGAATAATCCAGGGAAAACATTCTCTTTGGCAGCCTAAAGCGACAATTTTCCACTAGTCATTTACGCGGAACTTGTTTACACTCTCCGCTCGATGGCTACTCTGATTCTCCAAGACGGTACGACGTTCGTCGGACAGTCTTTTGGTGCTGCAGTTGATACGGATGGAGAGGTTGTATTCTCTACCGGCATGGTGGGGTACCCCGAATCCATGACCGATCCCAGCTTCCGCGGACAGATCCTGACGTTTACCTTTCCTTTGATCGGAAACTACGGTGTACCGAGCGAGGAAAAGAATCACTGGGGTTTTTCCAAAAACCTGGAAAGCGAGGCGATTCACGTGCGTGGCGTCATCGTCAGTACTGAGAGTCGTGACTACTCGCACCACAAGGCAGTGAGCTCGCTCCACAATTGGATGGAACATCACAAGATTCCAGGGATTTCAGGTATCGATACCAGGGCACTCACCAAGAAACTACGAGAGACGGGAGTGATGCTGGGACGTATCGTACAGGATGATCAGAAAGCGGGTAGCGGTGAGCGGGTAGCGGGTAGCATTCCAGATCCCAACCTATTGAACCTGGTCGCAGAAGTGAGCTGCAAGGAGGTCGTGACATACGAGCCAGAGGGCGAGGTCAGAGCGACTGTGCTTGCGTACGACTGTGGCACCAAGCGTAATATTTTCCGTTCGTGGCTCAAACTCGGAGTGCGGGTACATCGTGTGCCATGGGATTTCGATTTCGCATCATCCGATCTGCAGTTCGACGGACTCTTCCTCAGTAACGGTCCGGGCGATCCTAAAATGTGCACTAAGACGATCGAGCAGGTGAAAAAGGCAATCGAGAAAAAGATTCCGACATTCGGCATTTGTCTCGGCAACCAGCTCCTTGCACTGGCAATCGGTGGGGACACGTACAAGCTGAAGTACGGTCACAGAGGCGTTAATCAACCGTGTATCGAGTGGAAGGATGGCGTGAAGACCGATCACTGCATCATCACTTCACAGAATCACGGATTCGCGGTCGATGAAAAGCGGCTCCCAGAGGGCTGGCACGTGTGGTTCACGAATGCGAATGATGGCTCTGTCGAGGGTATTCGTCACTCGTCCGGACTCTTCTCCTCCGTCCAGTTTCATCCAGAGGCGACACCGGGACCGGAAGACGCCGGATATCTTTTCGATGAGTTTTTGACGGTTCTGAAGAAATAGAGGAACAAAAGGAATGAAAAGAATCCAAGGATCTTTGTATTTTTGCGTATTCTCTTTTTCATAAAAAAAATTGCGCGAAGACCGAACTTGCTTCGGTCTGAAGCGCCACCTTGAAGGGAATGAGAGCTCACGAGAGAAAACCGCCAAGGTTTTCTTTCGTGCCTAGATATATCCCTCCGCATGGACTTGTCCTTTCGGTAGTCCGAGCGATTCGATGCAATACTTTTTCACGTCGCTTACCATCTCTGGAGCTCCGCAAATATACACACTACTTGCATCGCTCTTTGTGATGATGCGTGGGAGGACTGTTTGCACACGACCCTTCATGCCATTCCACTCAGCGCTCTCACCAGAGAGCGTGCAGTGGAGCGAAAAGTTTTGATACTTCTCTGCGAGGCTTTTCAGCTCGTGAACCCAGAAAAAATCTTCAGGATTTCGTACACCAAAGACTAGGTGCATTGGACGCGTATCGCCACTCTCTAGTGCATGCTTTATCTGCGAACGAAAGGGGGCAAGACCGGCTCCTGTAGCCACAAAAAAGAGTTCGTGCTCGTTGTCGCGTACCGTGAAAAGGCCAAGAGGTCCGACAGCGGAAACGCTTGTCCCGATGTCGAGTGATTCCACAATCCATGTACTAGCACGACCACCTTCCTTCAGCTTGATGCAAAAGAGGAGTTCGCTTTCATTTGGAGCTGATGCAATCGAGTATGCACGCGGTTGAATATCAGCAGGATTCTCGAGGTGCGGCACATCGAAGAGAAGAAACTGCCCCGCTTGAAAATGTAACTCGGCAGGCTTCATGAACCTGAGTTCATACACCCCTGGAGCGACCAGTTCTTTCTTGGTGCAGACGATGGTATGACGAGGGGTTGGCATTAACAGAATGAATAATTGATAATTGATAATTGATAATTTTGGGAGCAAAGCTTCTGCCGTAGATGTAGTGAGTAATTATTCATTATTCATTATCAATTATTCATTTATTCACTTCGTCATTACAGTGTCATTTCCCCCTTCTCTATCATCTGCAGCACCTTCGGGTACCACTCTTTTTCTAATCTACCAATACGAGGACAGAGTGTCTCGATCGTATCATCCGGAAGCACGGGACACGATTTCTGTAGCAGCGTCTTCCCTGTATCCACGCCTTCATCCATCACATGGATCGTCATGCCACTTTCTTTCTCGTGTGCAGCCAAGACGGCTTCGTGTACATGGTGGCCATACATACCTTTGCCTCCAAATTTGGGTAGTAATGCAGGATGCACATTCAGAATTCGACCGTTCCACTGATGGATGAACCACGGGCTAAGAATCCACATCCAGCCCATGCAAGCAATCACTCTGGAAGCGGGTAGCGGATAGCGGGTAGCGGTTTCTGTGAAGAGCTCTTCGATCGCTGTGTGGACGCGCTGGTCGTAGGTTTCTCGTGACTCTCCTTCATTTTTCGTCACAACGCGATAGGGGAGTCCTGCATTCTTTGCTTTCTCGATGCAGCCGCGATCTTCTCGATCCGTCACGAGACCGGCGCACACTGCTGTGAGTTCTCCGGCGTTCATAGCATTGATGGTTGCTTGGATGACGCTGCCTTGAGATGAGGAGAGGACGATAAAGTGCATGGACGTATTGTAACAGGGTACAGAGGTTGCAGAAGGTGCAGATGTGAAAAGTATCACCTCTGTTACGTCTGCACCTTCTGTCCCCTATGCACCTTTTCTACGATCGAATAATTTCCTGAAACAAGTCTTCACTTTCAGCAATTCCCTCCACCCAACCGGTAAAATCCGAGAACTGGTACCCGTGATCACGAATAATCGCAGCGGGTGTCGACTGATCAGCATTGCCCATCACGGCGTTTGCAGCGGTTGCTAGCTGGTCTGCGACTGCCTCGTGCGTGAACTTGAGTGTTGATCCAAAGAGATCCGATCGACCGACTTGTGAGAGGAGAGGATCGATGCCGGCGACGGCCAATGCGAATGCGACTACTCCCAAACGTCCTGGTCTGCAGCATGAATCGGAGAGAAGTACGGCAACGCGTTTCCCTCCTTGTTTCAGTGAGGAGCGTAACTCCGCAGCCGATTTCACGGGATCCTTTGGCCAGCCTATCGCGTATCCATCCTCTATGTTCGACGTATCCAGTCCCGCATTCGGACAGAGGATGCGACCTGTTCCCATGCCTTTGGGTTTCAGTGCCGTGAGCAGAGCCCATGGACATGTGCCCACCACGTCACCGTGCAATCGCTTCGTTTCCTTGAGCACCGCTTCGGTGAAAGAGGGATCTTGTCTGCACTCCTTTGCGTACTTCGTTGCTTCTTTACTTGGCGTGAGTTCTGCCAGATTGATTGACGCACCTTCCACAGTCGCCATTGCTTTGGACGATACGACGACGATGTCTCCATCCTGAACATGCGGCTCGAGAAGAGAGGCTAGATCATCGCCATTCTTCAGTCGATTCGTGCGGATAGGAAGAACAAGCATGTGCCTAGTATCTTGTATTTTGTAGTGAGTATCTAGTATGTCCTTATTCCTGTCCCCAGAGCGGAGCCAGCACCTGTTTCTGTAGGAGTACTACTCTTTTATTGATTGATGAATCGTCGCCTTGGACGAGTGCCGTTACTAGATTGATCGCAGCAGTGGCAGTGGAAGCAGTGTCAAAGAAGATAGCATCGGGAACGCGGCTAGCAGTGAATGTGACTGTCGCACCAGCGGGGAACGTCCATGCAGTGAAACCAAAGGTCGGCACACCCGCAACGACTCGATCAAGTGACGTGCCCTTCACTTCTTCACGACGCCAGTCAGAGGGAACACTGACGACGATTTCTTCATTCCCTGCATTTTCAATCGATGCGTACATCGCATCATTCGCTTTTCGAGCAATGAGCACCGAGAGATTGAGTGGGCGCTTGTACGATAGTCCGACCGTCATCGTGTTACGAATCAAGTTTTGGGTCGCTTCCTCAGCCCTACTTTCTCGGGTAGAGAAAATGTTCTGATCCACGGTGCCAAGAAGGAAGATGAATCCAACCGCACTGAGTGCGATCACCATCTGCACACCGGCCTGAAGAGAAGAAAGTGAAAATCCGAGTTTTCGAATCTTGGAGTTGTGTGCAGTGGTTGTGGCTTTGACTTGAACTGCTTTCTTGAGGACGGGAGTTGGAACCACGCGTGTTGCGACCTTGACGGTTTTGACTGTAGACACGCGACGATTCATTGCTGACTTCTTTGCCGCAGCGGGCGTTTTTTTCTTTGATGAAGTGGAACGCTTTTTCATGTGGGGCATATCGTAGCGCGTACTTCGTTCTGTGCAGCTCTTTTCGCTTGCGCTCGGCTCCAGAAAAGGTTGCCATTGATGGATTCATCATTCTTGGGTGGAATCGGCGGACATCCAATATATTTATCTGTATAATAAGGCGCATGGAGTTCAATCCACATTCTCTCAATCAGATATTACTTCGCATCCGTGACCAGATGCGCTGTCCGCAGTGTGGCACTGGTGTGCAGGTCGATTTTCCTGCGATCAAATTGGCGAGTGATAACTTCATGATTCTGGAACTGAAGTGCGATGCATGCATGTCCTTTATCGTGCTCCATGTGAATATGCTCGGGAAGAACACCGATGACATGTCGAATTCCGAGTTGTTTTTGGGGGAAAGCGCTATGCCGTCTATGACACTGAGCGAAGATGAGATGGGAACATTGCGTTCAGCACTCCAGTCGTACGAAGGGTCGTTTGAGAAGATGTTTCAGAAGCACGGGAAGAAGAAGGTATAGATAAGATCGCATTCTTCTTGCCGCTTGTGACGGTGCCGCAGATCGTGTTGCTTGCGTGGGTGTTGAATGGCGGCGCGAACTAAAAAAAGGCGGCCGTTAAGCCGCCTGGGTGTGAGTGGACTATCCTAGTCCTCTTTTTTTGGAAGCAGCCGCTTCACTGCTATCAGCGTTTCTAGCGCTACCCATAAGATCAAAAAGGCAATATAGAAAATTGGCGTGCATGAGAGACTTAGCAGCATCACTACTGATACCGCCCAATCGTATTCGTACAGATCAAGCGAGTGGAGCCAATGCGCCACCCCGATCTGGCACCAGAATAGGCCGAGCCCTAATGACGCTACTAGACTAAATACAAAGAGACAGACGCACATCTTTTTATCAATGCTTTTCATAGAGTAACCCCTTGTTGAGATTTGGACAGTCCACGGTGATGTCAAAAGAACATCTTTATCAATTTAACATTATTTATATGGATTGGCAAGCAATAGCATTGCCTTATTTTGCCCAGTAGATCCGCTTGTCCTTCACAAAAAAATCCGTATACTTCAGACGAAACCACCGAAGCGCCTCCCGCGGCATAGACGTCCGAAAGGGAGAACCAGCGCTTGGGTCCTTTGTGCCTACGCGAAAATTTCGCTTCGGCACACAGGCGTGCTTTAGACCATTTTTACCTCGAAATCGCGCGAAGAATCGCGCTCTCAGATAACGAATCACTGATCACTCGCAGCGCGTAGCGCTGCACTTTTCTTCCCCTCGCGGATCACATCCGCATTCTCCACTCTTTCCTCCCCTCGTTATGGCGTTCACTCCCCGCACTTCCGATTCCTTCGACGCTGTCGCACTCTCCGTTGCGAGCCCTGAGGACATCATCGCTTGGTCACGTGGAGAAGTGACAAAGCCTGAGACTGTGAACTATCGCACGCAGCGCGCCGAGCCAGATGGACTCTTCTGCGAACGCATCTTCGGTCCCACCAAGAACTTTCAGTGTTTCTGTGGCAAGTACAAGGGGATTCGCTATAGCTCTGTCGTGTGTGAGAAGTGTGGTGTCGAAGTGACACGCAGTATCGTTCGTCGCGAACGCATGGGTCATATCAACCTCGCGGTTCCTGTAACGCACATTTGGTTTTTGCGTTCTTCCCCATCCAGACTTGGACTCTTGCTCGATCTCTCGATCAAGACACTTGAGCAAATCGTCTACTTCTCGGCATACATCGTCATTACTGCAGACGAATCTGTGAAGGGTGAAGCAGAAAAGGAACTCAAGCAGGAGTTCGACGCACGTCGTAACCAACTGAAGCGTGAGCATGACGATGCGCTTGCTGCGCTCAAGAAAGGGGATCCAACGAAGGACCAGCTCGGAGCACTGGATGAAGAGACTGCTGACAAGATGGAACAACTCAAGGCGAACCACAAAGATGCGCTAGAGGATCTGAAAAACTTGCGCATTGGTGCAGTTCTGTCGGAGCTGAAGTTCCGCGAAATGAACATGAAATTCGGTCACATCTTCCGTGCTGGAACAGGTGCCGAGTCCATCCGCGAAATCATCAGCAACATGAACTTCAACGAGCTCGTTGATGCTCTTCAGAAAGAGAGACAGGAATCCAGCGGCCAGCGTCTCAAGAAAGTCATGAAGCGTCTCAAGCTCGTACAGTCTCTCGACAAAGCCAAAATCAAGCCTGAGTGGATGATTCTCTCCCGTATTCCAGTCCTGCCACCGGATCTCCGTCCGATGGTGCAGCTGGATGGTGGTCGATTCGCCGCATCAGATTTGAACGATCTCTATCGCCGTGTCATCAACCGAAACAATCGCCTGAAGAAACTGATGAGTATCGGTGCACCGGAAGTTATCTGCCGAAATGAGAAACGCATGTTGCAGGAAGCGGTCGATACGCTCCTTAATAACTCCGCTCGTGCAGGAAAGGCACTCTTCACCGCAGGGGATCGCAGAAAACTCCGTTCTCTCTCCGACATGTTAAAAGGAAAGCAGGGACGCTTCCGTCAGAACCTTCTCGGTAAGCGTGTCGACTACTCCGGTCGCTCTGTTATCGTCGTTGGTCCGAACCTGAAGATCGACGAATGTGGACTACCAAAGGAAATGGCGATGAAGCTCTTCAAGCCGTTCGTGATCGGACGACTCATTCGTGATGAGCTCTCTCACAACGTGAAGAGTGCTGAGCGCATGGTCTTCGAGGGAAGCAAGAAGGTCTGGGATATCTTAGAAGAGGTGATTGAGAATAAGTTCGTGCTCCTCAACCGCGCTCCGACACTCCACCGCTTGGGTATCCAAGCGTTCCGCCCGAGACTGATCGAAGGACTGGCTATTCAGCTGCATCCGCTCGTGTGTACCGCCTTCAACGCGGACTTCGACGGAGATCAAATGGCTGTGCACGTTCCACTTTCAGAGCCAGCGCAGGAAGAGGCACGCACACTCATGAATGCATCCAAGAACATCCTCAAGCCATCCGCCGGAGATCCAATCATCACTCCTGTGCAGGACATGGTGCTTGGTTGTTACTTCCTCACCAATGTGCACGATAACCTGAAGGGTCACGGCATGATGTTTGCGTCTGATCGCGATGCGATCATGGCGTACGAGTACGGACGAGTGGCACTGCAGGCAAAGATTAAGTTGCGTCTTGCGACGCACACCGAAGGCGACGTTTCCTACGAACAGATCGAGACATCAGTCGGTCGCATCCTCTTCAATGAAATCGTGCCGAAGGAACTGGGTCGTCTGAATGAAACAATGAAGAAAGGATCGCTCAGTCGTCTCATCGCTCGTGCGCTAGACGTCGTTGGTCCTGATCAGACATCCCGCCTTGCGGATGAGATCAAGAACATCGGTTTCCGCTACGGAACACTGTCCGGTCTCTCCATTGCTATGAGCGACATGGTCGTGCCACCAGAAAAAGTACAGTTGCTGGTCGATGCGAATGAAAAGGTGCGCAAGATCAACAACCAGTACTGGAAGGGTTGGATCACAGCTGATGAGCGCTACCAGCACGCTATCCGCATCTGGAGTCAGGCGAAGACCGATATCAGTAGCGCGATGGTGAAGCGATTTACTGCCGATGAGAAAAACAGCATCACGTACATGATCGATTCCGGTGCTCGTGGTAACTGGGGTCAGGTCACACAGCTCTCCGGTATGAAAGGACTGGTCGCCAATCCATCCGGTCGCACCATCGAGCTGCCGATTCAGAGTAACCTGAAAGAAGGATTCTCCATTCTCGAGTACTTCATCGCCACACACGGAGGACGTAAGGGTAAGTCCGATACGGCTCTGAAGACTGCTGAAGCCGGATACCTCACACGTCGTTTGGTCGATGCAGTACAGGACATCGTCATTCGTGAGAACGATTGTGGAACGATGAGTGGTCACATGATCACACGCGAGGAATCTGAAAAGATCGGTGAGAAATTCGAGGTTCGTATTTTCGGTCGTGTGGTGAATGAGGATGTCGTGGTTGGTGGCAAGACACTTGCTAAGCGTAATGACGAGATCGATGCACAGCTCATTGCTGTCTTCAAGGATCACAACGTCAACGAACTCTCACTTCGCTCTGTCATCACGTGTGACACACACGACGGTATTTGTCAGGCGTGCTACGGTCGTGATTTGAGTGACAACAAGTCAGTGAAGATTGGAACACCAGTCGGTATCATCGCTGCGCAAAGTATCGGTGAACCTGGTACACAGCTCACCATGAGAACGTTCCACATGGGAGGAGTCGCAGAAGGCTCCGACATTACTCAGGGTCTGACACGTGTTGAAGAAATCTTCGAGGCACGCTCTCCACGTACGCCAGCCACACTGTCCGATATCTCAGGTCGCGTAAAACTCACAACCAAGGGAGGACAGTCGACAGTGCAAATCGTAGGCGAGGACTTGGGTGAGGATCACTACTTCATCCCGACTGGCTACACGATCGAGGCGAAGAAGGGTGAGGAAGTGAAAGAGCGTCAGGTGATCGCCAGGTCTGTAAACGACAAATCGAGCATCAAGGCCGAAATCGCTGGAAAAATCAGCTCCATCGATAATGGCAAGGTAACGGTGAAGCATGGCGAAATCCAGGAACGCACGTACGAGTTCTCTTCCCGCGAAGCGATCTTGGTGAAATCCGGAGATATCGTACGCGCAGGACAGGCGCTGAATGCCGGTCACTACAACCTGCAGGAATTACTCGAAAAGCAGGGCGCCTATGCCGTGCAGAAGTACATTGTGCAGGAGGTGCAGCACATTTACGCTTCTCAAGGTCAGACGATCAACGACAAACACCTCGAGATCATCGCACGCAAGATGTTCAGCAAGGTCCGTATCATCGACGGCGGAGACACAATGCTCCTCACCGGTGAGATTGCCGATATCGCTGACGTCCGCAAAGCAAATAACGAGAGTGCAAAATCCAAGAAGAAAGAAAAGAAGGAAGCAACGTTTGAGCAGCTTCTTCTCGGACTCACACGCGTTTCACTTGCGACTGAATCGTGGCTCGCAGGTGCCTCCTTCCAGGAGACGATCCGTGTTCTAGTCGAGGCTGCGACAACCGGTACCGTCGACTACCTGAAGGGACTGAAAGAGAACGTGATCATCGGTCGCCTCATTCCTGCTGGTGAAACGTACCGCAAGCGTCGTGAGGAAGAAGAGAAAGCGAAATAGTATGTTGTATGTAGTATGTGGTATGTAGTATTTTTAGCCTCCAGCCTTCATCCCACATTGCATTCGTAGCCCATACAACATACGACATACCACATACTTCGACACTTTACTTTTCACTCCATTCCGATTACCCTATATCGCCACATGCCTACCATTAGCCAGCTCATCCGCAAAGGACGAACAGTCCAAAAAAAGCGCACCAAAGCGCCTAACTTGCAGAATACGTGGAACGCTCTCAGCCTTCGACGTGTGAAATTGCAAAAAGGTGCTCCGCAGAAGCGAGGTGTGTGTCTGAAAGTAACGACCATGACACCGAAGAAGCCGAACTCCGCTCTCCGCAAGATCGCTCGTGTACGTCTCACCAATGGTGAAGAAGTCACGGCATACATCGGTGGAGAGGGTCACAACCTCCAGGAACACTCAGTCGTGATGGTTCGTGGTGGACGTGTAAAAGACTTGCCAGGTGTTCGTTATCACATCATCCGTGGTGTTCTGGATACAGAAGGTGTCCGAGATAGAAAGCAGGGACGCTCACTCTATGGTGCGAAGAAACCGAAGAAATAATTAATAATTGATAATGAATAATGAATAATTTCCCCTTTATCTCCGGCAAAGAAAACAATTATCAATTATCAATTATTCATTATTAATTCAGTATGGCCACTCTCCCTAAAGCATATATCCCCGTCGGCTCCGACCCACTCGTCGAGAAGTTTATCAACTGCATCATGAAGCAGGGCAAGAAGTCGATCGCACGTCGCATTTTCAGCGACGCTCTCGAGATCATCAAAACACGCACGAAGGAAGCGCCGATGGAGGTGTTTAACAAAGCGCTACTCAATGCGACTCCACTTGTCGAAGTTCGCCCCAAGCGTGTAGCAGGATCGGTCTATCAGGTGCCAATCGAAGTAAACCCAAAGCGTCAGCAGTCCCTCAGCATTCGCTGGATTCTGGGTGCCGCTCGTGACCGAAAGGGTGCCAAGATGGCTGAGAAATTGGCTCTCGAACTTCTCGATGCATCTGCAGAGCAGGGTTCTGCGATCAAGAAGAAGGAAGACGTCTACAAGATGGCGCAGGCCAACAAGGCTTACGCGCATCTCGCCAAAATGAATTGATCTTCGGTAGCTTGAAACTTAAGTCTCGCCGAAGCCCGCAGGCGAAGGCGGACGAATAAGGCGTACGCGCATCTAGCAAAAATGAACTAAGAAGTTCCATAGTTCTTCGTGATGTCTCGCCGAAGTCCGCCTATGTGGACCAGTAGGGTATACGCGTACTTTGCGAAGATGAGCTAGGCAGGAGAGAAAGCCGTATCTTTACATAATAAAAAAAAGTGTTAAAATGCGTAATATGTACGATCGTAACCTTGATGTTTCGCGGGCTCTGGCTTTGGCTGGCTGTGCCACAACTCAGGACAACGTTATTTTTTCCGTTCGTGTTCCAAGTCAGGCGATTGCGTGTAATCGAACGATTCATCCTTTGCATGAACGCTGTTTTGCCGATCAGGAAAGCTTTGAAACATATCTCCCAGAATTAATTCAAGTAGGACACCAATTTGGACATCTCATGAATGAAACGTATATCCGTATTGTAAACGCCTTGAGGCTTCACATGAGTGGCATGACTCGTGCTCTCTCTTTACGCTCTGAATACAGAGATAGAGTTATTGAAGAACTATTTGTTGTCATTCGTGAACTTGCAGGGAATGCGATGAGGGCTAGTGATCGTGTCGACATAGTTGCTCAGGGTACGCAGAACAAGGGTGTTGTTGTGAGAGTAATCGACCAAGGAGGTGGACCACCTCCGGAAATGATTGATCGGTGGGCCACTATAGCTAGTGAGTTGCAGCAGGAAATTGTACGTAATGGCATTCAGCGGGCGATTGAGAATGTTGGGGGTAAATGCCGACGCGCTATTGGCTATGTACCGCCTGCATCTCAGTTAACGAGTGCAAGTCCGGAGGAGCAGGGTAAACCTTTTAGAGGCAATGGAACTACGAATAATATCAGTTTATTCAATTTGCGGATTGGGCATCAGGTAGTGCCACCTGAGTGCACGTCTATGATTTTATTTTCTGAACTTGAAGCCAGAAATGGGCAACGGATCTCGCTTGAAGGAAAGCATATGGATAGCCAATTTTGTGCGGCTGCATATGCACCGATTCAAGAAAGAGTGAACGAAACGACAGCGATGGATGATTTTTTCAGCAGTTTTGAATTTTAAACAGACTATTTTTATTGCTTAGGTGTAGAGGTACTAGACACTGCGTGTATCAAGGCTGATTTTTCTGTAACGATCACTTCACCCGTGCGTCATAGTTTTTGTTATTCCCCATTTTCTTCTGATGAAACTCTCTCTTTCTCGTTTTACCGGCATCGCACTTGCGGTTGTGCTGGTTCCAAGTGTCACGCTTGCAGCTACACCAATGCTATCTGTCACAGAGGCTGGCACCGTCAGCACTGGGACTTCCAGTAGCGCAGCATCTTCCGCACTCACAGGAGTGCCACCCCCACCACCACCCCCTACGTGTGACACGTCTACCAATCTCATCGACAATGGTGACCCGGGTCATAGAACGATTGGCCAGTGGGTTAACAGCCCAACGCCGAATAGTGCATACGGTAACGATCAGTTACAACAAGTGAGTTACGCATGGAACAGACAGACAGATGCGACGCAGGTTCGGTCACTATGGAAGTTCGATTGTCTGACCCCCGGCACATACGATGTGTTTGTCACATGGTCACTCGACCAAGTGGATCACAAGAAAGTTAGCACCAATGCTCCCTTCACTCTGTTTCAGAATGGTCGACGTGTGCGGACGGTACGCATCAATGAGCGTCGTGGTCCTGCGGGACACATCCAGTACCAGGGACGATCATGGACGCGCACTCATCGAATCACAGTGAGGCAAGGAGCCACTTTACAGCTCAATCTAGCCAATAACTCGACAACAGGAATGGTGCTCGCGGATGCGGTGTATGTCCGACAAGTGCTAGATCGCTAAGCACATCCTGACTTGACTTATTTCTGCATAGTTGTAATAATATCCCACTTCATTCGTCTTCTGCTACCAAGTACCTCCTTCCCCTCATTCGTAACATCGGTCAATTCAAGTTCTCTGCTGCTGCAAATAATACGCGCAACGGCTCGAACGATTGGACGATGACCGACATCATCTTCAACCTCATTGCGACTAACATTCTCGTAGATGAGAATTCCTTCGAGGTGTATAACAAGGCAGATTCGTCTGTCACGAGCCCTTGCTATGTACTTGATCACACTCCTGGTAGCCCTCAGTACCTACTCGCATGTTGGGATGCCGCCGCAGCGGTGAATACTGAGATTGACCAAGGTACCGACGCGACGTTCGTTCTCCGTGGCGATATCCTCAATGCAAAAGTAGATCCAACCAAATCTTCAGCCTTGCAAGTATCGCTTCAGAATTTTAACGATACTGAGTTAGTCGGAATGGCTGCAAACTTAAGTCACATCCGATGGTTGGATAAGGACAGCGGAGGCAGCACAGAGTTCTGGTGGATCGATTATCCAGAGACGACCGTGAATGGAACGACGTATAACTCGTAAATATTGAATCGATAGTAGAGAAGGCCTGGGCGCACCCCGGGCCTTTTTTGTAGCCCAAATCTCCCTTTTCTTGGGGTATGTCTTTCCCTATACTGCCTCGGCTAGGTTGAGGTCTTATTCAACGTCTCAATCGATTCTTTTTCCCACATTCGTATGGACTTAAAAAATGTTCGTAATATCGGAATTATCGCTCACATCGACGCGGGTAAAACCACGACGTCCGAGCGCATCCTCTTCTACACTGGAAAGAATTACAAAATCGGTGAAGTGCACGAGGGTGAGGCAACAATGGACTGGATGGAACAGGAACAGGAGCGTGGTATCACGATTACATCCGCAGCAACACAGTGTCAGTGGAAGTCCAAGTTCCGTAACGTTGATACTGAAACGACGATCAACCTGATCGATACTCCAGGTCACGTGGACTTTACCGCTGAGGTGGAACGCTCACTCCGCGTTCTAGACGGAGGAGTTGCCGTGTTCGACGGTTCACAGGGAGTCGAGCCACAGTCTGAAACCGTGTGGCGTCAGGCAGATAAGTACCGCGTTCCACGTCTCGCATTCGTGAACAAGATGGACAAGATCGGTGGAGACTTCTTCATGTCGCTGCAGAGTATCTACGACCGTCTGACCAAGGATGCTGTCGCGATCCAGATTCCTGTCGGTGCCGAGAGTGATTTCACAGGCATCATTGACCTCGTTGAAGAGGAGATGGTGAAATTTGAAGGCGAGCATGGCGAAAAGCACGTGCATCACCCGATCCCTGAGGACATGAAGCCTGAGGTAGAGAAGTATCGAAAAATCATGTTGGACAAGGCTGCGGAGTTCCTCCCAGAAGCGCAGATGGAGAAGTATCTGGAGACAGGAGTGCTGACCAAGGAAGAAGTGAGAGAGGGTCTCAGAGCAGGCACAGTAACGGGCAAGATGTTCCCGGTTCTCTGCGGATCATCGCTCAAGAACATGGGTGTGCAGCTCGTGCTGGACGCTGTTGTTCACTATTTGCCGTCTCCTCTAGACATCCCAGCTATCACTGCGAAAGAAGTAGGAACCACGAACGAAATCGCATTGAAGCCAGATAACAATCAGCCACTCGCACTCCTGGCGTTCAAGATCGCAACTGATCCATTCGTCGGAAAGCTCACGTTCGTTCGTGTGTACTCTGGCGTGCTGACATCAGGTTCGTACGTAGTGAATAGCCGCAAAGGAAACAAGGAGCGCATCGGTCGATTGGTTCGCTTGCATGCGAACAGCCGTACCGAGATCGATAAGATCGAGGCAGGGGACATCGGTGCTGTCATTGGACTCAAAGACACGCGCACAGGTGACACGCTCTGTTCAGAAGATCAGCCACTCGAGCTCGAGAACATTACTTTTGCAGAGCCGGTGATCAGTATCGCGATCGAGCCAAAGACCAAGGCTGACCAAGAGAAAATGGGTATCGCGCTACAGAAGCTGGGAGAAGAGGATCCAACGTTCCGTGTACGCACGGACGAGGAAACGAGCCAAACCATCATCTCCGGAATGGGTGAGCTGCACCTCGATATCTTGATGGATCGCATGAGGCGCGAGTTCAAAGTCGAGACGAACTCAGGCAAGCCGCAGGTTGCGTACCGCGAGACGGTGCAGAAGACGCTCGAGCATGAAGAGAAGTACATCAAGCAGTCCGGTGGACGCGGTCAGTACGGTCACGTGCTCTTCCGTCTTATTCCTCAGGAGCCAGGTAAGGGATACGAGTTCGAGAACCAAGTGGTTGGAGGTCGCATTCCACGTGAGTACATCGAGCCATGTAACAAAGGATTCCAGGAAGGACTATCCCGTGGTGTCATCGCAGGCTTCCCAATGGTGGACGTGAGAGTCGAGCTCACAGATGGCAGCTACCACGATGTGGACTCCTCTGAAATGGCGTTCAAGATCTGTGCATCGATTGGTGTGCAAGAAGCTGCGAAGAAAGCAGATCCAGTGCTCCTCGAGCCGGTGATGAAAGTCGAAGTTGTGACACCAGAGGAATTCTTCGGAGATGTCATGGGCGACCTGAGCGCACGTCGCGGCATGGTCAAGGACACGGGCTCTCGTGGTCTTGCGAAGACTGTGCAGGCTGAGGTGCCACTCGCAGCGATGTTCGGATACGCGACTGAGCTCCGTTCGATGACACAAGGACGTGCTAGCTACAGCATGGAGCCAAGCCACTACGCCAAGGTGCCGAAGAACGTGGCTGATGAAGTAGTCGCAGCACGAAAAGGAGGGAAGTAATTCATTGGTATAGACACGCCGTACCCGAACAAGGTGCGGCGTTTTTTTGTGTGATCGCTACAATAGTACTGATGATCAATGATTCATTCATGCACCGCTGCCTCACCCTCGCTTCCCGGGGCCTCGGAAAGACCGGCATCAACCCCATGGTCGGTACTGTTCTCGTGCGTGATGAAAAGATTCTTGCAGAAGGCTTTCATTCCGGATTTGGCAAACCACATGCAGAGCTAGATCTTCTACAAAAATATGACCCGCCTTCGCCTCGCGGCTTTGGCGAGGCAAGACAAGAAATTAGATCAGATGATGTTCTTTACGTGAACCTAGAGCCCTGTGTTCACACCAGCAAAAAGACGCCGCCCTGTGCTCAGCTTCTGGTCGAGCGAGGTATAAAGCACGTTGTCGTCGGTATGGTTGATCCTAATCCACAGGTTGCCGGAAAAGGCATCGCCTTTCTCCGTTCCAAAGGTGTGCAGTGTACCGGTCCTGTTCTCCTCGCCGACTGTACGCGACTGAACCGTGGGTTTGTATCTCTGATGACCAAAGGTCGACCGTGGATCACGCTCAAGTCTGCGCGGGCAGGGGATGGATCGGTTGCGTATCCTGATGGAAGGCAAAAAAGAATTACTTCACGCGAGCAAGATGCATGGTCACACGAGTTTTTGCGCGCACGGCACGATGCGATTCTTGTGGGAGTAGGAACGGTAATTGCAGATGATCCGACCTTAACCGTTCGTCATGGCGACGTTCGCCCCGATGTTTGGCGGATTGTCCTCGATCCTCATGGCAAGATTCCTCTGAATACCAAGGTTGTGAATGGCGAATTGGCGAAGAAGACAATCGTCGTTACGACGACGCCGAATGAAGAGCTATCAAAGCAAGGTGTGCGCGTTGCACTTGTTCCACTCGCAGATTCGGGATTCTACTGGGAACTGCTCTGGAAAACACTGACGACTCCTGACGGCGATTTCTATGGCATTTCTTCGCTTCTTGTCGAAGGAGGGAAGCGCACGTGGGAAACATTCAAAAAATCGAGCATGCTGGATGAAGAAGTACTGTTGATTGGGGACTAAAGTCCCAGCTTCTTTTTCATCTTCTGCGCAAACTTCCAGAACCACTGCGACAGTCGATGCTGCAGCGGCAAGAGTCCCGTTCGCTTGTACTCACTCACCTGTGCCAGGAACTTGATCCCTTCCTCCTCCATTTTTTTGAGGCTTGCTGGGCGCTTATCCACGACTAGTCCAAAGATGCCGCGACCGAGAGTACAGCCGCCTTCGAAGTGCGTACCCAGCACTGCCCCGCCGAAGTAGTGGAGCGACAGTGTCATGTGCTTCAGCATTCGCTTCATGAATGGCCATGCGCTTGATGGCATGCCTGCGGTGTAGATGTAGAAAAATGGTTTTCCCTTCAGTACACCGACTGAGTGCGATGGATCGAGCGCGAAGGCACCCATGCGGTCGATCATATTGACCAGATGTGCCGGAACCGAGAAGTTCCAGATGGGTGACGCAATCACGATGCCATCGGCATCCTTCACGGCATCTTGTACTTTGACGAAACCATCGATAGGACAGTTGGGTCCGTAACACTCGATGCCGAAGTGTTCGATCTTCAGGTCCTTCAGGCGAATCTTGGTGATATCGGCGCCGCGAGCGCGCATAGCATGTGCCATCGTGTCTGCCAGCATGTTGCTGTTACTCGGTTCGTTGGTGCCTGCGACGATGATGGTGATGCGGGTGGACAGAAGAGTATGCAGTATATTGTATGTAGTATGTCGTATAAGATTTTTTATTGAAAGTGGATGTAAGATTTTTGGATTGATTTTCATTGCCTAAAGAATCCACTAGTACATCGATTCCAATCGTGGTCGAATGCTATTTTCTATCAAGCTTTCTTTGACCAATTTTTGTTTGTAGAGAGCCATTTTGTGTAGGCGCGTCGACTTATTCATACGTCAGAACGAATGGTCTTGAGATCTGAGAGCGAGACTGTAAAATCCGGAGATGTTGTGTGGCAATCGTCATTCGTCACACTAGATCTAGTGTTTCTTCCCTCCCCCTCTCATGAACCCGTCTTCCTCGACTCGGACCTCCGGCGACATCCCACTCGCCTCCGAACGCACGATTCAGTCCGCCAAAAAAAAGGCAGTCGAGAAGGCTCAGAAGAAGGGTATCAAAGGTCTCACGATCGCACGCCTCTTTACGACCCCTGGCACCGATCCTCTGGAACAGGTGCAGTACGAGAGGAGAGTGAGTCGCATCGTGAATACCAATGGTTCCGTTGTCTTCGAGATGAAGGATGCCGAGATCCCCAAGGCATGGAGCCAGGTTGCGACCGATATCATGGTGAGCAAGTACTTCCGCAAGGCAGGAGTGCCTCAGTATGACGAGAAGGGGAACGTGATGAAGGATAAGGATGGATCGATTCTTACGGGTCCTGAGCGCTCAGCAAAGCAGGTGATGAAGCGACTTGCAGGTTGCTGGAGGCACTGGGGCGAGACACACGGCTACTTCGCAACAACACAGGATGCGCAGACCTTCGAGGATGAGCTGAAATACATGCTCATTCATCAGATGGCAGCACCAAACAGTCCACAGTGGTTCAACACCGGTATCGCCTACGCTTACGACATCAAGGGAACGCCACAGGGTCACTATTATTGCGATCCTATTACAGGAGAGCTTCAGAGGAGTGCTGATGCTTACACGCACCCTCAGCCGCACGCATGCTTCATCCAGAGCGTGGATGACGACATGGTAGGCGAGGGAGGCATCATGGATCTCTGGGTCAGAGAGGCACGCCTCTTCAAGTTCGGATCTGGTACGGGCACAAACTTCTCTCAGCTACGCGGCAAGGGCGAGGCTCTCTCTGGTGGTGGCACGAGCTCCGGCCTCATGAGCTTCCTGAAAGTAGGAGACAGAGCAGCAGGAGCCATCAAGTCCGGTGGCACCACACGTAGGGCCGCCAAAATGGTCTGTCTGGATCTGGATCACCCCGATATCGAAGAGTTCGTGAACTGGAAAGTAGAAGAGGAGAAGAAGGTCGCGGCTCTGGTCAAAGCAGGATATCCATCCGACTACAACGGTGATGCGTATCAGACCGTCTCGGGTCAGAACTCCAATAACTCCGTCCGTGTGCCACATGCGTTCATGCAGGCACAGGAACAGGATGCTGATTGGCATCTGTACGGTCGCACAGAGCTTCGCAAGGCAGCAGAGCAGAAGCGCGACCCAAACCCCATGAAGACGCTCAAGGCTCGCAAGCTCTGGGACGAGATCGCCTACGCTGCGTGGGCATGTGCTGATCCTGGTGTGCAGTACGACACGACGATCAACGATTGGCATACGTGCCCAGAGGATGGTCGCATCAATGCATCGAATCCTTGCAGCGAGTACATGTTCCTCGACAATACTGCCTGCAACCTGGCATCCATCAACCTGCTACATTTCACGACAGAAGATGCGAAGGGTCAGAAGTCCTTTGCTATTGATGACTTCCGCCATGCTGTTCGCCTCTGGACGATGGTGCTCGAGATTTCGGTCTTGATGGCACAGTTTCCGAGCAAAGAGATCGCAACCCTCAGCTACAAGTTCCGCACACTCGGACTCGGTTACGCAAACATCGGTGCCATGCTCATGCAGATGGGTATTCCCTACGACTCCGATGAGGCACGTGCGATTTCGGGTGCCATTACTGCCATTCTGACAGGCGATTCCTACGCTACTTCCGCCGAGATGGCTGAGACGCTTGGTACGTTTCCGGGATACGAAAAGAACAAGGAGCACATGCTGCGTGTGATCAGAAATCATCGTCGTGCAGCGTACAATGCTCCTGAGAGCGAGTACGAGCAGATGAATGTGAAGCCAGTCAGCATCGATCACGATGTCTGTCCTGCAGACCTCCTGGAGACTGCCAAGGCATCTTGGGACCAGGCATTGCACCTCGGCGAACAGCATGGCTTCCGCAACGCACAGACGACTGTTATCGCGCCCACAGGCACGATCGGTCTACTCATGGATTGTGATACCACCGGTATCGAGCCTGATTTCGCACTCGTCAAATTCAAGAAGCTGGCTGGTGGCGGTTACATGAAGATCGCGAACCAGTCGATTCGACCGGCACTGGAGTCTCTTGGATATAGCAGCAATCAGATCGCCGATATCATGCGATATGTGATGGGCACGCTCTCTCTGGAGGGTGCTCCGCACATCAACCGCAAGTCGCTCAAGAGCAAGGGCTTCACCGATGAGGACATCGCCAAGGTCGAGAAGAACCTGCCACAAGTGTTCGAGATTCCGTTCGCCTTCAACAAGTGGGTACTCGGAGATGAAACCATGAAGCGCCTCGGATTTACCGCAGAACAAATGGAGGACTTCAACTTCAACATGTTGATTGCTCTTGGATTTACAAAAGAGCAGATTGATGAGGCAAATACCGTCATCTGCGGTCACATGACAGTCGAGGGTGCTCCTGAACTGAAGGATGAGCACTTGCCTGTCTTCGACTGTGCAAACCGCTGTGGCAAGACCGGCAGGCGTTACATCAGTGCCGAAGGTCACATCCGCATGATGGCTGGTGCACAATCCTTCATCTCGGGTGCGATAAGTAAGACGATCAACCTGCCGAATGAGGCGACAATCGAGGACTTCAAAAATGCGTACTACCTCTCATGGAAGCTCGGCATCAAGGCGAACGCACTCTATCGCGATGGCAGCAAGATGAGCCAGGCCCTTTCTACGAGCTCCGATGAGAAGAAAGAAGAGGTAACAGTGGTCGAGAAAATTGTCATCAAGGAAGTGCCACGTCGTAGAAAGCTCCCTGATGAGCGTCTATCGATTACACACAAGTTCTCCGTTGCCGGTCATGAAGGCTATCTGCACGTTGGGATGTACGAGGACGGCAATCCAGGCGAGCTCTTCATCAAGATGAGCAAAGAGGGTTCTACGCTCTCCGGCGTCATGGATACACTCGCGCTCTCTATCTCCATGAACCTGCAGTACGGTGTGCCACTAGAGGTACTGTGTGAGAAGCTGGTACACACTCGCTTCGAACCGATGGGCATGACGACAAACAAGGAAATCCCGATGGTGAAAAGTCTTATGGACTACTTCGGCCGTTGGTTGGCACTGAAGTTCCTGTCCAAGGACAAGGCCATGCGATTCCACAACAAGGATCTGGTTGAGCAGTCGTACGCAACCGGCACCAAGAGCCGTGAAGCGTTCGCGATGAGTCTGCCAGTGATCGATGAAGGCGTTTCCGTTACCAAGGCACAAGGCGCAACAGCGACTGTCGATTCTCATAGCAGTGCAGAGCAGGCGAAGTTGCAGGGCTACACAGGTTCTACATGTAGCGGCTGTGGTAGCAGCAAGATGAAACGTAACGGCAGTTGCGAAGTCTGTCTGGATTGCGGTGCCACTTCTGGTTGTAGTTAAAGAAAATACAATTGCCGTAGGGGAGAGTCGTGACTCTTCTCTACGGTTTTTTGGCTTACAGAAGGGCTGAAATTTTATTGAAGAGATAGATCTTTGACAAACCAAATAGGAGCTATAGAGTGCCGGAAATTCCTATTCACTTTTATGACAATCGTACTCTCGCGCGATATCGAAACGGACGACCTCGATAACTTCCGTGGCAGGAGATCACGAGAGCTAAGAAGAGAGGTTGCTGCACGTGAAAATGCGGCTTCAAGCCCACCGGTAGATCGAACGATCGCATCTATTCATCGAGTCGCGGACCAGTCAACAGTAACTAATGAAAAACTTCGATTATCGGTGACCTAAGCCCTGCGAGCCAGGATCGCAGAGAAGTTGTCGCATTTTCCCGTACGGTTCTCACGTGGCACTCTACGTTCTCGTTCGCCCATAGTGATCTTCATTTTTCGGAGAGATTCCTCAAAAATCCACTGCACTATTTCTATCGGAGATTCATTGGATGAGTGCAGCCTTTTTGCAATGTCTTTAAATGGAATATTTCTTGTAACACCATCCGACCCGATGAAGAGTGACTTTCCTGACTCTAGATGTGCATGGATCGTTTCAGGATAGTAATTAGTACTTCCTAGGCAACTCGTAACGATACAGTCATTTGAAGGGTGCTGATGTGGAGCATTCTGCATGTAGTCATTATCGATCGTCACACCGATTTCCACATCCCCACTGAATGCACCTTCTATCTCACCATTCCCTTCGATCTGAGCAATGGTTACACAAGCTTGAGTCCCCTTATAGCGATCAGCTTTGGTGATTCGAGTATTTGCGCTATCAAGTAGCTCGCTCATGAGTAGTATTTCTTCTCCCCTCGTGCGATCGATGATCGCATCCACTGCTATGATCGAACCTCTTTCTCCGTTGGCGCTTCCTACTCCATCCGATATCATGAAGATTCTTTTCTCTGGAATAATAAGCACCCTGTCTTGATTTCCTCCACCTTCATAGCCGATGCCGAGATTTGAAAATGCTGCAACTTCAAGATCACCTACTTGTAATGAAATTGGCTGACTTGCATCGGGGGTACCTAGAATGATTGGCGGCATATCTGCAATTATACTTAAAAAATGAATTATGTCTAGTACTAATATTTAATAGTAATAATCCATTTAAGCCCTATATTATAATAAATAAACTGAACAAATTAGTTGTCTAAAGATTGGATGAGAATTCAGATAGCCGATCATCAGGTGCTGCTTTATTCCTGTGCTTTTTCCCGCACTTCTTGCACGTATAGAGGATGACGAATCCTTTCTTCGAATCCTGATCGATCCCCACAGGCTTCAACATTCCTTGGCACTCTGAAAGTCGATCACCCGGACCATCCCGGTCGACGTGTTTGGAGAAGAGGCAGACCGGACAATGATCGCGATAGGTTCCTTTTGTAAGAGGCTCGACTGCTGCGCGACAGTATTCGCAGGTGAAGGGTTCTTCTCTGGGGATGAATGGCATAGGAGCACAAAGAGTTCGAGGAGTACAAAGAGTACAAGGAACTTAGCGGATAGACTTCATGAGTTTCACTAATAGAAAGCTAGTGCGATTGATTGCTTGGTCAACACCTTGAAATTCCTCTTGAGAAATGTACTGGAGATCAAATGCTAGTCGTGATTCGCAATGCAGTTCTTCTAAAGATGACTGAGCAATAACGAGAAAGTGATATTTATCTTTTGACGTTCTTCGTGTATTTCCTTCGGCAATGTTGATAGGTACAGAATATGAAGATCTTCGCATCTGGCTGACTAATCCGAATAGTTCATGTTTTGGAAACTGGATAGTAATTTTGTAGACATGTAGACAGAGTTTGTATGCTTCCTGCCAAACAATGAGTCTTTCATGCGGACGCGGATTCATATGTCCACTATACATTACTCTATTCTTCCTTGTTATCCTTGTTTTCTTTGTATTCCTTGCACTCCTTACCTCTACACATTGAACCTGAAGTGCATCACATCCCCGTCCTGCACTGTGTACTCTTTTCCTTCCGTTCGCATCTTTCCTGTTTCTTTGGCTTTCAGTTCACTTCCAGCTTGTACAAAATCGTTGAACGAAATCGTCTCCGCTCTTATGAATCCTTTCTCGAAATCGGTGTGGATCACGCCAGCTGCCTCCGGTCCCTTGGCACCACGTCGCACCGTCCATGCTCGCACTTCTTTCTCTCCTGCAGTGAAGTATGTGAGCAGCCCCAACGCATCGTATGCACCGTGGATCAGACGGTCCAACCCTGAGGATGTGACATTCAGTTCCTTGAGCATTGCCGCAGCTTCTTCTGGTGAGAGGGCGACGAGCTCTTCCTCCAGCTTGGCTGACACCAAGATTGCTGTGTCACTCTCCTGCAGCCCTGCCTTGGCTTTAGCATCACTTAGATTCATATTGAGTGACTGTTCATCAGTATTAAGACCGTAGATCATTTTCTTGGATGTCAGGAGTTGCTGCTCTTTTACCATTGGCATTTCCTCTTTTGTGAACTCTGTAGTGTGAGCCAGCTTCCCTTGGTCGAGGGTCGCTTTGATCTTTTGCAGAATCTCCAGTTCTTTCACAAGTTCTTTATTACCCGACCTCGCTCCTCCTTCGATTTTCGCAATCTTCTTCGTCACTTTATCCAGATCAGCGATGATAAGCTCCGTCTCGATGATTTCTCGATCACGTCTTGGGTCGACTGAGCCCTCGACGTGAATAATATCTCCACCACCGAAGATGCGCACAACATGGCAGATGGCATCGACTTCACGGATATGACTTAAGAACGCATTACCAAGTCCTTCGCCCTTACTCGCACCTTTTACGAGCCCTGCAATATCGACGAATTCAACAATCGCAGGCACAACTTTTTCTGGTTTTACGAGTTCAGCGAGCTTGGTAAGTCTAGGGTCGGGCACTTCTACAATGCCGATATTCGGTTCAATCGTGCAAAAGGGGTAGTTCGCTGCCTGTGCGCCATGACTGCGTGTGAGCGCATTGAAGAGCGTCGATTTACCGACGTTTGGGAGGCCGACTATTCCGATCTTAAGAGACATGAGGATGAGAGTGTACGTGGTATTGGTAATAGGAAAAAGAGGAACCAAAGGAACAATAGGATTCCAAGGAACTTATCGTTTGTTTCTTCTCGTTCCTTTCTTTCATGTAGTTCCTAGAGCACTAGCATTCCATCTCCAAATGAGAAAAGGCGAAACTTGTTTTCGATTGCCTCTGCATACAACTTCATCAGCCTCTCTCTTCCTGTCATGCAAGCGACCAGCATCAGCAGGCTACTTCTTGGAACGTGGAAATTAGTAATCAACGAATCGACAAAGTGAAGTGAGTCGCCCTCTCTCAGGAACAAATTGGTTCGACCAGATGGTTTGGTAATACTTCCGTTCTCACTCGCAGACTCGAGCGTACGAAGTGTTGTCGTCCCCACTGCAATGATTTTCGATCCTGACTTCTTGGCTTCTTCTAGGGCTCGGCAGGTTTTGGCATCAATCGAGTAGTGCTCAGTATGAAGCGTTTTTGATTGCCATTGGGCTTCAGTAATCGGAGCAAAAGTTCCGAGCTGTACATGGAGAGTAATTGAGAGAATTTGGTGTCCGTTGCGTTCCAACTCTGTGATCAATTCTTTCGTGAAATGTAAGCCAGCTGTTGGTGCTGCTACCGATCCTTCTTCATTCGCAAAAACAGTCTGGTATTCGGTACGTCTTTCAGCTTCATTGAGTGGCGAGTTTTTGATGTATGGTGGTAAGGGAGTAGTACCATGTTCCTCGAGGAAAGAAACAAAATTGTGTTCAAACTTCTTATTATAAATCAGGGCTGTATGATCTTTTCTATTCTGAACTAGAAATTCTTCACCTGAATCATGTTTGAGTGTATCACCTTCTGCAAACTTTCCTGACGCGAGGATGAGAGCTGCGTTTCCTTGTTCTTCGAGAAACAGCGCTTCAACTTTGCCGCCTGTACTTTTTTCGAGAGTGAACTTCGCGGGAAGTACTTTGCTTTGGTTAAATACGATGACACTGTTCTTTGGCAGATACTTCGCGATATTTCTGAATGTATCCAGAGTCACAGTATCGTTCTTCCGGTCATAGACCATCAGCCGCGCACTGTCGCGAGGTCGTGCTGGTTCCTTGGCGATGAGCTCGGGTGGGAAGGGATAGTCGTAGGCTCGAAGTACTTCTGTGAAGGAAGGTGACTGCATGGGCTACCATTCTCACGAATTGTCCTTTCTTTGTCCAAGCGACAAAGAAAGGACGAAAGAAAATCTGCCTGCCGGCAGGCAGGCGCGTCTAAGCCAATACCCACGCTCGCTTTCGCTCGCTGCCGCACCCCCCACCGTGGCGCACGCCCCCCTTTGTTGCATTTCTCCTACGTCGCCCAGCTGCTATCCTGCATGCATGCTTCTCTCTCAGCTCTTCACCAAGACATCCAAGGACGCGGCGCATGATGCCGAAAGCAAGAACGCTGAGTTCCTGGCTCGTGCGGGCTATGTCAGCAAAACAATGGCTGGTGTGTACTCCTATTTGCCGCTTGGATTGCGCGTTCTTCGTTCCATCGAACAGGTTGTGCGTGAGGAGATGGATAGGATTGGCAGTCAGGAAGTGTGGTTGTCGGCACTCTCTCCCAAAGAGAATTGGGAGACAACGGGACGCTGGGATCCAAAGGTGTTTGACGTTCTCTTTCACGTTCCTGGAGCAGGGGATCAGGAGTACGCACTGAATCCGACGCATGAGGAAATCATCACGCCACTCATGAAGCAGTACATTCGTTCGTATCGCGATTTGCCATTTGGGGCGTATCAGATTCAGACCAAGTTTAGAAATGAGCTTCGTGCCAAATCCGGCATTCTCCGCGGACGAGAATTTTTGATGAAAGACTTGTACTCGTTTCACACAGATCAGGCTGACCTGGACAGATACTACGAGGTAGTGATGGGTGCGTACGATCAGATCTTTGTTCGTCTTGGCCTCGCAGAGAAGACGTACCTCACGTTCGCATCAGGAGGATCGTTTTCGCAGTACTCGCATGAGTATCAGGTGGTGCTAGAGAAGGGAGAGGACACGATCTTCATCAGCATCGAAGCAGAGAAGCAGGGCAAGCACATCGCGATCAACAAAGAGATTTTTAAGCCGGGAGAAACGAAGTGTCCAGTAACGGGAGGCACAGAATTCCGTGAAGCCAAAGCATCCGAAGCAGCCAATATCTTTAAGCTCAGCAACAAGTTCTCAGCTCCGTTCGAGCTCCAGTACACAAAAGAGGATGGCTCGAGAAGCGATGTGATCATGGGTTGTTATGGTATCGGCATTTCGCGTTTGATGGGCATTCTGACGGAAGCATGTGCTGATGAAGCGGGACTCAGATGGCCAAGCGGCATCGCGCCAGTAGACATGCACATCGTGCCACTCGCGAAGACCGCAGACGAAGAGTCGTACACAGTTGCGAAGGCGCTCTACGAGAAACTGATGAAAGCTGGCAAGCGATGTCTGTTTGATGATCGCATCGATAATTCAGTAGGAAGTCGCATGGCTGACGCGGACATGCTGGGGTCTGCTTTGAGAATTGTTGTTTCACCCAAGACGCTCAAAGAGAAGAAGTTGGAGGTGAAGAACAGGTGGACAGCTGAGATGGCACTCATGGAAGAGAAGGATTTCTCGAACTTGCTTACATAAGTTGTTTCACTTTCTCGATCAAGAGTAGAAATCTGTAATAGTCGCTCAGCGTTCGCTTCGTACACTAGTAGACTTTCGACAACACTTTTATCCACATCTCCCTTTTCACTCATGAAACACCTTATCCTTCCCCTCGCGTTCGTTCTGCTCTCTGCTTGCACACCTGTTCCTGGGAATGCGGACTACGTTGGCATGACAGTAACCCAAGCTGAAACCAAGGCGTCTACCGAGGGTGCGGAGTTCCGTGTTGTGATGCAAGACGGAGAAGCGCTTCCGATCACATTGGACTATCGTCCAGGGAGGATCAATGCCACGGTGGAGGGTGGTATCGTGAAGAGTTACGAGATCGAAGGTGAAGAGGAGAGGAAGAGCGATTATGTAGGCATGACAGTCACCCTTGCCGAGATGAGTGCTGCGGCTTCGGGTGTACCGTTTCGTGTCGTGATGCTGGATGGCCAGCCACAGCCTGCGACTATGGATTACCGTCCAGGAAGGATCAATGCCACGGTGGAGAGCGATATTGTGACGAGCTACGAGGTAGAGGGGAACGAGTAGTATCAGAAGCGCTCCCCGAGCCCTTTTGTCGGAGGTCGATTTTCCCTATACTTTCCGAGCGTTCTTTAATATTTGGGCTCTTGTTCTCGGGTAGATAATTCGCGAAGACCGGCTTTGCCGGTCTGGAGCGACACCATGAAGGGAAAGAGAGTCCGCGAGAGAAAACCGTCAAGGTTTTCTTTCGCGCCTAGTATTCCTCGGTAGCTCAGCGGCAGAGCAGGGCGCTGTTAACGCCAAGGTCGTTGGTTCGATCCCAACCCGAGGAGCCAATCTATGTGATAATATGTGTGTATATGAAGAAGCAGATTCCTGGACAGAAACATCGCATCTACACCATGAGTTTTGCTTACGTGTATCCCATGTATATCCAAAAGGCAGAGAAAAAAGGTCGCACGAAAGCGGAGGTGGATGAAGTTATTCGTTGGCTGACGGGTTATACCCAGAAAGGACTGGAGCGCCAGATCAAGAAGGAAGTTACGTTCGAGACCTTTTTTGCTGATGCACCAAAACTCAATCCTCTTCGTTCGTTCATCACTGGCATGATTTGCGGAGTACGCATTGAAGAAATAAAAGATCCACTCATGCGGGAAGTGCGTTACCTTGATAAGCTCGTTGACGAGCTTGCAAAAGGAAGGTCGATGGAAAAAATTCTCCGCAGACCATCGTAAGTAATTGGCGATGTTCGAGTGAGTATCACTTCTTCATCGCTGCACTCACGAGCCCTGGCTTAGTCGCAGCTTCCTTTAGTATTTTCTTCACGGTCGGAAGATGCAGATCTTCCAGTCTCTTGAACCGAATATAGCTCTTGCCCACACTTACTTTTCCTAGCTCCTTCTTGTACTTCTCTGCGAGATATTTCTTTCCGTCTAGCGCACAGACATACAAACTGGTGTACTGCTTCTGGCTCGCAAGTGCGACGATCGGCCACTGGATCTTCTCTTTTTTGTAGTTGAGGTACGGAAAGGAACCGTAGCCCAGCATGTTGTACGCAAAGTGAGACTTCAGTTTCGGAGATATCTTTTGAATGAGCGTGTGCAAAAACAGGATCGGCTCCTTTCGTTCAGGTGGCAGCGCATCCAGATATTCTTTCACGGTTGTTGCCTTTGTTGATTTGAACATGTTCATAGGGCAGATGACGTAAGACGCAGTATACCACCCGAGATCGAGTCAGGAGCTTTGGTGACATTGACTCTGGCAGTTGCACAAGAATAGGCTGAGTCTGTTTCTTCCCCACTCATCACATGGATTTTTCTATGGTTAATCTCGCAGCAGTTCTAGTTGCTGCAGCTGTCGCGTTCATCATTGGTTTTCTGTGGCATGGCCCACTCTTCGGCAAGCAGTGGATGACGCTCATGGAGATCCCACAATCAAAAGTTGATGCCATGAAAGCACAGGGCATGGGACCGATGGTTCCACGAATGGTCGCGGCTTACGTGCAGCAGTGTGTCATCGCATTTGTCGTGTCATACCTTGCCACCATGCTCGCGGTGACAGATGCCGTTTCTGCGATCTACTTCGCAGTTCTTCTGTGGTTTGGTTTCATCGCAACAGTCCTTCTCAATACAGTACTCTGGGAAGAGAGGAAGATGAATCTCTACCTTTTCAATGTGACCTATCACTTGGTGACACTTATTGCGATTACTCTTGTCGTTGTACTCTGGTAGGGTAAAACTCTTAAAAACTTGGACATTACTTTTTACAAAACGGCGACCCCCAGGAGAATGGGTGTCGCCGTCTGTTTTTCTTTGCAGCTATTCTCGGGTTGAGGATGATGACAGAGAAAATTGAACTAGTAACTAGCGGGGACTTCCTCGATTGAGAACCAGTTATCTCGTAAGTTACCACCCAAAAACTGATTTCCAAGTCCACTGTTTTGTAATCTTACACGAAGGGTGTCGTTTGCTGCGAGAAGTATCGTAGCAGAGCCATTGAAGAACGGAAGAATTGTATTCGCAGTATCAACTCTCCATTCTTGGCCGAATATACCAGTGTTATTTCTTTCTAGTATTCCCCTGCCAAAGTTTGAAGCAGTAGTGGAGAAAGCGGACATAGACAGACCAAAAGAAACTCTATAATACCCTGCTCGTGGAGCGGTGAATATGCCTGTGCCAGCGTTGAGCGAGTTCGTTGTATCAATCTCTTCGGTGTCCCAAGTAATTGTTACAGTATCATTGCTGGGGATAGATTGTGTTGAGTCGTCTCTAGCCATAACAATCACTTTTGGAGTGCTGGTTGTCGCAGTGGAGCCGAGTTGCCTAATTGATGCCGAACTTCTACCAAGGTCTATTTCAAGACCGTTACCGTTCGTCGGTCCAATCTGTACTTTTATCGTTTGGTTCGTTGTTGGCGTGTAAATTCCTTTAGCAGCACTGCTTGGCCCCTGGTTAAGGTCTGACGTCATGAGTAGTGTTACACCATCCTGGATATTTGTAAGATTGGTGCCGCCATCAGCATCTACCCAGTTATACAAAGCATATCTATTAGTACCTCCAGCTCCATTGCCTCTCATTTGAAGTGTTGCATCAAGTTCATACGTTTTCCCTGCCGTAAGGGTAAACACACCTGTCGTTGTGTTATATGGGATATTACCACCAACAACGGTATTAAAGATGACGCCGCTTCCTGCTCCGATGCCAGTTTGGTTTGTGCCTGTCCTAATAACATTCACATAATCTACTTTCTGACCAAGCACTGGCTGGAAGCCGCCGACTTTCTCCCACGCAATATTGGTGGATGAATTTGCATCGTTATAGATTGTCGCAGTATCTCCGCTACCCACCCTCCAACGTAGCTTGTATGTTGCTACTTGAGTCGTAGTAATAAAGACTTCTCGAGTAGCGCTCAGGAATGATCCGTTAGCCTCTCCTCGGAGAGTAATATAGGAGCCAGCAACTGCAGTATTGTTGCTATCCGTGAGGAGAAGCGAGACATCTCCAGCAGCCCCTGCAGTGATGGCAGTATTTACGTTCACTGTCACGCGCCAGGTACCAGCGGATGGGAGTGTGAACGAGCCTCCGGTCACATCGGTATTACTTGTACTCGTTGTTGTTTGCGCATCGGTAATCGTCAGATTCGATCCATATTCCGCGGCATACGCAGCCGTATCAGCCACAAGTTTGACGTTCGTGCCGTCACTGCGCACCACCACAGTTCCTCCTTGGTTACTGATCGTTACGCCAGAACCTGTATCGATTTCTTCCGAACCGAATCCATCGATGACGACAGATCCTGTACCCGAATCGACCTTCTTCACTTCGATGAATTTACCGGTGTTATCGACTGCAGTGGGCAGCGTGATGGTGCGCACGGCAGCACCTGCGGTGACGAGGACTGTGTAGGTCCAATCGGTTGCGGAAGCGTTTGCATTCGTGACGGTTTGGAAGGTTGTATTTCCACCTCCTGCTGCAGCAGCTGTGCCCCAGTAGAGCTGTCCGTTGCTTTGTACCTTCAGCACAGAGCCGGAGCCACCAGCGATACTGGTTGGCCAGAAGTACTGAAGACCACGGAACTTGGTGCCGGAACCGGAGATATTCAGTGTATAGCCGGACATGAAACCCAGTACTTCAAGCGCAACGCCGGCATCCGCTGCGGTGCTACTCAAGTTGCCATTCGCACCAATGATGACGCTACCGGATACAGAAAGTTTGGACCCTGGAGTCGTCGTACCTACTCCGACGTTACCGCCAAGAGTGACATTGGTTGCAGTGTAGAATCCGTTGGAGCCGGCAGCACCGACGTAGAGCGCGGCACCGCTCAGGAACATACCCGTTCTATTCGATCCATTTGACTGAGCACGGAATACAATGCCGTTGTCTTGGCCATGACCTAAGCGAACAGCGCCACCATCAGCTACACCTCCTGCTGTACCAGTAGCCTGGATTTCTGCAATCCCTTTCACGTAGAGGCCTCTACCAGACATCGTTCCAAGCACGCGAATATCTTTACTTAACTCGAAACGCTGGTTTGCGTGTGAGAACTTCAATGTCTGTGCGAGCGTGCTGTTACCGAATGTGACGGTAGCATCTGTTGCACCATTATCACTATTGACTGTGAGATCAGTGTTTGTAAGTAGTGAGCCAGATGTGTTGAGTCCCGCATTATTTGCGATGCGGAGTGTCCCCGTCATCGTGTCGCCAGAGACATTCACAAACTTCGAATTGAAGTATGCCTCCAGCGAACCCGTGTTCGAGAATTGTGTGCCACCGGAGTCGGTGCCACAACTTAGGTTCCCATTGGCATCCGTATCAATCGTATTACAGTTACGCAGCTGATCGACCGTGAGGGTTGAGCCAGACAAGTTACCACGGACCTTCACAGCAGCATTGTGTGTTGCGACTCCACCAAACGTGGACGTCGTATTCACATTGAGTGATGCCCCGGAGATGGCCCCAGCTACACCCAGTGCTCCTGTGATGTATAGATCCTTACTAAACTCGAATCTCTGATTAGTGTTCGAGAGGGTGAGCGTCTGCGAAGCGGTCTGGTTACCGAACGTGAGAACGCCATTCGTTGCACCATTGTCGCTATTGAGTGTGATGTTCGTATTCGTAAGGAGTGAACCAGAGGCATTCATTCCTGCGCCGCTACGGATATTGAGTGCATTATGCGAGACGATGCCGCCAAAGGTTCGAAGTTGGCCATCCGTTGAGATGCCACCTGCACCTGCGTGCATCGATGCTGTAGCATTCACCGAATCAGCCTGGATCATGTTCATCGCATTAATGGATCCTGCTTCGATGGTTCCTGCGCGAAGAGAAGGTGTGTCTAGTCCTGAGATATCCAGTACACGAAGTGAGTTATTTGCCTGAGCGACGACGTACGCCTTATTGCCAGAGACGAAGACGTTCTGTGCTTGGTCCAGGTTTGTGGAATCGGTAAAGCTCGTGAGGGTCGACATTGCGCTTGGGTTCGAGATGTCGACCACATTCAAACGATCATTTGACTGGTCTGTCGTGTAGAGCTGCGTTCCAGCGACGAAGACGTTGATTGCTCCTACACTCAATGTATTTGAGATTACAGGAGATGAGGCGCTACTGACATTCACGGCGACGACTTTTGCGCTGGTACCGACGTACACATGTGGCAACGAGATGGCAATGCTGTAGCCATTATTGAGGTCAGAGTTGCTGAGCGTGGCTACTGTCGACATTCCTGCAGGATTGGAGATGTCCAGAACTTTCATATTGGAGCCTGAGATGTGTGCAACGTATGCATAGCGACCCGAGACTGCGATATCGTACGGTGCAGTCGTTGCGAGTGTGCCTACGATTATCGGTGATCCTGGATTAATTACATCGATGGCGACAACCAAGTTCGCGTTATAGGCAGTGGCGAACGCATAGCGACCTTGTACTGCAAGTCCAGTTGCTCCGAGCAGGTTCGTGGAATCGGTCAGTGTTGCACTCAGGCTCGGCGAAGCAGGATTGCTGACATCGATGACGTGTAGCTTGCCGCTGGCGATGACGTACGCGTATCTACCTTGTACGACTACTTCTGCAGCATTTCCAAGCGATCCTAGACCTCCGACATATGTAGGAGAACTCGGGTTAGAAACATCGTAAATGCGAAGGTTGTTTGAGACATTTGTTACGATGTAAGCGTACTTGCCAGCTACGTATACGCTCTGAGGATTTTGAAGGTTGCTGTCATCTTTAATTCCACCGATCATTCCTGGAGTTGAGTGTAGAATTCTACCAGAACCGGTGATCGTTGCTTTCGTTGCAGATACAGCAGTTCCGACAAGTCCCCCCGTCATCGTGTCACCCGATACATTGACGAACTTGGAATTGAAATATGCTTCTAGTGAACCTGTATTCGAGAATTGTGTGCCACCAGAGTCGGTCCCACACACCAAGTTTCCATTCGCATCCGTATCAATCGTATTACAACTCCTTAGCTGATCGACCGTGAGAGTGGAACCAGACAAGTTACCACGAACTTTCACAGCAGCATTGTGTGTTGCGACCCCGCCAAACGTAGACGTCGTATTCACATTGAGTGATGTCCCGGAGATGGCCCCAGCTACACCCAGTGCTCCTGTGATGTATAGATCCTTACTAAACTCGAATCTCTGACTCGTATGTGCAAACTTCAGCGTCTGTGAGAGCGTGCTATTTCCAAACGTCACTGTCGCATCTGTTGCACCGTTATCACTATTGAGCGAGAGATCAGTGTTCGTCACCAGTGAGCCAGATACGCTCAGCCCTGCATTATTTGCAATCCGTAGTGCACCGGTCATGGTGTCACCTTGGCGATTCACAAAATTGGAAAAACGGTTGTTAAGCTGAGTGATAGCACCTTGCACTGTTGTGGCAGAGATCGCACCCGATGGTACGTTCGTGATGAGGGCACCGGAGTAATCATTCAGTTGTGCTGTGACAGCTCCCTGACGATTGAATACTGAGACAACATCGTTAGAACCACTGATCTTTTGCCATGCGCCACCGTTATTGATAACCCAATCACCAACAAGGAAAGAAATTGATCCCGATCCAAAGTTGGTAGAACCCAACGTGCTCGTTACATAGTAGTGACCAACCTGGCTTGCAGAACCTGCATTCGCAAGCGTAGGAGAATTCGTATTTGCATTCCATGTTCCTTTGTATTGCACCGCACCTATGAGTGAGCCAAGAAGTGCCGATTTGGTTATTTTCTTTTGGGAACCAGTACTTGTATTTACGAAAATGTAGTCCGTACTATTGCTGATTGTGACCGCAGGAAGATCGCTTACAGATTTCCATGCAAGATTTCCTGCACCATCTGTCACGAGCATTTTATCTAACGCTCCTGCATTTCCTGGCCAAGTGTAGGCCTGGCTTCTGAGTGTCGTGGCGCCAGCGATAGACAGGCTAGATCCAGAGATTGCACCGGTGACACCGAGCGATCCGGCGATCTGCAGGTCTTTACTAAACTCGAAACGCTGATTGCCATGTGAGAATTTCAGATTCTGCGTGAGCGTTGTATTGCCGAAAGAGAGTGTTGTATCTCCAGCGGAATTACTATTGTTGATCTTGAATCCGAGGGATGTCGTGCCACTTCCCATTCTGGCAACTGAAATAGTTCCATTCGGACCAAGCACGATGATGTTTCCTGATCCGGTTCCAATCGTTCGATTCTCTACACTTTCTGCGTTTTCAGCATACGGCTGCGATCCGATGACCATGCGGTCATTTGTGTCGGTACCACTGTCCCCAGTCGGGTCGATACGCTGATAGGTTGTGTCCGCACCAGCCGTGGTCTTCACTTCTACCTGCAAATATTTGTGCGAAGCGAAGTCGACTACTGGGAGAGCTGTGTTACTTCCGAGCTGAATCGTAAATACTCCACTACTATTCGGTGTTACTGTCTGTACTTCATTCCATCCACCATAGTTCGTTGCTCCAGAGTTGATTGCGCCTGTCCCAGTCGTATCGGAACTTACCCAGTCTGCACTCTTCCATAGTGAGACTCGAAAGGTATGAGCAGTAGCAATAGGAGCACCTGCACTATCGAGTAGTCTTCCCTGATATGTGTACACGTCGGGTGTTGTACCGACCGCAGTCGCCGTATACGGCATCACGAGGATGCAGAGAGCCGTGAGGCCGGCGAGAGAACGTTGTAGCGAACGCATACTAATGATGGGTATGTGATGAGGAAGACTGGTTTAGGTATTTATTCTCTAGAATTGAAAGAATGATGACGATAACCAATGCGATCATTGCCATCAGCGCTCTATCAAGAAGTGTCTGGATATTTATTTTTGGCGCCGCTTCGTGGAGCTCGGTAGGCAGAACTAGTTCAAGCTGCAATTGAATGTGTGACTCTGTTCCATCATTTGTTTTTTCAACAATCGTGACGGTGTGCGATCCTGCTTCCAGGTCATGAGGCACCGGAAGTGCAAAGTTGCCGTACTCGTCCGCTGTTGTGTATCTGGTTCTGAGCGTGCTCTGGTAGTAGCCAAGCATGCGAGCATGAGGAGTGGCCTTGCCAGTAATGTGATCATGAACACCACGTACGATTACTCCGATGTTTTGCACTTGTTCAGAACTTTCGTCGAGCAGAGTGCTGCCGAACGAACGCACGACGATGGGGGAGACGCGGTCATCCTTCATCACTGCGATTGTTCCAACGAAGAGTAGTCGTCCATCAGAGGACAGAACCGAGGCTTGGTACGTCCCAGCTGTTAAACGGCTTTCTAACTTTGTAAGTAGAAGACCATTTTCTGTGTCGACTGTTAGTGTTTCTAGCACGACACCATTTTCGTCTGTGATGATTGCGATGACTGAATCTTCTTCCCCGACAGAAAGTGCAATGAATGGCTGCTCATTCATCGTGCGCATGAGAGTGGGGAATTCTTGGTCACTCTCACTCGATGACGCTGAAACTGCGATGGTAGATTCCACTGGCTGGCTTGCATCATTTAGATTTAGGACAAGTGGCTCTGTAGCAGATCGAGTTGGCTGCCGATTTTGAGTAGTCTGCTCAGGAATCTCAACTGGAGTAGCTGAGTGAGAGCCTGCCTCACTGCTCGATTCTTCAGTGGCAGATGCGCCTTCTGTCCTTCGTCTGTTTCCACCGTTTTGTACGGAGCTAGCAGATGAGCTGGATGAGGAAGCAGCAACAGCTGCAGATGAGCTGGATGAAGATGAAGCAAAGTTTGCAATTGGTGTGACAACGAAATTGGTCGAACTACCGTTTGCTGAAATTCCGGTTAGTCCGCCAACAACAGAAAAAT
Organism: Candidatus Peribacteraceae bacterium; assembly: GCA_040081825.1. Lineage (GTDB taxonomy): Bacteria > Patescibacteriota > Gracilibacteria > Peribacterales > Peribacteraceae > JBEBFT01. The sequence goes on from JBEBFT010000008.1 coordinate 51,595, forward strand.
CAGCACTGTTCCCTGTCTGTAGCTCAGGTGCGAGAGTGTCTGCGGAAATCGTAAAACTGGTTGACGATCCTGCTGCACCCACAGCGAGAGGGCTGAGCGCAAGCATCATGAGAAGAAGTATTGATGTGTGTTTGTTGTGCATTTGTTTTTATTTAATCTGTTTATTTTAACACAAAAACCCATCTTTTTCAGATGCTACGATTTGACGATATACTGGAGTGTTGTATTGAACTTCTGCAAGAATTACGAGTTCGTCAAGACCCAATATTTTCTACTTCTGTGACTTTATCTAGCTTTCTTAAGATACATTGACCTAAATTAATACTGTTATGAAGAATGAAATCTAACTCTCGCTACGATTCCCGTCTCCAGCTCACGACTAGTTTTTGTCTTCAGCACTAGGGAGCTTGCTTCGATTGAAAAATTCTTGAGCGATTTTTTTGCATGCACAATACCTGCAAGAAGAGTACGGAAACTTTCAGGCGTATCGTTCTGTGCGTATCCGTTTAAGATGATGAAGCTCGGATTTTCAGAAAGCAGGAACGAGCACTGTTCCAGTAGTGGGGCCAGATCCCGTTCCACTCGCCATGTTTTTCCATTCGGTCCATGTCCGTACGCAGGAGGATCCAAAATAATCGCGTCGTATTTTTTTCCGCGCTTCACTTCTTTACTGACAAACGTAGGTGCATCCTCCAGCATCCAGCGAATGCAGTCAGCGCCTATGTGATTTAAGACCGCATTCTCTTTCGCCCAGCCGATGGAAGGCTTGGATGAATCTGTGTGCGTCACGAAGTGCCCATCTTTTGCGAGAGCGATCGTTGCACCACCTGTATACGCGAAGAGATTGAGAACTGAGAGCGCACGACCTGTTTTCTTCGCCTCCGCTCGGGCGTAGTTCCAGTTCTCTTGCTGTTCTGGAAACACACCCGTGTGTTTGTACGGAGCCAGCCTCGCAGCAAGCGTTAGGTCGCCAAAGGCCACGTTCCAGTGTTCTGGCAGTGGTTTTTTCATCACCCATTCTCCTTTTCCTTTTTCGCCACTATAAACAGCATCGGCACTGTCCCAGAGCTCGGGGGAAGCGGGTGCTGCACCTGCCGCAGTTGGGTCTGGCCGGCGGAGCACATACGGACCCCACTGCTCGAGACGCTCGCCGTAGGCAAAATCTAGAAGGGAGTACCCAGTTGTTTTCATGAGCACATGGTACCCTGCTTTTGATGGATGATGTCTACGACGTTCTCGTTATCGGCGGCGGACCTGCGGGCATGATGGCAGCGGCGAGAGCGGGGGAGCTGGGGGCACGCGTGCTACTTCTTGAAAAGAATGCGGGACTCGGAAAAAAGTTGCTGATCACGGGTGGCGGGAGGTGTAACATTTTGCACGCCGAGTTCGACACCCATGCACTTGTGGCGAAGTACGGCAAGAAAGGGAAAACGCTATATTCAACATTCTCCAAGCTCGATGCTCAAGCGACGTGGGACTATTTTGAATCCAGAGGACTGCCATTAAAAATAGAAGCAGAGAAGCGAGCGTTTCCACAAAGCGATAATGCCGAAGATGTCCGCACTGTTTTGGCGAAAGCCATGGCAGCAGGAAACGTGACGGTGAAGACTGGAGTGACGGTGACTGACCTAGATGTAGAGGACGGACTGATTATAAAAGTTGTTCATGATACAGGTTTTTTAGAAGCCAAAAACTATATTCTTGCAACAGGTGGAAAGTCTCGCCCCGAGACAGGCTCAACGGGTGACGGATTTTTGTGGATGAAACGACTTGGACACGCAGTGACGGAACCTGAAGCTGCACTCGTTCCACTCCTCATTCGTAATCCATGGATCAAGGATGTAGTCGGGATTAGTCTAGTCGGGGTCAAGCTGACAGTCTGGCAGGGGAAGAAGAAACATGATGCGAATACTGGGAAAATTCTGTTTACGCACACGGGTCTGAGTGGCCCCCTCGTCCTCAATATGAGTAAGAATATTGGCGAGCTTCTGAAGAAAGGGGATGTAACACTTTCACTCGATCTTTTTCCGACACTCGATCCGGGGACGCTCGACCTAAAAATCATGAGCGTGTTTGAGGCCGGGAAAAATAAACGAATCAAAAATAACATCGGTGATCTGGTGCAGCCTCGACTCGGTCACGTGCTACTTGCACTTGCCGGTATCGATCCTGAGACACCGCTCTATCGACTCAAAAAAGAGGATCGTCTCGCATTCGGAGTACTTTTGAAGGATGTGCCCATGTCCGTTTCTGGTCTGATGGGAGCCGATAAAGCGATTGTCACTGGTGGAGGAGTGAGCCTCAGCGAAGTCGAGTTCAAGACCATGCGGTCAAAAAAAATTCGCAACCTTTTTCTTGCGGGAGATATTCTGGATTTCGATCGACCATCAGGCGGCTTCAGTCTGCAGATCTGTTGGACGACAGGGTTTGTAGCGGGGACGCATGCTGCGAATGATATCTGACATCCTTGATCCAGCTGCACTTTTCCACATAGACTGCTCTGTATGCGCTTCACGTACGGTCTCTCCATTCTGGCTCTTCTCCTCTCGGGCAGTGGTTCATTCTTTGGTATTCCTGATGCTGCCGATACACCTGACGCGACTCGTCCATCATTCATCGCGGAGTCCACTTCGCCACTCACACAACCCGTGCCGATCCTCGTCTATCACCATGTTCGACCGATCGCGGGATATGCGAAAAGCACATGGAGTTACAAGATGTCTGTGTCACCAGAGATTTTCCAGTCCCATCTCGAGTGGCTACGCGACCTAGGATATACAACCATCACGCTGGATGAGCTCGTTGCTATGCGAGAGGGAACTCTCGCCTCACCAGCCAAGCCCGTGATTATCACATTCGATGATAACAATCGTTCGCAGTACGAGATCGCTTTTCCATTACTACAAGAGTACGGGCAGAGAGCAGTTTTTTACATTATCAGTAATCGAGTCGACAATACTGCATTCATTACTCGCAATGAAATCCGTGAGATGGCAGATGCAGGTATGGACATTCAGTCACACTCTGTTACGCATTCCATCCTCACCAATCTTTCGAACGAGCGATTGCTCGAAGAGTTGTCAGAGAGTAAAAAACAGCTGGAAGAAGTCTCAGGCAAGACGGTGTCACATCTTGCGTATCCACTGACTTCGCACAATCAACGTGTACGCGATGTCGTGCGAGAGGCGGGATACAAGACTGCGACGATCATGGATCCGAGAAACGCAACAGTGAAGGATGACTGGATGAAGCTGCCGAGGATCATGATGACGGATGAGACAAATCTTCAAAAGGTGCTACCATAGCGGTAATTTATTCTCCTTCATTTTATGACTCGCGAAATCTCTTCCATCCGTCGAAGTCGAACAGCTCGTCTGATCTTGATTGTCGTGCTGATCATCATCTGTGGCGTCATCGCCTACATGTACGAGAAGACTCGTTGGCTCATGATCGGTGCTCTCGTTATTCTTCTCACCGCACTTGGTATGGAAGTCAGTCAGACAGATTTTGATCTTGGGAAATTGTGGCAGACAGGATCGTTTGCAGAGTCTCGTATAGAGCGCGATGAGGGTGGCAATGTGATTATGGGAAGTATGTGTGGCGACGCCGTTTATAATTGTGATGACTTCCGCAATCAGCAGGAGGCGCAGGAGACGTACGATTACTGCAAGTTCGATGGCGACAATGATCCGCACCGACTGGATGGCGACAAGGATGGAGTAGCGTGCGAGAGTCTGCCTTCCGCTTAAACTGAGAGAATTTTGTGAGCTCACGCTGCGCCTTGTTAATTATCCCCCTCAGTACACCATCGACTCTGCCAATGAGACATTCATGAGTTCTACGCAACTTTCTCTTTCCACCTTTTCGTAACCGAAAAGGTGGAGCCAAAAGGTTCCGGCGCAGTGCTCGTCGCCTGTGAGACTGATCACTCATCTCGCGACGCGCCGCAGACTCGTCCACCTTCGGCGGACTCAAACAGTGCGGCGCTCCCTCGGGGGCGCTCGACTCGTGAAGTCTCACAACGGCGACTCGCAAGGCTCCGGAGAATCTAGCCCCTTCTAGAGATGCTCCTCAGGCTATTGGCACTGCCGTAGTTAGTGGCGCAGCATCAACTTTCTCTAATTGACCCTAAAATCGCATAATAAAGCTACTTTCGTAGCATATTGACAAATGAAATAAAACAGTTAAAATATACAAACTATGCGACTCCACCTCGCTCGTCTTTCACTTCTTTCTCTGGCGTTGCCACTCGTTGCGCACGCTCAGTACGGGTCCAGTAATTACCCCTACGAAACGGCAGTGTCTGCTTTGCAGTCCGCTGGCGTTGTGGACGTCAGTGCTAACGTTCGTGTGAATGACTTGGTGAATCGTGCCGAGGCACTGAAAGTGATCATGAAAGCGAATCCGCAGTATTCAGGTGAACTGGCTGCACTGAGACAAACAGTCTCGACCATTCCACTCTTTCCTGACATGAATCAGTCAGCATGGTATGCGCCGTTCATCGAACTCGGGTACAATCTCGGTATCGTGAAGGGCTATCCCGATGGACGCGTGCGACCAGAGAGTAACGTCAACGTGGCAGAAGCAATCGTCATGGTGACACGTGCGTTCAATGAGAAGACAGCGCAAGTTTCATTCTCGACATCTGCGGATCTCGCGAACGAGCAGAGTCAGTGGTATACGGGTCCTGTCAGCACGGTTCTCGCACGCAATGCCATTAGACAGGGGAGTCGCTTGCAGCTGAATGCTGCGATGACGCGTGGCCAGCTCTTCGACATGGTCTATCGCATGCGCACTGTGCACACGACAGGTGTTTCCGCATTCGTTTCCAATGATCCGATTCCTTCCGGTGGATCGTCCGGAGGTGGAGGCATCCCTGCTTCTAGTAAGCAGTTCTCGATCACTATCCCGACACTCGGAATTAACGATATGACCGTCACACATCCCGAGGATCCGTTTACCTCGGATGGTGTGCTGGAACCGCTAGCATACGGTCTTGGTCATTTGCTTGGGTTCCCCGGAGAGGGCGCCAAAGTCATGGTCTATGGTCACTCGAGCAACGTGCCGTGGGATCTGTCGGAGTACTCCAAGATTTTCCGAACGATTAATAAGATGAACATCGGTGAGCTCATTTATGTGTCGCATCAAGGAAAGGTGCATACCTATCAAGTGACGGAGAAACGCACCGTTGCTGTGAATGATGCGACTCCCTATCAGACCAATGATCGTGGCGAAGAGCTGATTCTGTACACCTGCTGGCCGCCAGACACGATCGATGAGAGATATTTGGTGTTTGCAAGTCCGTTATAAACTAATTTTTGCCAAATGGTGTTAGTTCATAAGTTATGGATCAAAAAGAATACGATGAAGATCGGCAGGCTTCCGCGCAGGTACTGCGGCAGTTTAAGCATGATGTGTTATCTAGAGTTCCAGAAATAGTGCCAGCAGTGAAAGATCATTCCGATATTATTTCAATAGCTCAAAATCAAAGTCGATGGGGAGGTTCAGTCATGCTACTGAAAGAAGCGTACAAATTATCTGATACAGAGGCCCAGAGAAAGGCGCTACAAGACCTTGTGCATTCTCACTCACAATCGTTTTTAGACAATTCCCTTCCCTACCAAATTACAGTAATTCTAGTGGCAGTAGGCTTGGATGACACCACTATCTATGACTACACATCCCGGAGAATGAAAACAGAAGGTTTTCCAATCGGTGTCGATTACTGTTTGCCAGTATTAGAGCATGGGACTCCACCTGAAATCGATTTAGTTCTACATCAACATGGAAACTTTGCGTCTCACGAAGATGGAGCCAATTCACTTCTTTTTCGTGGAAAGGTAGAAACAGCGCTGAATGAAATCCGTAACGAATATCTACGATATTGCCAAACACACCAACTTTCTACGAAAAGGGTTTGTTATCCTTCGACCCTCATCCCAAACGCAGCATATACACTTGTGGATGAGAACTATGATCTCACAATTGGCATTGTGCATGGTGGAGCGCCACTTGCGAACTATCTCCATGTGCTTGATCAGAATGTTGTTTATCTTGAGTATCATCGGCGCTGGGAAATTAATCCGCGCTGGCGAGTCGCAGGGAGACAATGTGACATTCGAAGTGGAATGAAAATTCTTTTATGTGAAGATGATGTGGCAACTGGGAAAACTCTGAAAGAAGTGGCAAGAAAGCTTGATAAATTGAACCCAAGCTCTGTAGGGATATGTTTTACTGGCTATCACTTGGAGAAAAGTAAACAAAGAGCTCAAGAAGCTGGAGTATTTGATTCGGTAAGGACACCAAACGATTTTGATCAAAGTCACGTGTATTCATCTATTCTGAACTTTCATGAGGCATTAAAAAGTAAAAACAAGAAGAAGTAGATTGATACTAGGTTTTGCATCACCGCTATAAGTGATGAGGAGGTAGTGGTTACTTTTGTTGATGCAGCAAAGCTAGCCACTAACCATTGGCCACTTCGAATTGTGGTTACGCTCTTTACGTACCAATACGACGGAGAATTTCTCGACTCACGAACTCTTTATCTCGTCCGTACTTGAGGCGCGAGAGTTGTTTGAATGCTTCTGCGGCTTGCGCGTCTTTCGGATAGGATTTCTCCAGCCACGGCTTCGGAACTTCGATCGAGAATGGTCGCGATGGTTGACCGTCGATACTCAGCTTCATGCATCCCTTGAATGCTTCCATGTTTACCAGATCCTGCTCGCTGAAGACAGGTGCCATTTCTTTGGATCCGACCTCGGCATCCTGCGGACCGATTTTGTAGAACATCATGGTACCCACGTTCCCGAACACAGCACCCTTCAGGCTGACAGCACCTGCCAGCTTGCTCTCTTTTTCCAGCTGATCCAGATACTGATGCGCGAGGATGAGTCCCAGACGGTATTTGCGAGCTTCCGAGAGAATCGACTCGATACTTGGGGTCACGAAGTTCTGGAATTCATCGATGTAGAGGAAGAAGTCGCGGCGCTTGGATGCTTCTTCACGCTGTCTACGCATCGCTGCTACTTGGATTTTATTCACCGTGATGAGTCCAAGAAGCGTCGAGTTGATGTCTCCGATCAAGCCCTTAGACAGGTTCATGAGTAGGATCTTTCCATTATTCATGACATCCGCGATATCAAACGCACTCTTCGTCTGTCCGACGATATTGCGAATGAGTGTGTTGGTTGTGAACTGACCAAACTTCGCGGCGAAGTAGGGGATCATTTCCTGTTTTTCACGTTGTCCTGTGGCTGCCATCTGCTTCTCCCAGAACGATCGAACGATCGGGTTTTTGACCTTCGTGACCTTGTACTGTTGCCACTGATCGTCGGTGAAGAGACGCACGAGATCGGTAATAGCACCGCCTTCTTCCTCGTCATCCATGAGCGTCAGACAACCGTTTCGGAAGTAATCCTGAATACGCGGTCCGAAGATTTCCTCGCCGAACATCTTCACCATCATATTCATGGCGTCCAGTGCGATCAGATCTTTTTCCTCCGGAGTTTTTCCTTCGAGCAGGTTCAGTCCCATCGGTCGCTCAGTGTCTGAAGGGTTGAAGTAGATGACATCATCCGCACGAGAGCGGGGGATGTAAGGAAGTAGATCCTCGATGAGTGAACCGTGCGGGTCGATGATACAAAGACCTTTTCCTTGATTGAAATCCTGACGAGCCATCAACTGAATGATCGACGATTTACCAGTTCCCGTTTGACCAATGATGTAGAAGTGACGGAAACGATCTTCATTCTTCATGAATACTTTCTGTTTCTCTCCGCGGAATGTGTTGTGACCAAGGAACAGGCCTTCCTCTGGCATGCCGTTCGGTGCGGGGCTCAGTTTAAAGTTCTGCCATTTGATCGACTGAATTTTGTTGTACTTGATGCTTGGAAAATGGAAGATACTTGCGAGTTCTCCCGTGCCAAGCAGCATCCGTTTCCATGTCAGAAGCTGCAGGAGTGTACGACGAGGTGTGCGGCGAATGAAATCGTGGATGAGTCGCGACTGCGAGTGATATTTGCTCTTCTTCAGTCCATTACCGCGTACATCCGAAAACTGTGTGAAGCTACTCACGATGCCCTCCAGATTCATATCTGCTCGCGAGAGATCACTCGAGGAACTGACAATGCGAAGTGTGACATCGAATCCTGGTGAGTTTGCCTTCTCGTCGATCGCTTTGCTGAGCTCCTCCACCATTTGCGAGACGCGATCGGATGATCCTGCCGATTCCTTGCCGATCTGATCATCAGATGACGTAAACATGTCGATGAGGGTCATGACCCACGTGAGTGGGTTCCACCACGTGAATCCTGAGCCACCTTTCTTCGGATTAATAACACTCTGCGCCTCTTTTTGTAGTTTCTTTTGCCACCCAGTGCTGGCCGGTTTGACGACGATCTGCACAACCGCGCCCTCATCTTTCTTCAGCTTACTAAACGCATTGGTGATCGCGTTATACGGATCGCTCTTGAGCTGCTGATACGTTTTGATGGGATAGACGAAGCTCTTGGAGGTATGCAGCGCCGTACTGGTCGTGACCGCGTCTTTCGTGAAAATATTGTAATCCTCAACTTCATCGATCACTGCGTCAGGGTAGAAGCTCGTGATTTGTTTCTCGATGATGGGGATGATGCGCCGAGGGGCAACGACGAACGTGAGGATCTCACCTGCAAGGGCTGCGAACTCGAGTGAAAAACTGTGTGACCCTTTCCACCAACGCTTGAAGCCACCGATCCGAAGACTGGAGAGATTCTGAAACAAGTGATCCATGACGCCGATGACTTCTTTGAAGTCTTTACCTGAAGAGAATTGTTCCGAGTCAGTTTCTTTATCATCTTTGCTTTCCTTCTTCGGCATCAGAATCTGCAAGAAGACGAGTGTCTGCTCTCGTTCTCTATCTGCCATAAGCCTCATCAAGAAGAACAATCCCAATACAGAACCGAGGCTGAGAACTGTGATGCCGAGAACGGTGAGGAGCTGAATCATGAGTCTATTGAATCTAGTGTACCGCCGTTTTTTGCACAGTCATTGCAGAAGTCGCGGTGAGACTCAGCAAATCATTGTATTATAGCACAAAAAGACCGCATTCGTAAGCGTTCCTGGTGTCTTGGGCGAGTTACTTTACGTGCTTTTCGATCATCTCAATCAACATCTTTACCGTCATATCTTTCTTCACGAAGTAGTCTGCGACGTTGAATTTTGCCCCGCGTTCGCGATTGAACTGATCTGCAAGATTCGTGAGGATGATCACAGGGAACGTTCGCTTGTCAACTGGCAGCTTTTCGAGGAGCTCGAAGCCGTCCAGAATCGGCATATTGATGTCCAGAAGGAGCAAATTTGGTGCCTTCGTTAAGATCATGTCGAGTGCTGTCTGGCCATTTTCAGCGGTACGCACATCGTACTTTTCTCGATTCATTTTTCTAAGATACAGGTCGCGTAGGACTGTATCGTCTTCGGCAATGAGGATATCAAATTTCGCCATAACCCTTATACTACCAGAACTTTGCATTTTTCTCAAGCTTTTTATGGTCATGAGGATCGTGCACTAATAACTAAAAAGCCGTCCTGGCGCCCAGAACGGCTTTTTTTAATTCAACGGTTATCCCAGCATCATGCCTCCACCAGTGAGGAAGCGACTTGCTCCTGCCGATCCAAGTGCCAGTAATGTGATCATCGTGGTGTAGAAAAGAGTTGTGAACGGTGAGGCATCTGTATTGCCATTAGCAATTACCTGAAGCTGATCTTGATTCCCGCTGTCTGCATAGAGCTCGCTGTCACCTGCTCCTGTTTCAGGATAGATATGGATAGGTGGCGTGTAGGCAGGGGGTTGATGCACGATCGGTGGAGAGTACAGAGGAGGCTGGATAACGACTGGCGGCTGCTGTACTGGTGGATAGTATGCGGGTGGTTGGTAGACCGGTGGCTGCACAGGTGGGTAGTACGTTGGTGGTTGTACCGGTGGGTAGTACACAGGAGGCTGTACTGGTGGATAGTATGGCGGCTGTACTGGTGGATAGTATGGCGGCTGGTATGGTGGAGGGTTGTAGTCAGGGATCTTGATGACCGTAGTCTGGTCAGTCGCCTGCTTGGTACCGACTGTTGCTGTGTTGGTGAGTACAGTGCCGTCTGTCACCGAGTCGGATACCTCAGTTTCGAGGATGTACGTGCGACTCTGATAGGCAGCGAATGACTGGTTGGACCAAGTGACCTGCTGACCACTGATGCTACCGTTATCGGAGGCAGAGAGAATGCTCAAGCCCGATGGCACCTGATCCGTGACCGTTGCATTCTGCACGCTGGTACCGAGTGGATTGCTAACCGTGATGGTGTAGCGAAGACGCTCGCGTGTGTAGACCGAGCTACGACCATCTGTCTTGGTGATCGTCAATTGATCAGTTGTACCGTTCTGACATGTCAGAGACGTTGAGACTGTTGAAGAGTCGTTGCTAGCATTAGTATCAGTGGTTGCCGAACTCACCGTCCCGTTATTCTGCACTGTCGTGTTGCTGCAGTATGAAGGAGTGTCCTGAACACGGAAGACAAGTGTGAAAGCTGTCTCCTGCGATGCACCGAGAGACGATAGTGTGCAGCGAACGGTATTCGACGTTGCGAGCGAACACTGCGATGAGCTTCCAGAAGTCTGGTAGGTGAATTGTGATGGGAATGTGTCGGTGACCACAATGGAATTCGCGGTGATCGAACCGATGTTTCGTACAGAAAGTGTGTAGGTCACATTCTCGCCATACCTTGCGGTTGCAGGTCCAGACTTGATGATCGACAGGTCTGTATTCTGCACAGGGCATGTGAGCGCTGTCGTTACGTAGCTTGAGTTATTGGCACTGACTGGATCAGGAGTAGAGGAACTAACTGAAGCCGTGTTGATGACGTTTCCGTTCGTACAAGGAGACGGAGTAATTGTTCCGAATTTCAGAGTGAATGACTTTTCCTTGGAAGCTTGGATAGAACCTAGGTCGCAGGTGACAAAGTTGCCAGTCGTTCCATTATTTGGAACAGCCTGACTACACGTCGCACCGGTGGCGGAAATATACGTGAGACCATTTGGAAATGGATCATTGACGATGACCGAGTTAGCGGCCGAGGGACCAATGTTTCTTACAGTGATGGTGTACACAATTTCGGATCCGTACTGAACTGATGCTGCTCCTGTCTTCGTGATCATAAGATCAGCCTGCTCAGTCGTGCACGTAAAGTTCGTCTGCGCACTCGATGAGTTGTTGTTCGCATTCGTCTCCTGTGTCGTCGTTGTCACCGTCGCTGTATTTGTCACCGTCTGACCACACACA
>JBEBFT010000009.1:0-46605 GCA_040081825.1 Candidatus Peribacteraceae bacterium
CGAAGTGACAGTGTGAATCGAATACTCTCCAGCTTGTTACGCCCTGTACCAGTCGCTTCGCTCCGGTACAGGACTACTCGAAGTGACAGTGTGAATCGAATACTCTCCAGCTTGTTACGCCCTGTACCAGTCGCTTCGCTCCGGTACAGGACTACTCGAAGTGACAGTGTGAATCGATTACTCTCAAGTCATTCATCCCTGAGCGTCGGCGTATTTGCTGTCTGTTCGAGTAGCCCCGAACCAGAGCCGAAGGCGATCGGTTTGGGGCGTATCGAGAACAGACAGCGACTGCCGCTAGACTCCCCAGCGGGGCGTCTGTACCTTTATCCTGTCAATTGACTCATAGAGCCTACTTCCTCGAAAATGCGTGCATTCTTTTCCGCTTTCTTCTTATGCGTAAGACTTCATTCCTCGTTCTTGGAGTGTTCACAGTCGGACTTCTGTCTGGCGTCGGACTCTCTACCATTCATGCCGCAATCCGCGGCTCCGCAGTGTTTACGGATGTGCCTTCGACGCACTACGCAGACGCAGCGATTGGAGAGATGTATCAACTGGGTGTCGTCAAAGGCAAGACTGCAACGACTTTTGGCCCCAATGAATTCATCACTCGTGCTGATACCACTTTGCTTCTCAAGCGCCTTCGTGATGAGATCAAAGGAATTAGCTCGTCAGTAAGCAGCTCTCGCTCTTCGTCCTCTTCGTCATCCTCAGCGAGCAGTGTCAGTTCCTCGAGTAGCTCCAGCTCATCCTACAATCCTGGAGGTGTTGTTCGTTTCTCAGCCAACGAATTCACGGTTGAGAAGAACGTAGCAACGGGCAAGGCAGTGATCTCCATTGTTCGCACAGGAGGCAATCAGGGGTCTGCGACTATTGATTACGTCTTCGGATCAGGAACAGCGATCTCAGGTCAGGACTATGATCCAATCAGCGGCACGCTCTCATTTGCAAATAAGGAGACCAGTAAGCAGGTGAATATCACGATCAAGAACAATACGTCATCTTCAGGAAACAAGACAGTACAACTGAAACTCAAGAATCCGACAGGTGCATTTACCCTGTCTACTCCGAACGATATTTTCCTCATCATCAAAGATCCAAACACCTCCAGCTCTTCTTCCAGCAGCTCCTCTTCCAGCTCTGCAGCAGCGGGAGGTACGATTGGGTTCTCGGCTCTTTCCTACGGCGTTCTGGAGGGCGCTACTCTCACTGTGACGATTCAACGCACGGGAACGACGACTGCTGCAGTGAGCGCCAATTACGCGACTTCGGATGGCACAGGTGATTCTTCGGATTACTCTGGAGTGAACGGAACGGTTTCTTTCGGAGCAGGCGAAACCACGAAGACGATCACTGTTGCGACAATCAATAATACGTCTGTTGATGGTAATCGTACTTTCAATCTGACACTGAGCACTCCGACTGGTGGTGCGGTACTCGGCACGTCACCCGCAGTAGCGACGATCAATGATGACGAGATTGCGTCGAGCGGCAGCGGATCGGTCAAATTTAGTTCGGCAACATTTGATGTAACCGAGTCTCAAGGGAAGGCCAAGATCATCGTAAACCGTGTGGGGGCACTCACTGCTGCGTCGGTTAACTTCGCGACTGCAAACGGATCAGCGATCAGCCCAAGTGACTACACAGCCACAAGCGGCACGCTTTCATTCCTCGCAGGGGAAACGAGCAAGATCTTCGAAGTTCCAGTTGTGTCCGACAGCGTCTCCGAGAGTCAGGAAACTGTGAACCTCTCGCTCTCTAGTCCAGTCGGAGCAGCGCTCCTAGAGCCATTCACAGCGTCTCTGCGTATCGCAGATTAGTACATTGAAGATATCTTTTCGCAGGGGAGAGTCAGTAGACTCCCCTGCGATTTTTATAGTCCTTCAGTAAACCATCGGCTTTTTGTGAGACACCCTTGAGCTCTAGCATCCCGCGCCATAGCGATTTCCTTCTTTCCACCTTTTCGTAACCGAAAAGGTGGAGCCAAAAGGTTCCGGCGCAGTGCTCGTCGCCTGTGAGACTACTCACTCGTCTTGCGACGCGCCGCAAATCTGCCTGCCGGCAGGCAGGCTCGTCACTCTTCATCCTCTTCGGATCACTCTTCAAAGCAGTGCGGCGCTCTCTCGAGGCGCTCGACTCGTGAAGTCTCACGACGGCGACTCGCAGGGCGCCGGGTATTGAATGGTGAAATACCTGCTAGAGACTCTCCTGATGCTACCCGCCCTTTTGGTAATCAGTGAGTCCAGATTACGCAAATATCCAGAAGAGGCCGAGGGCTACCACGATCCGATAGATACCGAATGCAGTGAAATCATGCGTGCTAATGAATGTGCGTAGCCATTTGATGACGAATAATGCGGTGACAAACGCTGCCACGAAACCAATCGCAAAAGGTACGGGGTCACTTGTGAGGATGGATGGATTTTTGACGAGATCCAATCCGGTCGCAGCCATCATCGTCGGAATAGCGATGAGGAACGAAAATTCTACTGCTTCACGGCGTGTAATTCCGAGCAGCATGGCTCCGATGATGGTCGCTCCAGAACGTGAGACACCGGGCATCATCGCAATCGACTGCAGAATCCCGACCAGGAGTGCATCTTTCCATGTCAGACGCTCACGCGTACGGGGTGGGAGCACTCGTTCTACGATGATCATGACGAGTCCCCCTACAACAAGCGCGATGAGCATACCGCTCGTGTTCTGGAACAGAACGGATGTCACGATGTCATGCATCAGTAGACCGATGAGTGCCGTTGGCACGAAAGAGAGTGCGACCAGACCGATCATTCTTTTTTCGATGATGAATCGTTTTCCTGACGAAATGATGACTGCCAGGATGGCCCCCATTTGGATGGCTATATCAAATGACGCAAGATCGGCGGTGAAGGGGACCCCGAGCAGTTTCTGGGTCAGGAGCAGGTGCGCCGTGGAGCTAATCGGCAAAAACTCGGTGATTCCTTCTACGATTCCGAGGAGAAGTGCGTGCCAGAGAAGCATCAGAGCGGTCTGAAGATAAACGGCCAGAAGAGGAAGCACAAAATCACACACTCCAGGATGAGCGCGACCAGGGATGCTGCAGCAGCAGTATCCTTCGCTTGCTTTAGACCGATATGAAAGTGTCCGCCGTGCCTCTTTTTCTCACCGTCATCAATCGTATCGACGATCCGCTCGAGTGCAGTATTGAAGAGCTCTGTCATCAAAAAAATGCCCATCATGACGACGATGATGACCCATCCCAGGAGAGGAATGCGTAGTACGGCAGCGGCGAGAAAGATCACCACATGTAGTAGCGCAAAAAGACGCAGATTGCGTTCCTCCTGAAAGGCATGCACGAGACCCGAGCAAGCGAAGCCGAAGCTTTTCATTGCTTTCTTCATGATGATCTTTAGACAGTAATGCCAGGGACAGGGAAGCGTAGACAGAATTCGCGAACGGCACCCTTCAGCTTCTCAGTTGCTGATGCGTCAGCGCGCTTTTCGATGGCTTCAAGCATGAATCCACCAAGAGTTTCCATGTCCTTCTCTTTCATGCCTCTCGTCGTGATCGCTGGCGTGCCGAGCCGAACGCCGGAGGGGTCCATCGGCTTACGTGTATCGTTCGCGATCATGTTTTTATTGAGCGTAATGCCGATGTGATCGAGTAGATTTTCTACTTCACCTCCGCCAAGACCGAAGGATTGAACGCAATCGATGAGCATCAGGTGGTTATCTGTGCCGTTTGTCACCAGTTTTACGTTGCGGTCCATAAAAAACTTTGCGAGGTGCTGACTGTTCTTGATGATTTGGTGTGCATAGTCGCGGAACTCAGGTTTCAGTGCCTCTCCAAATGCAACGGCCTTCGCAGCGACCATTTGCATGATGGGACCGCCCTGGAAACCGGGAAATACTGACTTATCGATCTTCTTCCCAAGCTCGCCCTGCCTGCAAAGAATAAGCCCTCCACGTGGTCCACGGAGCGATTTGTGGGTTGTAGACGTAATGACATCGAATCCATCACTGAAAGGGTTACGGAGTGCCTTACCTGCGATGAGACCTGCGATGTGCGCCATGTCGGCGACGGTGACTGCACCGACTTCATCGGCGATCTCTTTCATTTTTTTGTAGTTGAGTTCACGTGGGTATGCAGAAAATCCTGCAAGAATCATTTTTGGCTTCTCTTTTTTCGCAACTTCACGCATTTCGTCGTAGTCGATCTCACCAGTTTCAACATCTTTCATTTTATAGCGGACGAACTTGAAGATTTTCGTGAGGTACGTGACAGGATGACCGTGTGTCAGGTGTCCGCCGTGGCTGAGATCCATACCCATAATCGTGTCTCCTGGTTCCAGAAGGGCGAAGTACATCGCGACGTTCGCAGGTGCGCCTGCATGTGGCTGTACGTTGGCATGCTCGCAGTCAAAGAGCTGCTTTGCTCGCTCGATCGCGAGTGTTTCCACCTGATCTGTGAATTCCTGCCCTCCGTAGTAGCGCTTGCCTGGGTACCCCTCAGAATACTTGTTATTGAACACTGATCCCATCACCTCCATGACAGCTGGTGAGACATAGTTTTCCGATGCGATCAGCTCTACACCCTCTGTTTGCCGTTTCATTTCACCCGCAAGAGTAGCGTAGACAGCAGGATCATCGTGTTGGAGGGATGTGTAGGTGGGCATGACTGGATGATACACGAGGGTGAATTGAGGTGCGAGAGATTGGAAAGGCAATGTACGTAGTACGTTGTACGCAGTACGTAGTATGCAACATTCGTGTTGTGGCACTTTCGAAAGTACAACGTACTACGTACTACGTACCACGTACTTCCTCGTCGCTGTCAACACCGCATCCACCTTCTCATCATGTTTTTCCACCGGCATCTCTTGCACCAGTTGACAGTCGAAGCAGATGCCAAGAGTTCGTGTCTTTTCGTTGCGTTTGCGTTGCTCGCTGAGCCACCTGTCATACCCACCGTTGCCTCTTCCCATTCTCTCCCCTCTGGGCGTGAAGGCTCGACCGGGTACGAGCACTAGATCGATTGCACACTCGTCCACCATTTCCGCTTCCTTGGGTGCGGGTGTCCCGAGTGGTCCTGTCGTTTGGTCTAAGAGTGAACGAACGTGCACGAAGGTCATAGTTGATCCTTCGACGTGTGGCATGGATACCTCTTTTTTCTCTTCCAGAAGCCATTCGATGAGTGGTCGGATGTTTGGTTCGTCACGAAAAGGAATGTACACACCGATCGAGCGAGGCCGTGTGTCTTCGATTATTTTCTTGAGTTCCCTCACGATGATCTGGCTCTCGACACGACGATCGTTCTCGCTCATGCGTGCGAGACGCTCTTTCATTGCCTGGCGGAAGTGTGCCTTGTCAGCCATGTGATCAGTATTCGAGGGGTAGAACATTATTATTCTCCACTTTTTTTAGAAAAAAGTGGAGCAAAAAAAATCGAAGTCTAAAGAGACAGCGACGTAAAACTATATACTTCCAAACACTTCCTCCGCTGCTTCTACGAGGTCGGTGTCTGGCCCAGGGGCAGTGCGCTTTTGATCGCGCTCCAGCACGCAACGAATGCGAACAGGACGTTTCATGATAGCCAGGAGCGCATCCTCCACATGACGACTATTCATTGTGTCAGCGACTTTTTCTCGATGAAAGGAAGATGCGAAAACGAGATCGATTGTATGACCATCCACCATGCCGATAGTCGCATCCTTCAGGCTCATGCGCACTGCGGGAGAAGGTAGTGCCTTCAGAACACTCGTCCAGAGCGACTGTACCGATTCGCGAGTGAACTCCGGTGCTTGCACGATTGTACTTTCGGATTTTTTCTCTTCCATCTGAGGGGCCTGGGTTTTTACTTCCTGCTTCTCGGCTACCTTCTTCTGCTCGCTTGGACGAACCTGGAGACTGGGTGACACCTTTCCTTCTTCAGTGTTATAGACATCACACAGACGCACGAGCGCACTCTCCAGGACCAGGCTCGGCATCGGGGACGAGCGCATATCGCGGAGTGCTGCGAGGAGCGTGTCCGTCATCGTCAAAAATGTGTGCACAGGTTCACGCTTCTCGATTGCCGTATGCATGTGCTCGCGAATGAGTGTCAGAAGGTCAGCTGCGATTCCGTCGGCAGGTACGTTAGCATTATCGATATCCTCGATGACACGAGCGATAGTTTCTAGATCCTTTTTTCCAATTGCGGAGACAATATCTTCGATGAACTGGGTGGACGTTCGTCCGATGCGGTCAGTGACATCGCTGAGTGTCACTTTGGGAAGTGTGCGTAGCTGATCCAAAAGCGAGATGCCGTCACGGAAGCTGCCCCCGGCGTGCCGTGCGATCGCACGAATCGCGTCGCGGTCGACTGTCAGACGCTCCTGATCGATGATGAACTGCAGGCGACGGACGATGTCCTCATCTTTGACACGCTTGAACAGAAAGCGTTGGCAGCGTGACTGGATGGTATCTGGCACTTTGTGGATTTCCGTTGTTGCCAGAATGAAGAAGGCGTATTCAGGTGGCTCTTCCAGAGTTTTGAGGAGCGCGTTGAATGCTTCCTTCGTGAGCATGTGAACTTCATCGATGATGTAGACTTTCGCTTTACTGACCGAGGGGGAGAAACCGATTTTCTCGATCAAATCACGCACATCGTCGATGCGACGATTGCTCGCTGCATCGATCTCGATCAAATCCACAAACGATCCGTCCTCCAATCCTTTCTCGATGTGGCCACGCACCAGAGCATCATCGATCCCTTGGAGCAAAATAGTCTTGGCAAGGATGCGAGCGACCGATGTTTTGCCTGTTCCGCGCGTTCCCGAAAACAGATACGCGTGCGACACCTGTCTTGATTCAACCGCACGCTCTAGTGTCGTGACGATATGGTCCTGTCCGACGACATCTGCGAACGCCTTTGGTCTGTACGTCAGATAGAGAGCCATAGAGGAGGGGAGTATAGCACGGGGCAAAACGCAAGTGGTTAGTGGCTAGTGGTTAGCACTTCTTTTCAGTAGCTCTAGCCACTAACCACTAGCCACTATTTGGAACTGCATACTCTCCAGTTTATGGGTACACTATTTGAGTCCGTTCCCCATTTACTACATGCGCCTCCCCTTCATTACTCTCACTCTGTCACTCGTACTTGTCGCCTGCGTCGATACGACAGGACTCTCTGCGGAGTCGTCACGACCTCTGAAGGGTAACCCTTCCGCACTCGTCCTCGTACAGGAGTTCGCGGATTTGCAGTGTCCGGCGTGCAAGGCAGCGCATGAACAAATCAATGGGGCACTCCTTGAACAGTATGGTGACAGTATTCGACTGGAATTCATGCACTTCCCACTTCGCGGGATCCACCCATATGCCATGGAGGCAGCAGAAGCAGCAGAGTGTGCAGCTGATCAGGGCAAGTTCTGGGAATTTGTGGATATGAACTATGCAAATCAGTCGTCACTCAAGAGTGCAGCACTCCGAGAGTGGGGAGCAGCGCTCAAGCTCGACTCGGCTCTTTTCGATCGTTGCATCGAATCCGACATCAAAGAAGACACGATTCTGGCTGATTACGCAGAGGGTCAGAAGATGGGCGTCAACGGTACTCCTTCCTACTACGTCAACGGGAAGAAGGTTGGTAGCTCCGTAGAGGAATTGGGGGCTGCAATCGACGCTGCAGCTACTGAGGCAGCAGCAGTGCCACTCTAACGCTTACTGAGCTGAGCGAAGCTCGCGATACGACCTAGTCCCTGGTCGTACAGAACAACCGTGCGGAGATCTTTTTCTGTGACGTCGTCACTCAGTCCATACGAATGTGCTCCGTAGACGCTTTGTAGCACACCAACATTGATCGCACTCTCGTCCGGGAACGGTACGTCTCGTGGATCAACAATAGTCGTCAGATACACACGCATATCCATCCCTGGTGACACGAAGAAGTCAGACGAGAAGTAGAGGGTCGTATCGATCAACGCTACAAAACCACTGGCATCATCAGTGATTGGAATCAGTGCTCCCATGGAACCCACACTCAGTTCCGTGCGCGCGGCACTTCCGATGTTCTTTGCTTGCTCGATCTCCTTTTGGATCTTCTCTCGCATGCCGTCTTTTTCGACGATCGGGTCGGCGGTGATGATCAGATTGGCAAGCGCGTCAGCACGCTCGTCACCGTAGCGAGCGGCAGTGAGTGGGTTTTGATTCTCGTTTGCAATCGATGTCGTGTTTCCTCCGCAGGATGTGAGGATAACGCCTGTGAGGATGATGAAAGGAAGGTGTTTCATAGCGCAGTATCATGCCTCGATCATGCGTTTAGTTCAAGCCGACGAGAGGACGACCAGGGCTGTCGTACATAAATCCTGATTTCTTCAGCGTTTTTGCATGTCCACGGAGTTCGGTCAGCATGAAGAAGAGATCATTGTGCCAGTTATCACTCTTTGGATCGCCATTACTATCGGTGCCGCAAAAGGTCATCCAGTAGAGTACTCGTGGATCCTGTTCCTTCTCCATTTTTGCGGCGACCGTGCTGTTGGCAGCTCCATCCGAGACATTCACATGCAAGAGCGTTGCCTTGTGATTGGCGTGCTCGTCTTTGCGAATAAACGCGCCTGTTGCAGTATCGCCATCCAGTACGTCATTTCGTCCGATGTCCAAGTTGTTCTTTTTTCGCTCCTTCATCAATTCCTTATTTTCTGTACTGGCACCCTTTCGTGCGATGTCTTGGTTCAGATAACCGTGCGTCCTGCACCACTTGTTGTTGTACACGATCCAACGGAACTGGTGAATGGAACGATTGGCGTTTGGGCCACGAAGCAGTCTCATGACCATCGATTGCAGCTCCGGATGACTGGACGCCATCTCGGTCACGATCTGATCGATGCGGTCGCGAGCCTCGGTGACATTGGACATGTTTTCCGTCGATTCCTTGCGACCTGTAAACTGTTTCACCAGACGGTCCATGGAATTCAGTCGCTCTTTTTCGGTGCCAGAGAGTCCGAGAGTACGTGCCTTCAAAATCATATCGTCAGCCGCGTCCCAATCACGAATATCCATCGCGTGTTTGATCTGGATGAAAATCGGGTTCTCGGTTTCGACATCGTTCACTTCACCAACGCGGCGCTCCGCCTCTTCTACGTACTTCACTCGTGTGTCGTAGTGCAGAGACAAAAATTGTGATTCAGATAGGAGCGTGAATCCACGCGAGGCATCGGCTTCTCCTCCCTTTGCGATCTTTCCTTTCACATGATCGTATCGCTGCTTCACTGCAGCCCAGTTGGCGATCAGATCTTCCAGCGTTTCCAAGCCAGATCCATTCACAAATGTATCAATTTGCTCGGTTGTTCCGTTTGCGCCGAAAATGCGTTGCATCCATCCGCCGACTTTCCCTGCAGCCAGAGTGCCCTGCGACACTGCACCCATCAGTTTCACCTTGGTCTGCGCGTAGAGTGCCTGCCGCTTTCCTTTGAGTGACAGGATCGATGCATTCGCAAGCTTGATCAGACCCTTCTTTTTGTCGTAGTGCAGATCCAGGAACTTCTCCTTATCTTTCAGAAGTCCTAACTCTGGATCCATTTTTATTGCATCAACCAATGCAGGATTCTTGAGGATGCTTTCGCGCTCTTTACCAACAGCAATCCAGTTTTCGACAAAGGTCGGCATCTGTTTCTCGATCCAGTACTTCTTCTCGATGATGCCTATCGCAGGATTCTTGAAGCGATCCCTCACCCATCGGTCATACGATGCCCTGGAAAGGTACGGTGCAGCTTTATTCAATTGTCCGAAGAATGAATCGTAGATTTGCTCTCCATATTCAATAACCCATTTACCGTCGTACTTTCTGAAAAATTCCTCGCGGTGCACGATGCTCTTTTCCTCGGAGGCATTATCCGTCAGCTTTGCATCTGCAACCCAACTGCGCATGCCCTGCACGTTCGAGGCATTTGCCATGCCCGTTCTTTGCATGACTGAGATGTACTGATGCAGAGCCTGATCCAGCATCCGTTTTCGTTGAAACATCGCCGGATCGACAGTTTTGGTGTCGAGGGACCGGTCATTGAACTCATTGCCGTTAGAGCTGGTGGCCATCTGGACCATGGGGCTTCGTATTCTAGCAAATTCAAAGACGATGCACCTCGCTTTCCCTTGCAGATTTCCACTCCTTGAGTTCCAACGACGATGTGGTACGCTCTGGATCCTATGATTTTGTCAGATCGCGACATCAAAGCAGCTATTGCCGCCGGCAGAGTGAAGGTGGAAGCAACGTCGGGTGACCTCAATGCCCATATTCATGCAAGTAGCATGGATCTCAGGCTCGGAAACGTCTTCAAAGTGTACGAACACAGCCGCTACGCACTCCTCGATCCCAAAAATCCAAAGACCTTTGCCCAGAATATGCGTGTCATCGAAGTAGCCGACGGCGAACCCTTCATCGTTCAGCCGGGAGAATTCATTCTTGGTGTCACCCGTGAGATTATCACGGTTCCAGATGACCTGGTTGTTCGTGTCGAAGGTCGCAGTTCCCTTGGTCGCCTGGGTATCATCGTGCATTCCACTGCCGGCTTCGTGGATCCTGGCTTCTCCGGCACCATCACGCTCGAGATCAGTAATCTAAACCGCCTCCCAGTCGCGCTCTATCCTGGCATGCGCATCTGTCAGCTGGCATTCGAAATGATGAGCAGCCCCGCTGAGACGCCATACAACATGAAGCCGGGCAGCAAGTACCAAGGTCAGATCCTTCCCGAAGAGAGCAGACTCTCGATCGATACCGAATTCGTGACTGCGGCGAAGAAAGCGTAGCCCCATGTTCACTATCAGTAACCGCACCGGCTCAGATCTCGCGAAGATGCTGAAAGGCGGTGTGATTATGGATGTGGTGAATGCCGAGCAGGCCAAGATCGCAGAAGCTGCGGGTGCGTCAGCGGTGATGGCACTGGAGCGCGTGCCGTCCGATATCCGAGCGCAGGGCGGAGTTGCCCGTATGAGTGACCCGAAAATGATTGCTGCGATTCAGAAAGTCGTCTCCATTCCGGTCATGGCGAAGGTGCGCATCGGACACACGGCAGAGGCGCGTATTCTCGAAGCTCTCAAGGTCGATTTCATCGACGAATCTGAGGTGTTGACTCCTGCTGATCCGTTTCATCATGTTGAGAAAAAGCAGTTCAAGACTCCATTCGTCTGTGGTGCTACCAATTTGGGTGAGGCACTGCGTCGTATCAACGAAGGAGCTGTCATGATCAGAACAAAAGGTGAGGCGGGCACGGGAAATGTCGTTGAAGCAGTCAGACATTTACGGTTCATTCATGGAGAAATCGCGACACTACAAAAAATGTCGCCAGCACAGCTCAAAAACTATGCTCGGGCAGAGCGTTCACCTCTCGAACTCGTTCTGCTGGTGAAAAAACTGAAGCGACTGCCTGTTGTGACCTTCGTTGCGGGTGGTGTTGCCACTCCTGCTGATGCGGCGCTGCTCATGGAGCTGGGTGCTGAAGGAGTATTCGTGGGTTCTGGGATATTCAAGTCCAAAGATCCAAAGAAGACAGCGAAAGCGATCGTACAGGCGACGGTGCATTTCAAAGATGCCAAGAGGTTACTGGAAGTATCTACGGGCCTGCCACCTGCAATGGCGGGACTAGAAATCGACAAGCTGGGAGAACAGATGCAGCAGCGTGGCTGGTAGGTCCTTACTCCGCACCTCACCCCCCTAACCCCCTCTCCATACAAATTTCTCGAAGAAATTTTTCGGAGAGGGGGAAGCACACGAAGTGAGCAGGGGGTGAGGTGCATGTACAATCAATCTATGACAGTCGGAGTTTTATCATTTCAGGGAGACTTCGCGGAACACATGGATGTTCTTGCTTCCATGGAAGTGCAAGCGATGGAGGTTCGGTCGCTTGGGGACCTAAAAAAAGTAGATGCACTCATTATCCCCGGTGGGGAGAGCACAGTGATGGCGAAGTTCTTAGAAGAAGAGAAAATGAGCCGAGAAATTGCAGCAAGAGTGAAGCAGGGGATGCCAATTCTTGGCACATGTGCTGGTGCTATCTTGCTTGCAAGAAAAGTGATGGGGAAAAATTCTCCGAAGACACTGGGACTCATCGACATCACGGTAGAACGTAATGCCTACGGTACACAGCATGAGAGTTTCGAGGCGCTGATCAAGCTAAAGGGGAAGAATATTCCTGTGTCCTTCATTCGTGCACCGAAAATAACGAGCACCGGCAAGAATGTCGAGGTGCTCGCCAGATTTCGCGGTGTACCCGTGCTCGTACGGCAAGGGAACGTGATTGCGGCGACGTTTCATACGGAAGTGCAGAATGCGACCGCTCTACACAAACTCCTCCATCAGCTTCGTCACATCCTGTAGCACTACTTCTTCCACCGGAGTCGTTTTTACATTCTGCCTCGGAACCAATCTCTCGATAAAATTCGGCACTTCTTCATTACGATAGAGGATGCCCGTGGAGATTCTCTTCGACGTATCAATCGCGATGCGTCGAGCGTTTTCCTTGTTCGTCGGGTCATGCCCTTCGTCCTCCACTTTGTACACGCGGTCCATGAGCATCGTGTGTGTGGCGAATTTGTTGTAGCTCGGGCATGCCTGCAGTACATCGACGAATGCGAAGCCGCGGTGGCCGATGGCACTTTTCAGGATCTGTGTCAGTTGTGCGATGTCGCCACTGAATGCGCGTGCGACGAACGTGGGCTCGAGCGAGAAGACGAAGTCCATGGAATTGAGCGTCTGCTCCGGGATGCCGTTTGGGGATGTGTTCATCGGTTGTCCTGTGGGTGTGAGCGAGCTCGCTTGCCCAGTCGTTAACCCATAGTTCCCGTTATTGTGCAGGATGAACACGATAGGGTATTGACTGCGGATCCCGTGTACGAGATGCCCGATCCCTTCCGAGAAACTGGCGCCGTCGCCGCCGAAGGCGAGCACAGGTAGTTTTGGGTTTGCCATCTTGGCTCCCGCTGCAAACGGAATGACGCGACCGTGCAGACCGTGGAAGCGGTAGCCCATCAGCTTATCGGACATGTTGCCGTGACAACCGACATCGAAACACATGAGCACCTCATGTGGAGGAATCTTCAGTTCCACGAGTGCCTGTTTTACAGCTGTCCAAATTCCGTAGTCGCCGCAGCCGTCGCACCACGTACAACGGTTCTCGGAGTGGTAGTCCTTCATGGAGGGTGAGCCGGCGGGGTCGAGAGGGATGGGCATGAAAGGGCGAGTAGCGATTAGCGAGTAGCGGGGAAGATGTGCTCCATTTCTCTAAGAAGAACGATTGTTAGCCCCCGAATTAATTCGGGGGCTAACCGCAGTGGAAAGAGTTTCCTCAATGTGTCTTTGCAGTTCATCTACGAAAAACGGTCGACCGTCATATTTCAGGATTTCGTGATCGATCCTGACACCCTCTTGCTTAAGGAGCATGCTGAGTTGGCTCGTGGCATTGCCTTCGACTACCACAATCTTCTTCGCTTTCAGTGCGAGCGACTGTAGGAAATCGGTTTTGATTGGCCAGAGGTAGGTGTAGTGGAGGTAGGCGGCTTGCAGGTTCGAAGGTTTGAAAGTTTGAAGGGCATCGAGAACCACGGGTTTCGTGCTGCCCCAGCCGATCAGGAGAACATCGAGATCAGTATCGATGCCACTAGCCACTAGCCACTTGTCGTTTGCTTCTCGGTAGAGCAATGGCTCAGGTAGCTTTGCCTTGAGTGCCGCCATCTTTCTTAGTCTCTTATCCATCTGTTTAATCGCGTTACTGCTCGACTCGTCTACCGTTCCATCTGCTGAGTGTTCGTCTCCTTGCGCTGCATAGGTCGCTGCGAGTGATCCTGGTAGCCAGCGTGGAGAGATGCCGTCTTTGGCATCGGGGTTATAGCGGTCGGTGGACTTCAGTTTCTTCAGTTTCTCGGGATCAGTGACCAGATTTCCCCGCTTGATCTTCGCTTTCTTTTGGTTGTACGGCGCTTCGGTGTAGAGCGCTTCGGCGATCTGTTTGTCCGTGAGTACGATGACGGGTGTCTGATACTCCTCGGCGATCGTGAACGCGTCGTTCATCAGATGAAATGCGTCAGTCGAGTCCGATACTGCCATGACACAGCGGGCGAATTCGCCGTGCGCAGTGTGGATCGCCATGAGCAGATCGCCCTGTCCGGTCCACGTCGGTAGTCCGGTCGCAGGTCCTGGACGTTGTGCGAGGACGAAGACAGATGGATTTTCGATGATGCCATTCAGACTCACAGTTTCGCTCATCAGATCGAAGCCGCCTCCCGATGTCGCTGTCAGCGCGCGCGTGCCCATCAGCATCGCGCCCGATACGATCTGTGCAGCGGTGATCTCGTCTTCTGCCTGCTTGATCACCATCCCCGTCTCGTTCTGAATGCCAGCGATGTACGAGAGTAGGGGGCTCGATGGTGTCATGGGGTACCCTGCATAGAGACGCACACCAGCATGTACCGCACCCAGTCCCATCGCTTTGCTTCCAGTAATGAGCAGGTGTTCTGCCCACTTCTTCTTCGACTTTGGGAGTGGGACGTGCAGATCGTCGTGCTTTTTCTGCTCAGCCGTGCCCGTGTCGATACAGAGCATGTTCACATCGAGTACATCCTTCTTCTTCGCGAACCGCTCTCGTACCATTTCCTTTAGCGCATCGGCTTTCTGTCCCAAAATCGCCCAGACGAACGACGTCAGAAGCATATTCCCCAGAATCGGCTTCGCCTTCATCTCTTTTAGTATCTTCTCGACGGGGAACTCAATGATTTTGAGGTCTCGCTCCTTGATGAGTGTCTCGATTTCCTTTGGAAACTTCCACGACTCCGTGGAATGAATCAGGATGCCACCGACTTTCAGGTCCGGCACGTTGATTTCCAGCCCGTGATGGTTCAGTGCGATCACGATGTTCACGGTTGTCTCTGTACTTCGGATCTCTTCATCAGAAAAATCGAGTTGATAGCTCGCATGACCACCTTTGATGAGTGACGGATACTCGCGGTAGCCGAACACACAGTAACCTGCACGCTTCAGCGCTTTCGCGACCACTTCACCAATGCTATCGATGCCTTGCCCCGACGCGCCGACGATTTTTAAAGATGTTCTTACCATGACAGAATGAAGTGAGAGCTGAGTGACCCGCCTGCCGAAGCGCCGAGCAACGCGAGGTGCGCAGGTTGGCCGGTGATTTTGAGCGAGACTCTTTGCATTAGTTTTTTACTGAAATGGAAGACAGAAACTCTTCGGTCCACGTCTTGATTTTCTCTTCTTGGTCAAAAGGATCATTGATGACCTTGAGTGGTGGCAGCACCATCGTTCCTCCGTGCGACGTCACGAACTCTGCCATCTTTTCGGCAGCTCTGGCAGTGTAGTAGTAGCGCTTATCACCCAGTCCGATCACGGCACACTTCTGTCCTCCTAACTTGGTTTCCGCTGCTCTCACGGCCAGTAGCTCGTGCATGAAGGGACTCATCTGACCTTCTATATTGCCTGTATTCCATGATCCGCACGCAAGCAAGAGCACGTCCTCGCTGGTCAGTTCCTCCGGCTTCGTGTTCTCAGCTCGCTGCATTCGGACACGCAGATTCGGGGCGCTTTTTTCCAGCGCTTCTACAACAGTACGTACGACGAACTCGGTGTGACCCGAAGTTGATGTGTAGACGATGAGGAGTGATGTCGTCATCGAGGGAGATTGTAGCACCACTCACTCCTCTTGCAGTCTGATTTGCTATACACTTTTTTGGATCCGTAAGGACGATTATCGGCCTAGGCCGATGGTTAGAGCGTTCGATTCATCCGCCATAGGCGGAAAAGGTCACTGGTTCGAACACACCTACGGTGTGCAGGCCTGCCTGCCGGTAGACAGGTCCAGTATCGCCCACACCACACTCAAGTAGGTACTTGCGTTAAATCTATAAAGTGATATAATGATTTTATGACTAATTCCTCTCTTCAAGCAACAGGTTCTGCTCCAGAATTTAATCTCGGTGCTTCCATAGAGAAAGAACGCAAACCTCTTGTAGCGCGAGCAAAGGTTGCTGCTGAGACAGCAGGATTTGATCCTGTTTCCAATCGTGTGAAGTTTCTTCCTATTGTACTCGCTGAGGACTGTCGCACCTTTCAGGAACACTACCGCCAGGAGGCATTACTTGAACTAGGGCTCAGTTACGATGATGTGAATGATGGCGCATTCGATCTTCCTCGGCCTCTGAATGTTCGTGAGATCACAGATCTTGAAAAGGCTACCGGCAAGCGTCTTCGTGGTGCGATGCAGACTGGATTTGAGCCCATCGATACAGGAGTCGATCCAGACACCATGGGTGATTTCGAAGACAAGTAATCATCCTGTACTCTATCCCTCGTGCCTCTCGACCCACGCCGCATCCTCTATGAAGATCAGTGGCTTTTGGCTGTGAATAAGCTGAGTGGAGAGTTGGTCGTGAAAGGACAGGGGAGAGTGGATAGATTGCCGCTGCTCGATTTTCTAAAAGAGGATCGACCATCACTCTTTCCGATTCACAGACTCGACTTCGAAACTTCGGGCATCGTCGTGTTTGCCAAGACACGCGGTGTACTCAAGACGATTGTCGATTCGGTCTTTGCCGGATGGAAGAAAACATACGAAGCGATTATTTTTGGGCTCCCGACGAAGAAGACGGACACTGTTCGCATTCCACTCACTCCCAGAAGCGGTCGTGGAAAGGTGGAGGCGGAGACACACTATCGTGTCATCACTCCTCTCAAGGGCGCAGCAGTCGTGGAACTGACATTCGAGCGAGGGCAGAAACATCAGATTCGTAGACACATGGCAGGCATCGGTCACCCTCTTCTGCTGGATGACGAGTACGGCGACAGGCGTGCCAATCAACGCACCGGCAGGCGACTCAAGATGAAACGATTCTTGCTGCATGCATCCGAGATTCGTTTCCCACATCCGGTCACGAAGGAAGAGGTGCACATCGTGTGCAAGAGACCAATTGCGTTTGATAAAGCACTCGAGAGTCTTCGATAGTATAAAAAACTCCACCTTGGTGCGTGGAGTGTGGGCGTAACGAACACACCCATTGTCGGACATTTCCTAGCTCGTAGTCGCATCCCACATCGAGCCTCGTACTTTGTCAGACTTTCCTTCTTCCTGAAGGACTTGCACCAAGGTGGAGGAAAGGAACAACAGAATTGAACCTGAACGCATTGTATAGAATTTTATACATTGGTGTACATACTAAAAAAGCCCCGGTGTAGAGCTTGGGAGAGTCAAGGTCGTAGCTCAGACCTTAACAGGTGGGTCTATAGAGAGACCCTTAGAATGTCCACACCGGAGCAAAGATCGTGAGATCTATGATTAACACTATAATTATATTTGTTCATCTGTCAACTTTTAATATCCCAGAGAGGCTGACCGAAACAGTGCGAGTGTAGATCCAAAATACTTTTGGCTCTTCTGTGAGAGCAAGTCAGAGTGATGTACACTTTCTGCTATGCGCGTCCTCTCTGCTATTCAGCCATCGGGCACACTGCACCTTGGGAATTACTTTGGTTCCATCAAACCCAATTTGGATTTGGCAGCGAGTGCCAGTGATAGCGTTTACTTCATCGCTGATCTACATGCACTAACGACTGTGCAGGATGCCGAGAAACTTCGTCAGTACAGAGTAGATGCCGCACTCGATCTCCTCGCGTGCGGATTGGATCCGGTGAAGACGACACTCTTTTACCAGTCCGATGTCTCAGCTCACGCGGAGCTCGCGTGGATCCTCTCCACCGTCACACCGATGGGACTCTTGGAGCGAGCTGTGAGTTACAAAGACAAGGTGGAGAAGGGGATCACTGCTTCTGTTGGTCTCTTCACGTATCCCGTGCTCATGGCAACAGACATCCTGCTGTACCATGCAGACACTGTTCCAGTTGGAAAGGACCAGAAACAGCATGTCGAAATGATTCGTGATATCGCAATAAAATTCAATAACACATTTGATACTGTCTTCACATTGCCCGAGCCGAAGATTATGGATGATGTCGCCGTTGTTCCCGGAACCGACGGTCAGAAGATGAGTAAGAGCTATGGCAATACGATCCCACTCTTTGGAGACGAGAAAGTAATCAAGAAGGCGATCTCAGGTATCGTCACCGATTCCAAAGGAGTGGAAGAGAAGAAAGATCCCGATACATGCACCGTGTTCAAGATTCATCGATTATTTTTGTCCGAGAGCGAGCAGAAAGATCTGGCAGCGAAATATAAAGCAGGGGGACTCGGTTATGGTGATGCGAAGAAGATGCTGCTCGAAACGTATATGGATGTGTTTTCACCAATGCGAGAGGCACGAGCAGCGCTGGAGAAGAAGCCAAAGGAAGTTGCAGCGATACTGGCTGAAGGCGCGAAGAAAGCTTCTGAAAGAGCTTCCGAAACATTGCACGCAGTCTTCCAGGCAACCGGTTTGGCTCCTTCCGCATGAGTGCATTTCGCTGGATGTTGAATAGGCACGGATCATTCAAGATCTGGGTCGTCATTTTGATGAGTGTTCTCATGACGATGCTGAGTCTGATTCCAGGTATGGGACTTCCTGGCGGTGTCATGCTCGTGATCGGGAGTACAGTACTTCAGCTGGCTGTTGGCTGGTTTGGATTCCCGACTCTCTACACTCTGCCTGGCAGTGACTACGCATGGGGTGCCGCTATTTTGATGACGCTATCGCTTGCACCATTTCTCCCGATTGCATACGTGCTCGCATTTCGTCGATACCACCAATCATCACGCAGAACGCAGTGGAAAGTGTGGGCACTCATCCTCCTTCTTTGGTCGACTGCTTGCTCGGCGATCATTCTGTACCAAGTAGCGAATGCGCCTGCTCCTGACTACAGCCAATTCTATCGCAAATCGCTTCAAATAGACCCATAAATCAATATTTGCTAAAAACTAAAAATAGTGTAAAATATACATATTATATCCATACCCACACACTCTTCTATGTCCAAGAAACATCCTCATTCCACGCAATCGTTTGCGACGTACGCGCTTGCTGTCATGGCAGTCACTATTACAGTTGCAGGTGCAGTCTCGGTCGATGCGATGGCAACGGCAGAGACAACCGATTCCTCCACGGCAACCCAGACAGTACGTCCTGCTCGACGTATGTTCGATCTTCCACGTGCAGCAGTGCTTGATGGATCATCGGAGACTGGTACCACTGATACAGCGACAGTCGATATGTCGACACGCAGTGCTGTGAGTCGTCTGATACGTAGCACTCGTCAGGAAAGTAGGCAGAATACACGTACACGTGTCCAAGAGCGTCGTTCTGAAAATCGTGTTCGATCGACCGTGCCATCGAGTGACGCCGAAACGCAGTCAGCACAAGGTACAAGACAGCCTCTCGGTCAGATGCTGCGCACCCAAATCGAGAATGGTTCTTGTTCCAGCGAACTTCCTGCTCGTGTAGCTAAGCTCTGCGAGCTCATGCTCCAAGCAAAGCAGGCACGTGACGCTGCAAAGAGCGGTGCCTCTGCTGAGACGACAGTTGTCGAGTAGTCTTCATCGTCACTGACATTAAAAGACTGCCAGATCTGGCAGTCTTTTTTTGTGTTAGCATGATGTCCGTCATGCTTCGGTTCAGTGCTCTCTTTCGATCGCCCCTCCCAATCGCGACCCTTATCGCATTCATCTATTTTTTGGTGCAGTTTTCGCAGATTGCTGAGTACGGAGTGACTTGGGATGAGCCGCTGCACAGAAACTGGGGCAAGCTCTTTTTCCTCTACTGGAAGACCGGAGAGTTCTCTGCCATTTCACTCATGCCGGGGAAAGGAATGTACTACGGACCTCTCTACTATCTCTGCAATTACCTCCTCTCCGAGTTTCTGTACGAAAATGGATGGATGCGATTTGTTGCTGCGAATCATGTGCTCAATATTTTTACTGTGAGCGTGGGCGTTGGATTGGTTTTTTTACTCGCAAAGGCGGTTAGCGGCTGGCGGATAGCGGCTAGCACGGTCGTTTTCTTCGTACTCTTTCCGCAGCTCATCGCACACGCGCACTACAATCCCAAAGATATTCCTCTCATGGTCGGGATCTTGCTGTCTTCCCTCTTTTTCGTTCGCGCACTGAAGACGGGAAGGCGCCGCGACTTTCTCTTCGCTTCGGTCGCTTTTGGGCTAGCGTATGCGCTCAAGGTGAGTGCGATGTTGATGGCACCTGTCTTTCTCGTCACCTACCTTCTGTGGCTTCGTGATCGGTCTGGGATCTCCCGTGGACTCAGAGCAGAATGGAAAACGGTTGTGTGCGGAGTCGTCTGTTTTGCTCTAAGCAGTTACTTATTCTGGCCGAGTGCGTGGATGCATCCAACACTTCTCATCGAATCACTCACACTCTTCGTGGTTGCAGACTTTTGGCCCGGCAAAGTTCTCTTCCTTGGGACTGAATACGCTGGGAAGGATCTGCCATTTTTTTATACGACTGCAGAATTCGTGATGGCAACACCGATCTTGCTTCTCTTCTTTTTCGTGGTTGGTGCACTAACGCTGCTGAAGCGTCCCAAGTCACCTGACCGCATTCAGTGGATCTTCATTGTTCTCTGGGTTGCCTTTCCGCTCCTCCTCTCCATGAAGCCGGGGCTCGTTCGGTATGACGGTATTCGTCAGTTCTTTTTCATTCTGCCAGCGTTGATGTTGATTGCTGCATACGGCTTCCAGCAGCTCCTAGAGCTCCTGAGGAACAGGGCGAGGTCGCGTTATGCAGGGGTGATCTTTATGACTCTCGTACTTTTTTCACTGCTGCATCAGGTCGCAAGCGTCTATCCATTTGGGGGTTCGTATCGAAATGAAATCGTGCGCGCAGTGCTTCCAGAAGGAATGGATCATCAACTGGAAATAGAATACTGGGGTGCGCCGTACAAACAGGGGATCGAGTGGCTTACGTTGAATGCCGAACCAAATCCTGAAATCTGCGTTCCGATTGGCGGACTCCTTCCCACGTGGTATCCGTGGAGAACAGATTTTACATTTAGCTGCACCCCAGGATTCGATTACCTCATGTTCATCACACGTTATAGCGAGGCGAGTGAGACAGCACTCGAAGGTCAGCAACCTGTCTTTAACATCGAGCGTATGGGGGCTGACCTACTCCACATCTACCATATCGACACTCTACGATCAGGAGTAGAATCATCCTTATGATTCGTTCGATCCTCTTCAATAAGCGTGGTCAGTTTCGAGTGATCATAGTCGCGCTCTTTTCTTTGACTTTGGCTGCCTTTGGTTTTATCCCACTGATGGGACTCCCCGGAGCCTTGATGATGGCAGTGGGGGATTTTATTCTGCAATGGACGGTCGGGTTTTTCGGATACTCCGGTATTTTCACATTTCCTCGTTCGGACGCGTGGGCATGGCCTGTCGCTATTTACGCGACACTCGTGTGGCCGATTGGTTTCTTTCTAGCGTATGTCATTGCTTTTCGATTGATTTCAGCGAGTCGTCGTACCTCATTCATCGTGTGGACGTTTGTGCTCTTGGTATGGGTGACACTGATGACGCTTTGGCTCTATTTTATGGTTAAAGACTTTGTGGGAGGCATATAGAGCAATTGCACAAAATAATAAAATAGTGTATAATAGTATTAAACATCACTCATATACATACCCATCTTCCTATGAATACACGAATACCCCTCAGTTCTGCGATTGCGTGTGTGACGCTGCTTCTTCCCGTCACTGCTGCGCTTGCTGCGACCGATAATTCGGTGAATGTGAATGACCTCCATACAGGTGCACCGCGTCAGATCATCCAGCAGGTACCAGTTTCTGTTCCGGGCCCTGAGCGTGTGATCGAAGTCATTCGAGAAGTCCCGATTCCAGTCGAGCCACGTGTTGTCGTTCGTGAGCGCGTTGTCGAGGTGCCTGGTCCAGAACGTATCGTGGAAGTAGAGAAGGTCGTGTACCGCGATCGTCCTGTCAGCCTACCCGAGTCAGGTCCTGGACTGGCTGCACTTCTGCTCGCAGGAGGTGTTGTTGGTGGCATTCGTGCCGCTCGGAAGCAGAGTGTCGCATAGATAGTAGTAGGACTTCGGACCATTTGTCCGTTAGATCTTTCGACTGTCATACGCCCAGTGCAGTACTGCCTGCCTCTGTCTTGGTCTGCAGGAAAGATCACCACGGTCACAGTTATTCTTGATCTGAGTGATGTGACGCTTGATCGCACGCCAACGTTTGATTTGTCTATGGTCTTCTTCCGGCATCCTGCGACCTCTGTAGTACCGACAGTACCACTGGAACCAGCCGCGCGGATCCATGGGATGGATCCATCCTTTTTGTCTCCAGACCGAGAGTGCCTGACTGGCATTCACTCCAAAAAAATTGATGTTAGGATCATGTCGTGTAGAGCAGAATTTGGCTTCTAGGAACCATTCTTTCGGAAACTCTGCAGTGCAATCTGTCATGTATTTCCCGCCAAAAACTCCTAGTGCCAACATTTCCTTCGGAGTGAGCTCTGGAACAAATCCGTCGTCAAAGTTTTTGCCTTCGGGTTCCGTCAGCACGTACGTGCACCGTTGCATCTTGTCCTGAACGGTGATTTTTTGCGGTCGCATCCCGTTCATTATAGTGAAAAACAAGACCTTTTGACGTTGTTGACGTGCGCTCGAGCGTGTACTCTTGCTCCCTATGCACACATCTCTCTTCTCGGCAGCCTTTGCTCTGCTTGTTTTCGTTTCTGCATCCTCTGCACACGCACAAACGTACCGTATACAGGGCACAAGCTCATCCGCACCCGCTCGTGTCACGACAACTGCAACGAGTTCCAGTGCGCCTGCTCGTGCAACCACGTCTGCAGCGTCCAGTCAGTCTCCCGTGACTGATGTGAAGCAAGCGGAAGGACAGGACGGAGGAGTCAATACTGCAGTAGGAGATATCAACGGAGATTCCACTGGTGGCACCGAAGCAGGTACTGATTACCTTCTGAAGCTTGGTGGCGTGGAAGGTGAGTCTGAAGAGGGGAGGGCACCTGGTGTGGAGCCGGATGAGATCGATAACAACATAACGGACGAAGAGGCTGCGAAGAAGAAGGGAAAGGTGGACACCACCTGGAAGGTCGAAGAGGGTCAGAAGGCAGCAGTACCGGGTGCTGAGCCTGATGAGATTGATGTTATGGAGGAGCCCGAACCTGTGATGCCTGATTTTTCCATTCTTATCGGTGGAGGTAGCCCCGACGTACGAGACGATGAAACAACGAATTCGCCGCTTGAGGAACTTATTTTGAACGGAATGAAAGAAGAGGGCGTTCCTGTTGACCAAATTTCGCTCAACTACGAGGAGTTCAAATTTACTGCGAAGAAGACGGTGAAGCTCTTTGGTTTCATCCCCGTCTCAGCCACTGCGACTGTAGAGTACGATGCCGAGAGCAAGGCGAAGGTCACGTTCCCATGGTGGACGTTCTTCGCAACGGGTAAGGACGCTGACTCTCTTATTGACCAGATCTCCGCTGCGCTGACGAATGTAGTGAGGAGTAAAGCTGGGGTTGTGCTCAAGATGAGAAAGTAGGTCGCAACAGTTTCTGCAGAATTCGTAGTCACAGCAGTGACTCCGCGTATAGTGGGGACATCATGAATGCAAAGTTAGCAACTGCGGCACTACAGAAGCTTGCAGATCCCACGAAAGCTGCGATGAACGCGCGGTTCTTCAAGACTAAAAAAGGGGAGTATGGATATGGTGATATTTTTCTGGGAGTGACGATGCCAGAGATGCGTTGCGTCGCGAAAACATTCATCGATCTTTCGCTATCCGAGATACAAAAACTCCTGAAAAGTCCTGTGCACGAAGTCCGTATGATTGGGTTCATCATCCTTACGTATCAGTATGAAAAGGGTACGGAGAAGGCGCAGAAGAACATCATCGATTTTTATCTGAAGAACCTGAAACGAGCCAATAACTGGGACTTAGTCGATGTTTCGTGTGCGAAGATCCTCGGAGACTTTCTGATTGGTAAAAAGAAAGACATCCTACTGAAACTCGCAGCTTCGTCCAATCTCTGGGAGCAGCGTGTCTCTATTGTTTCGACGCATGCCTTCATTCGTGAAAATGATCTTACAATGACGATGCGACTCGCGAAGCAATTGCTTGGTCACCAGCACGATCTGATGCATAAAGCAGTGGGCTGGATGCTCCGGGAAGCTGGAAAGCGTGATGTAGCTATCTTAAAACAGTTCCTCGATGCGCATGCAGTGAAGATGCCAAGGACCATGCTTCGGTATGCAATTGAAAAGTTTGACGAAAAAAACAGACAGCGATATTTGAAGAAGCGATAAGCAACCTTAGCTATTTGATCTGATCCATCATTTTTTGCTGTGCATCTTTATACGCATCGACTTGGACTGCTGCTTTTTTCTGCATGTCCATTGCTTGCGTTGCAGCCTTCTGTTGTTCTTGCATCAGAAAGTACGTAATGACACCCCCGATACCGAGAGCAATAAGAGTGAAAGCTAACATGCGACCCATGGATAGAAGTGTACAAGTCACTGAGTGCCTTCGCAAATATCAGTCTAGTAGTTTTTGTACGTGTTCACTTTTATTCCTGTATCGCGTTCTAGTTGCCTCGCCTGCTCTTGGACGTCCATGTACTGCACCGTCAATATGTACACGATCGCGATCAACGCGACGAGGATGGCAAACAGGAGACTGAATACACGCCACTTCATGCAGGCAGTGTATGACGAGCGAGAAGATGCGGCAAGTGCGAGGAGCGTAGCCGGATGGAGCGGGTGAACGGAATCCCTTCGACTCATCCGCCTTCGGCGGATTCGCTCAGGGTAAACTTCTCATCCTTTCATCCCTCACACTCCAAATCCGCCGTCTCCGCTGAAGCGGAGCCGTCGTATTTGTATGGAGCGGGTGAACGGAATCGAACCGTCGTCACCAGGTTGGAAACCTGGGGTAATAGCCATTATACGACACCCGCAATGAGCAATTAGAGTGCAGTGATGTTATACGAACTCTACCTTTCTGTGAAGCGAGGGACGCATGTTCCTAGTCCATGATCTACTCCTGAAGGATGATTAGGTCCTAAATGCTTTTTTGTAGCAAATACGCATCTTACGGTACATGCGACCGATTCTTGTTTTTTTGAAAGTATCCTGTTTCTTCTTTTGTCTAATCCAGTTGTCTAGCCAGTCCAGCATGTCCTCCGCGGCATGTAGATGCTCTGGGTGTTCATGAAGTCCATCCATGCGGAATATCTGATCTCGTTCTCTATCTGATGGCGACCGCCCCATTCCATTTATGAAATTTTGGCGGTACATGTCGTAGCGCGCATCGAAACCAGTTAGATCATTGCCTTCTGGAGATGTAGATTCAGTTTTCATAAAAGTATAGAAGTAACTAAATATCATCAACACACATCCATGCTTTCATATACTGCTTCCATGGCCACAGAAGAAGATCTGCAACTCTCGTTCGTAAGCGTGCGATGATTGTTGGATGTGCATGAACTTCAGGATTTGATATGCACATAGCGAGTTCCCTGACGAGGGGGTCATTCTCTATCCAGTAGTCGTTGATTCTATTTCGATCCAGAGTTCCTCCGCACCACATACGAAATTTATTCAATAGTTGCAGTTCTTCAAATTCACTTGGCATGCACTGGTTAGCGTTGAAGTACATGTATTTCAGCTGCTCAGTAACGTACTTTTCGTCGTCACTCAGCACTTCTACCCAAACAAGATTTTTTTCTTGCATGGAAAAAGTATATCATACTTTACATCCTATTTCAGAGCCTTTTTCACCGCTTCCCTAAGCCTTTCTTCACTCGGTTTCGTCCACGGAGTACAACGAGCTACACGACCAGCAATGGATGCGAGAGCATCTGGGAGGAGCTTGGTTCGTAGCTGGTGCATCGCATAACTACTGCACGTCGGATGATGACGACAGAACCCGTAGGGAAAGAGGTGCCTCAGTGGTCCGTGATCGGGCGAGAGTGTTTTACGATAGAGCCACACCGCACCCATCAAACCTCTTGCGGGGAGAAAGAAAACAACGGAGAACGCTTTGCGGAAGAGGCTCATCGTGGAGTAGCATACCATCCATCCTTTACTCACTTCGGATGGGAACACTCCAAATTACCTACAGCGACATTCTGACACTGCTCAGCATCATTGCTGTGGCGCTTTTGATTATCATTCTCTATCACCTCATCTTCGTATCAACGTCGCTACGTCGCACAGCTGAGCGCGTCGACCAACTATCTGAAGATATCGAGTCGCTGATTCTGAAGCCCATTGGCACGATCGACTACATGATCGATTGGTTCATCGCGATGGTGGAGAACATGAAAGGAGGAGGGGAGAAGAAGAAAAAGAAATAAGTAATGACAAGTAATTAGTGGCTAGTGGTCAGTTGGCATGTGTCTAGCCACTAACCACTCATCACTTTGGTGTGACCACTGTTTTCTGTCCTGCAACTTCGGTATTCTCTTACCAATGACTCGCCCCGATCTCCGCACATTCATCGGCAAGCCAACGAATGAAGCTCCGATGTCCTTGCAGCGAATCGCAAGCGCGCTCCCGATTACCGAGCGATACTGGATCGGCCCCAAAGATGCAGTGAAGGTAAGCAAAGAGGAGCATCAAGCGTATGACACTGCGCACAAGATCATGATGCGACTGAGTATCGAGGCGCCACTTTTGCATAAATCGGGACACCCGGGTGGTCCACTTTCGGCATTCACAGCGTGCTATGCACTGACCGAGCATCAGGATCCTGTGCTAGACGAGCCACTCCGCATGAGCCCAGGGCATCTGTCACTTCTCGGGTTTACCTTGCAGTGGTTCTTCGGTCGTAATGGAACTGATACGCGTCTGGCGTCTCCTGAGGCTATCCTACAGACATTCCGCACTCCCCAAGGTCTTCCCGGACACATCGAGGCAGGAATCGGCGATATTCCGTTCGGCACGGGGCCGCTTGGAAAAGGAGTGAGCAATGCACTCGGTGTTGCGTTTGCGAAGAAGTATCTGAAAAAGAAGGGGAGAGTGGATGTGCTCCTCGCCGACGGCGATAGTCAGGAGGGTCAGGTGCTGGAGGCGATGCGACTAGCGACACACCTTCAGACTGACAACCTGGTCGTGCACGGAGACTGGAACGATATTCAGCTGTCGGGCCTCCCAACCAAGACGGTTGCCGCTGACTTTGCATCCATCGCAAGCAGTATCGGATGGGCAGTGATCGAAGTGCAGAATGGAAATGACTACGCAGAGTGCCGCGCGGCTCTCAAGAAAGTCGATTCACTGCTCGGCAAAGGTCGTCCTATCTTCGTCTGTTACTACACTACGATGGGTCATGGTGTGCCGATCATGGAAGAGGGGTCGAATACAGGGAAGAAGAACTATCACGGTGCACCGCTCTCTGCAGAAGAAGCCAAGCAGTCGCTGGATGCACTCGGTCTTCCCTCGCTTTCTGACCTCACGAAGGAGTTTTCTTCTGTGCAAACGGCTCACAAGAAGTCATTCGAAGTTGCGCGCAAGAAACGTGCGAGTGCCGTGCTTCCATTCTCGCTTCCGAAGGGATACAAGCGCGCGGTCACGATTGAGAAGGGTGCGGCACGAAAAGACTTTGGCGCCGTGCATATAAAGGCACTGATGGCTGACCCACGCGTTATTGTGCTGCACGCAGATTTGGCAGATTCTGGTGGGTTTGGGGCACCTGAAAAGGCGTATCCCGATCGCGTGATCAACGTCGGTGTTGCCGAAGCCAATATGTACATGTTCGCAGCAGGCATACGACAGGGTGGATTACTTCCTATCACCTACACCTTTGCTGCATTCGGTACGAACGAAGCTCGTGCAAACGCTCGTCTCATCGATATCAATACATCGCACATTCCACTTGGCGTGCTGCATGACTGCACACACACAGGACTCTCGGTTGGTGAGGATGGCGAGACGCATCAGGAACGCAACTACACTAACCTTCCCTACGATCACACGCAGGTGTGGGTAGCAGGTGACAGTAATCAAGCGGCAGCGATGGCAGAACGAGGACTCTCTCTGATCGCAGAGGGCACATCCAGTGTGTACGTCTTCTCCAGTCGCTCAGGACATCCGCAGCTTCTGGACGCAACGGGAACCAAGCCTCTCTATGACACTGACTACACGTTCGATGGACGAGCAACACTGGTGGTTGGGCATGGCGACCAGCGTGATCAAGCGACGATTCTTGCGTACGGCTCAACACTCCATGAAGCAGTGAAAGCTGCGAAGATTTTGTCCGAAGGAGAGCGAACGGTCCGAGTACTCAACATGGCATGTATCCGACCGATGGATGCGAGTGCCGTCTTGCAAGCAGCGATCGAAACGCAGCACCTGATCGTCGTCGAGGATCATAACACCGAAGGGGGACTGGCGACCCAGGTCGCTGACCTGATTGCAGATACTGCGCTTCCATGCACCTTGGCACGAATGGGCGTGCGTTCTTTTCATCCATCCGCAGACGCCGAGACACTGATGACACTCGCAGGACTGGATGCCGAGTCGATCGCGAACACTGTTGAGGATCAGTTTGCACTCAGACTCGCAGGTGGAGAAGAGGCACTGGTGTCGTGTTTGTATGGTCTACTCGATCGGTTGCAGGGAACACGATTCCTCAAGACATCGTTACCCTACATCGAACGACTACGTACTGATCAGGCGTATCTGCGCACCCTTCGTGCACTGTGGCAGGCAAGGGGACTGGATGAAACACTTCCGACCGATGACGATCTACTTGAGAGGCTGACACAGCGTGGAGACATCACAGATCTCAATCCCTTAAATGGCGTGCCGCTGCATGCACAGCACGACAACGGGATTCTCTAGTCCTACTCCTCCACTGCGTTCAGCGATCCACCGCGCACGACGAGCGGCTGTCTGTCGATGAAGACCGAGATGTAAAAGCGCTTGATCACTTCCGCTGATGCGCCAAGAATTTGACGTGCCAGTTCGCGTAGGCGACGAAGTTTTTTGTAGAGCTCATTCAGCAAGTACGCAGAGCCTCGACCGCGAGAGCTCGAAACTGCCTTTGCCTGCTTTCGGATCATGCGCATTTCCTTTTCCAGATGCCTGATCAGCTCTTTTTGCATCACGGGAATGCTCGGAGCACGTGCGATTGCTTGAGAGCGTGCAGATGAACCGTCCTGCTGCGTACCAGATCCGGATGCTGTCGCAGTTGCACCAGTCCAGTCGCCAGCATTGTCTTCGCGGACGCGCGTTGCCACGTGTCCCATCAGGTCGATGATCTCCACAATTTCCTTGAGCTTGGGAGGTTGATACACCACATTCGGCGTAGCCGCCGCTGCACTCGGAGTGACGTTCATCGCCTCGATATTTGGTGTGCTCTTAGAAACCATGTAACACTACTATTTTCTCTTATTTTAGCGGAAAAGTCAATCCTTCTTCACCTCGTTTCCATCGGTTTCGTAGCGAAAGCCCAAGTGTTCAGCGAGGATAAATTTCTGTATTCTTTCCACATGTCCGATACTATTTTTCATAAAATCCTTCGCAAAGAGATTCCGGCAGCGATCGAGTACGAAGATGATGAAGTTCTTGCTGTCAGAGACATTCACCCGAAAGCAACGACACATCTTCTGTTCATTCCGAAAACGTTTGTCGCTTCAGTCGCAGATATTGATCAGAGCACTGCCGATCTTCCCGGTCTCCTGATCCAAAAAGCGCAGAAGTTTGCGAAAGAGAAGGGGATCGATGGATACAAGCTCACCTTTCATGTCGGAAAAGGCGGAGGGCAGGAGGTCTTTTATCTGCATTTGCATTTTCTTTCAGATCAGAAGCTCTCATAGCTTGTGAAATCGTATGTGGTATTTGGTATGTAGTATGTCGTATGACGAAAGTGTGAGGTGCCTAGATTGTTCGTAGCATTTCCTCCGTGATTTCATTAAGTGAAGTGATCACGGTATCTGCCATAGATAGATCCTGCTCGCTTCCAGGGCTTTTGAGCCCGATGCATGTCATGCCTGCCGCTTTCGCTGCTTCCACTCCTGCTCGCGCATCTTCAATGACTAGGCAGTGCTTGGGGGCTATTCCAAGAAGTTTCGCAGCGTGGAGAAAGATATCTGGAGCAGGCTTCCCGTGCTCTACATCTGCTGTGACGACGATGGCGGACATCATACTCAGCACTCCAAGCCCTGTGAGAGTCGTCTCGACCAACGTGCGTGGCGCACTGGATGCAACTGCACAGGGAAGACCGAGCGCATGCATGCGACCGATCAGCTCCACACTGCCATGAACAGCCGGCACATGCGACGACAGTCGCTCCATCATACGTCGGATCTTTTCGTCCATCAGTAGTCCGATATCAGGACAGGGGATTCCGGCTTCCGCGAAGACTACAGGCCAAATCTGTGGCTCGGGGACGCCTGCAAACCTGCGCGAGCATTCCTTTGCGGGGAGCGAAATCCCGTACTGAAGGAGCATCTTTTCTTGCACTTCGCCATGAAGGAGCTCTGTATCAGACAGAACTCCATCCATGTCGAAAATAATTGCTTGGATGCGCATTACGCCTCGGCAGATTCTTCTTTGACTTCTGCCTTCTCTGCTTCCTCTCGCTCCTTCTTCATCTTTTCCATCGTGGCAGCATCGATAGGCTTGATAGCTTTGATACTGAGACCAATGCGGCGCTCATCGATATCGATATTGATAACCTGCGCCTTCACTTTTTGACCGATCTTCAGTGCCTCGGCAGGATCGTTGACCTTCGTGTGATCGATTTCGGTTACGTGCACCAGACCCGAGATATCTTTTTCGAGGCTCAGGAACGCGCCGTAGTCAGCAAATCGCACCACTGCACCCTCCACTTCCTTGCCGACTGGATAGCGCTCTGCGATTTCCTCCCATGGATCCTTGGTCATTTGCTTGATGCTGAGAGAAAGCTTCTCACCATCGACCCCGATGATCTTTACTTTCACTTTGTCGCCGACCTGTGCGTATTCTGATGGGTTTTTGACATGTCCCCATGCGATTTCTGAGATGTGGACCAATCCCTCCAGACCGTCGAAGGCGACGAAGAGTCCGAACTTCACGAGACCGCTGACGCGACCATCTTTGACGTCTCCGATCTGCAAGCCCTCCAGTGCCTTGGCACGCTCTTCTGCCATCGCCTCACGCTCGGAGACAACGATCTTGCCTGCTGCCTCGTCGACGGTGATGATCTTGACCAAGAAGGTGTGACCGACGAATTTCGCAAGACGCGAGATGATTTCGGAAGAATCGGAGTTATTCACACGTGGATAGTTGGACGGCGAGAGTTGGCTGACGGGCAAGAACGTACGGATACCGTCGATGTTCGAGAGCAGTCCTCCCTTATTTACTTCCTGTGCGGTGAACTTCATTGCCTTGTCTTCATCGATCAGTTTTCGGAAGCGATCCCATGCCTTCTGCTGGCTCGCCATACGAAGACTGAGCACTACCATTCCTTCGTTATTTTCTTCTTCCAGCACCAGTGCACCCACTTCATCGCCAGCTTTGAGATCGCGGAACGTATTCAGTGAATCACGTAACTCACGCCCCGAAATGATACCGGTTGCGACACCCGCAAGATCCAGAAGCAACTTATTTTTTCCTTTGAAAATGACGGTTCCTTCCACCAGTTCGCCGGGCCTAGCGCGGAACACTTGTGGAGAATCTTTGAGGAGCTCCAACATTGAAGAGCTTGATTCTGTTTTGGCAGACATAAAAAGATGTGGTGCAAGAGGAAGAGATAAGTTGCCCTCGCCCTTGCACGAGCAACGGGAGCCAAGAAAGTATACGTACAGACCCTTCTTTAGTCAATCACGAATTATTAATCATCAATAATCAAATTCCCAATCATCAGAGAAAAGTATTCCAATCTTGAACACAGACGTTCTTGGCGCTGAAAGAACAGGTTTTTTGGCTTTCTATCAAGGTTATAGATTGAATCTGTTCCGATGACAGCATCTTTCACCTCCCAGAACTTTTGGATGATGCGATGATTATGGTATGCATTCTCCTGCTTCGAAAAATGTGAGATTTGATCTAGAGGGTCGTATGCATCGGTTTGCTCAAGAAGTTCGTGCATTTTTGAAGTCTCTTCCCTTTAGTCCTGCGCACGTAGAGGACGGTAAACAACTGCTGAGTTCCTCTGGCTCAATTGGTGCAAATTACATTGAGGCTAACGAGGCTGTGAGCTCGAAAGATTTTACATACAGACTTAGGATTTGCCGAAAAGAGGCGAAGGAATCGATGTACTGGCTAACACTGATTGAGTGCTCTCACGATACAGCAGTTCTTCAACTTCGTCAGAAGCTTATAGATGAGAGTAGACAGCTTGTACTTATCTTTGCTGCGATTCTTCGTAAAATTTCACAGCCACGTTACTAGTAG
Source organism: Candidatus Peribacteraceae bacterium (assembly GCA_040081825.1). Taxonomy (GTDB): domain Bacteria; phylum Patescibacteriota; class Gracilibacteria; order Peribacterales; family Peribacteraceae; genus JBEBFT01. The sequence continues at coordinate 32,300 of JBEBFT010000009.1, forward strand.
TTGTTTGATGATTCGCGCTTGATCATTGATGATTCTTACATCAGTGCCTCGGGGCTCGTGTGCAGCTCCGTCAGATCCTTGAATCCTTCTTTCTGAGAGGTTCCTGGATTGTAGATCGAGTAAAAGAGACGTACGAGTTCCTCAGTCTTCAGTCGTTCAACGGTGATACCGATGTTTTCCAGACCTGATTGCACGAGCGAAATACGATCTCTGAGAATCTTGCTATTCGAATCAAAAGAACGAGCACGATCAGATGCCTTTGCACGCGTGTCATCGACGTTCATCCATTCCATGAAGCGCTGGAACATTCCTCGCTTTGCCTTGGTCATCGAATCGACTGGGATCACGACAAAATACTGCTTCTGCATGATGTCCGCGATATCTACGAGCTTGCTCATGAACTGCGCGTAATCCTCAGCCTGCCTTTTTAGGAGCTCAGTCTTCTGTTTCTGCTTATTCATTCTGATGGTGTCTAGGTACGGGTCGATGTTGAGTTTGCTTGATCGAATGACGATCTGCAGCGGGAAGACGACCGTATTCAAGAATGCCTGATACCCTGCGATGATTCCCATCTGTTCCGTCTCACTCTTCAGGTTGAAGTTGAGCGAATTCACACGCAGCACCGCACGTAGTCCGCCATTCTTGAGCAGTAGTGTGTCGTGCTTGACCTCCGCAATTGGTAGATAGCGCTGTGTCGAAACTGTTTTGCCTTTGCGCTTGGCACGCACAGTGTCTTTTGTATTTTCGCCGTCTGTGTCTTTCTTTTTTACCATGTGTGTGTGGGATTATGACGTGAGGATACGTGATACAGCCGCTCGGCAGTCATCACACCATCCAGTGAAAGGTGCGCCTGCAAGGGGTCAGCTTTGATGCGTGCTGGGTTAACGGGCAAAGAGTTACTGACAGAGCTGTTTTCCAGTCCGATACTCTCAGTCGTCTCGTGTTGCACGGTCAGATTCTTGAGATCTCTCTCACGCGCTTCCAGCTCTCTCGTCATTTCTGCAATGCGATCGAGCTTTGTAAGTGGCTTTGCTGAGGCTGATGCGTCAGCTGCGCCTTTCTTCGGAGCCTTTGTGATGATGTTGATGCTGAGTCCGGTTCCCGGTTCCCACGTTCGTTTGCTTGGCTTATTCATCCCTTCGATCATGAGCAGAATGATGTTCATGAGTGTGAGATCGTTGATTTTCAAAAAAGAGAAAGCCGCAGCGACGACCGCGGGGATCCAACATGCTCCCAGAACGACCACATTGGTCACCCCTGCCTTCGATGCGGTAGCAAAGAGTGCGTATCCGATTCCAGTGCCGATACCCGTGAGCAGAAGTTGTCTGAGTGTAACCGGACCAATGATTCGGTCTTCCACGTAGACGTTCTGTGGGATTTTGACAGCGTCGATAGCCATAAATCCTCTTATTATAGCACAAAAAGAGGGCAGGTACGAGACACTTCTCGCACGTTCTGCCCTTCTTTGCGGTTTACGCAACTACCTCTTTCTTGGCTTTCTTCTGCACTTTCTTTGGCTTTGCGTCAGCGTGCAGAAGCACGATTCCATCCTTGCCTTTGGCATCGATCTTGATGCTATCGCCCTTCGTGAACATTCCCTTGAGGATATGCTCGGCGATCTCATCTTCGATCTTGTCCTGAATCACGCGCCTAATAGGACGTGCGCCGTACTCAGGATCGAACCCGATGTTGGCAATGACATCCAGTGCCGCATCGGTTGTGGTCATGGTATAGCCCTGCGCCTGCATACGTTCAGCGAGGCGATCGATGTGGAGAGCAACGATCTTGCGGATGTTTTCATGCGTGAGCGCATTGAACACGATGATGTGATCGATGCGGTTCAGGAACTCTGGGCGGAAGTTGTCTTTCAGTTCCCGCAGAACCTCCTGACGCTTCTCGTCGTAGTCACGCTCTGCGCGCTCTGCTTCGGCGTCCAATTTAAATCCGATCTTCGCTGCTTCTTTCGTCAGCTTGTCTGCACCGATGTTGCTGGTCATGACGATGATGGTGTTCCGGAAATCGACCACTTTGCCCTGTCCGTCCGTCAGCTGTCCGTCTTCCATGATCTGTAGAAGCACGTTCCAGAACTCGGGGTGCGCTTTCTCGATTTCGTCGAAGAGCACGACCGAATACGGTTTTCTGCGAACGGCTTCTGTGAGCTGTCCGCCCTCTTCGTATCCCACGTAACCGGCCGTTGTTCCAACCAGACGTGAGACGTTATGACGCTCCATGAACTCAGACATATCGATTTTGATGAGCGCGTCATCTCTCTGGAAGATCTCGGATGCGAGTGTTTTCACAAGTTCCGTCTTTCCAACTCCCGTGGGACCAAGGAAAAGGAACGAACCGATCGGGCGACGACTGTCTCCGATACCGACGCGACTGCGGCGCACTGCACGTGCGACCTTTTGGATCGCATCATCCTGTCCGACGACACTCTTTCTGAGTACTGATTCGAGCGCATTGAGACGCTTGGTCTCAGACTTCATCAGTCTGGTCATTGGGATGCCCGTCATGCGAGCAATAATGGCGTGAATGTCATCTTCACCGATTTCTACTGGAGAGCGCATATCGCCGTCTACCAGGCTTTTTAGCTTTTTCATTTCTTCCCTGAGCTCGTCCTCCTCTTTGCGAAGAGCGAGTGCATGCTGGTACTTCTGATCGCGCACAGAGTCTTCTTTTTTCTTATCCAGAGTCAGGAGTGCCTTTTCGATTTCCTTGATTCGTGGTGAGTGATCATCTTTGTGATGAATACTCTTGCCCGCAGCCGCTTCATCTAGCACGTCGATGGCCTTGTCAGGCAGATGACGTTCGGTCAGATAGCGCTTGCTCAGCTTCACCGCAGCTTCGATTGCTCCGTCTGTGATCGTCAGTCTGTGGAACTGCTCGAAGGTCTTCTTGAGTCCGCTCAAAATCTTGATCGCATCCGGGACACTAGGCTCCTCCACCATGATCGACTGGAAACGACGCTCGAGAGCGCGGTCCTTTTCAATCGTTTTGCGGTATTCGTCGGTTGTCGAGGCACCAATTACCTGCAGCAGAGAACGGCTGAGTGCGGGTTTGAGGATATTTGCAGCATCGAGTGAGCCCTCGGCTGAACCGGAGCCGACGACAGTGTGGATTTCATCGATGAACAGAATGATTTCGCCATCCGATTCACTCGCTTCCTTAATAATGTCGTCAAATCGCTGCTCGAATTCTCCTCTGTACTTGGTTCCTGCGATCACCGATCCCATGTTGAGCTGGAGCACACGCTTTCCTTTGAGTGCTGGTGGCACGGTGCCAGCAGTGATGCGCTGGGCCAGGCCCTCCACAATCGCTGTCTTTCCAACACCAGATTCACCGATCAGAACCGGATTATTCTTCGTCTTACGATTCAGAATGTGTACGAGTCGCTCGATCTCCAGGTCGCGTCCGATGATGGGATCGTACTTTCCATCCTGTGCACGTTTGGTCATGTCCTCGGTAAAGTAATCGAGCACAGGTGTTTTACTCTTTCCTTCTGCTTTCTTTCTCTTGAGGCCCTCTGACTCGCCGGGCTGTGTGCCCTGCATGCCAGCCAAAGCACCCTGTAAGCCCTGGAAAAAGGATTCCAGTGAGGTTTCGAGGTTCTTGTTTTGCTGTCTAAATGTACTGATTTGTCCAAACATATCCTCGATGTGCACCTTCAGATCCTCAGGATTGATCTGCATGCTTTCCAGAATCGTGGTTGCTGCATTTTTCCCAGTGGAGACTAAGGAATAGAGCAAGTGTTCTGTACCGATGTTACTGTGACGGAATTTGTGTGCCACCATCACGCTCTGTTCGATGACAGAGTTGAGTGACAAGGACAGTCCGTGCTTCACATTCTGACCCTCGGAGTCTGGAGTACGCTCAGCACGGAGGATGATGCGTACATTTTCATGCGTCACTCCTGCACCAGTGAGGATGGAGAAGCCCAGTGACTTCGGAATACCCAGGAGTCCGAGCAGCAAGTGCTCTGTCCCGATGTAGTCGGACTTCGTCGCCTTTGCTTCCTGCTCTGCGAGTTGCAGTGCCAGTTTGGCGTTGGGCGTGAAACGATCGAAAGGGTGCATACGAGGTGTGGGAAGTGATGAGCTTATCACTCGAGACATGTGAGTGACAAGGATCTACCTTGATCGCAAAGTATAGCATTATCTTGGGTTTTTGCTGAGCAGAACCAATTGCAGGTCGATAGAAGTGGTCCTGAATGAAAAAATGTTGCGTATTATTAACATTGGCACCATGGCCTCTCTGCATTTCAACGCTGCACAAAACACGAAAAAGTCTATATTTTTTTACATTTCTTGGACGATCGTCAGAGAAGGTTTTCGTGACATTACTTCCTCTTCCTCATCGCCGAGAAATCCTGCACGAAAATCGTGATGATGGCGGTAGTTGGGACTGCCAGGATGATGCCGACGACTGGGTGCACTGTATTTGGAAAGCTGACGCCGACAAGCATACCGAAGATGATCGCAATTGGTGAGAGGCCGACTGCGTGCTTCATGATGAGCGGCACCAGCAAGTTGTTTTCGCAGATCTGCACGACGTAGTAGACGACAGCAACTACCGCAGCCCAGACGAATCCAAACTGAGATAACGCGATGAATACACTCGGGAGAGCCGCGATGATCGGACCTGCATAGGGGATGAACTCGGTGAACGCAGCCAGCATCGCAAGCGTCAGAGCATACGGCATGCCGAGAATGGTGAGCGCGATGAAGACAAGGACGCCGATGCTAAAGGACAGAAAGAGCTGTCCACGGAACCACTGCGAGATTTTGAGGTAAATGGCATCCGTCTTCGTGTCAAAGTACGAACGATACGAACGAGGTAGGAGTGAGCGAGTAAAATCGATGATGCGTTCTCGCTCCAGCTGAATAAAGAAACCCATGACCATAATCAAAATCAACGTGACCACGAAGTTAAAGACCGAGCCTGCAATCTGTACAGCTAGTCCGATAGAGCTCTGTGTTACTCCGGACAAACTCTGACCGAATTGTAGAAGTGCGGATGCACGATCCTTGATGCCCATCGACTCCAGGGCACTCTGGAGCACGACACTCAGTCGTTCATTCATGTCCATTGATAAGAACGGCAGGTCGACTCTGGGGTCGAGCAAGAATGCGTCTGCACTCGAGTTGATGTAGCGAGCCATATCCTGGATCTGTGCTGCGACGATCGGAATGAGGGAGAGGAGGAGGAAGAGTGCGATCGAGAAGAAGAGGAGGTAGAGGAGGAGTACCGCGACTGGGCGGGGGACACGCATGCGCTCCAGCCATCGCACATTCCAATCCATGACAATGGAGATGAAGAGCGCCAAAAAGACGATGAGTAGCTTGTCGCGGATCATGAAGAGGATGAACGCAGTCAGGAGGACGAGTAGGCACGCAATGGTTGCCTTTGCTACCGTCCAGGACGAAATATCCAAAAAGACGACGCTTCGATTTTCCTCAGGGAGTGGCACTTCTTTGCCGCCAGTCGACTCTGGTGTCTTCATTTTCTCTTTCGCTTTGGACCAGAGGGATTGAGCCTTCGAACTCCAAATTTGCATGGAGGAGAAACTATCTTTGATGGATTTTTTCTTCGCCATAGAGTTATTGGGTAACGAATGCGATGATTGTATCAAGGATGACGTACGAAAGTAACGCGAGAACTAGTCCGGCGAGCGCAGCTCCAATTCCTTTTTTTGCAGCATCAGAGCTGCCACCTGGTGTCACGGGGCCAATCATGTAACGCATGCCGTTGATGATGAGCATGATGATCGCGATCGTCGCACCAAGCGAAATCAGAATGAACGGAAACTGTCCCGCATACTCTCCCCAGCACACGAACATACCTCCAGGAACACCGTATCCTCCTGTCTCAAAATCGCACGAATCTGGCGGATAGATGCCAGTCGGTATCTGTGCAGATGCAACCGGAAGAATGAAGGCAAGAAGTGCGTGAATCACGGCAAGAAGTATGGCACTCGGAATGGCGAAAGTACATTGTCTGACGCCACGAATTCGTTTTTCACTCAAGTGAGTCTTTTGCTCTGCTTTCATGGGACATCTTTGCGCTATACTCTCCGCTCGATGCCTTTTTCTTGGAATACTGCTCGTCGGCCTATGGTTGCCCTGGCTCCAATGGCAGGTGTCACCGATGGTTCGTATCGGCAGATCATCAAGATGGTGGCACCCGAGACTATCGTCTACACCGAGTTTCTGAGTACCGATGCCATTTCGTTTGGATCGGAGAAGACGATCAAGATGATGGAGTTTGATCCGCAGATTGAGAGGCCGTTCATCGTGCAGGTGTTTGGATCGGATCCAAAAAAGTTTATCGAGTCATGCAAAGTCATTGAACAGACGGGCGCAGACGGGATCGATATCAACATGGGCTGCCCGGCGGCGAAGATCGTGTCCTCGTGTTACGGATCGGCGCTTCTTCGGCATCCGGGACTGGCGGCGGAGCTGGTCGCTGCGGCAGTGAGTGCTGTCCGGATTCCGGTCAGTGTCAAAACCAGACTCGGCTGGGAGTCGCCGGATGAACTCATTCCATTCTGCAAGGGGCTAGAAGCGGCTGGTGCTGCTGCACTCGCGATTCACGGCCGCACCTACAAGCAGAAATTCACTGGCACTGCCAACTGGGAGCCGATCTATGCGCTGAAGAAAGAGCTGAAGATCCCTGTACTCGGTAATGGCGACATCGGCTCGCCAGAGGATGCAGCGAAGAAGCTCAGGAATCTGGATGGTGTGATGGTCGGACGCGGAACATACGGAAATCCGTGGGTGATGCAGGAAATTGCAGATGCTCTGAGTGGGGCGGGTAGCGGCGAGCGCCTGCCTGCCGGACAGGCAGGGGTAGCGGGTAGCAGCGATCCGATGCAAAAATTTCAGTCACGCATTCCCTTCATCCTCAAGCACTGCGAACTGTCCGTAAAACACAAAGGTGAGAGGAGGGGAGTACTGGAAATGCGTCGTCATCTGGCCGGGTACGTCAAAGGATTTGACGGAGCGAAGGAGCTCCGAATGAAACTGATGGCACTGGAAAAACTGGATGATGTACGCGAACAGTTACACAACGCAGCAGTTTCTTCCTGATGCCTACGCAAGGCTGACGCTCGAGTCGCTCAGCGATTGGTTATTACTGTCTGCCTGTATTGGTGGAAGTATTCCAACTTTCGTTAGCTCACTCCCAATTTTAGCAATGATGGTTTGCATCGGGTCGGAATTCTTCATTGTTAATAACGCTTGATCTGATTGCCTCAGGAGTATTCTCAGTGCTTCGTCTTCGTCTCTTAACATCGCGTTAGTGCGAATGCCTGCGAGTAACGCCTGCCCAGCCCCCTTAATCTCATCGGGTGTTTCTGCAGCCTTGAACTGGTCGAGTAAGTTACGCATGCATAAATATTATTAGAAAATAATATAAAATACACGCATTTTCTTACCGTATCCTTCTTTTTGGCTTTCTACAGCGCTACTTTCACACCAGGGCCCATCGTAGGATTGACCGAAAGTGAGAGGATGTAGGTTCCCTTGATCGCCTGTGGCTTGGCATCTTGGATCGCCTGCACGAGAGCGCGCAGGTTCTGCTCCAACTTCTCAGCACCGAAGCTCAGTTTGCCAAACGAGGTGTGCAGGATGCCCTGTTTGTCCATCTTGAACTCGATGCGACCTTTCATCAGTTCCTCGATCACTTTGCCCGGCTTATCCGACACCGTGCCGGACTTTGGACTTGGCATCAGACCCTTTGGTCCGAGTACTTTCGCTAGTTTTCCAAGATCTTTCATGAGCTGTGGCATCGCGACTGCGATATCGAAATCCATCTTTCCTCCTTCGACCTGCTTGATGAGATCGGCGGCACCAGCCATGGTTGCACCTGCCTTCTTGGCTTCGTCGACGAAATCATCTGTTACGAATGCGGCGATGCGTACCTTCTTTCCTGTTCCATGTGGAAGGGAAACCGTGCCACGCACGAGCTGATCTGCCTGTGTCATATCGGCACCGATGCGGAAGTGTGCTTCGCATGTTGCATCAAATGATGTCACGCCAAGTTGCGAGAGGACCTTCACTGCTTCCTCAAGAGGGTAGATCGGTTTCTCGACGAGTTTCTTTTTTGCGGCGTACTTTTTGCCGCCTTTGATGATTTCTTTCGCCATGATAGGGAGGGGGAACGTGGTAGAAAGGGTCGCCCGGCATCCTGGATACGGAGCCGTAGCTTCCACGAGCGGCGATACTATACTTAGTAAGAGCAGGACTGTCTATACTGAAATCACCAAACCCCAATCATCAAGGAATGACTAAATAATCAATACACAATGATTCTAATGTTGCAGGCCGGGGGGTGTTTCTACCCTCATTCTTGCATTCATACACTTTCGACGAGCCCGTAGAACGAGAAAAAGCCACAAGTCCTTGGAGGAGCTCGTGGCTATCAATGACTCAAGTTGTCGTTTCCTTATTTCTTCTTGCGGACGACCTTTGCCTTTGGCGATACGTGCAGTGAGGCGCCGAGCATCAGTACGACACCCAGAAGACCGAGCACTGTCTGCATTTCCCAGCCAGTTAACGCGTTCGTCATCAAGAAGTTCACGAGGATCGTCATCATGCTCACGACGACGAGTAGTCCTCCAATCGTCTCGCACGTGAGGATGAAGACGAGACGTGGCACAGCCTTCGACGCTGCATCGACGCCTGCGAGTACACGACTCGCCTGCACCATGATGCCGATACCGACGACCATGATAAGGACGAGAACGGAGAGCATAGGCTGCTCGGTGAGTCGTTCGCTTAAGACCACATCACTTGCGAGTTGCGTCACTGAGAGAGCGATCAGTACGAGACCAAATGCTTTCCAGAGTACGCAGACGATTGCGCGACCCACACCCTCAGGCTTGGCACCCGTGACCATCAGTCCAGGAATGAAGAGGAGAGCCACCAGTCCCGCAACGATCATTGGTGCGTACTGAAAGAAAGATGATTGAAAGAGATATCCGAGCATCATGGGTCGAAGGAGAAGTGTTAAGTGGAGAGTAGCGTACCGAAAAGAACGCTCATTCGTACCATCAAATCACTTGCGAGGAAGGCGAGAGCGTTTTCGAATCTACGCAGCAGTGTTCAGGATTCCGAGGTCATCTTCGACCATCAGCCCCATGTTTTTTGCTGTTCCTGCCATCATGCGTGCAGCAGAAATCTCATTTGTGGTGTTGAGGTCTGGCATCTTTGCCTTGCCGATTTCTTTGAGCTGTGACGTCTTGATGGAGCCAATCTTTTCCTTGTTTGGTGTGCCGCTACCCTTTTCCTTCTTCACAGCCTGCAAAATCAAGTACGACGCTGGAGGCTGTTTGAGGACGAACGTGAAGCTGCGATCTTCGTAGACTGTGATTTCGGCTGGGATCACCTGACCCATCTTGTCCTTTGTTTTCTCGTTAAACTGGGTGCAGAACTGCTGGATATTGATGCCCGCTTGTCCGAGTACAGGACCGAGTGGCGGGGCAGGATTAGCCTGTCCGCCTCGTGCTTGTACTTTGATGAGTTTGGTAACCTTCTTAGCCATAGCCGCGGTAGTGTACTGAAGATGTAGGAGTAGGTCAATCGTGGTTTCCACATGCCACATCCAGCGTTCCTACCCTGTCGCGTGTTTCATCTATCACTGCCGTTGCGGCTTGATTGGGGTGCCACTGCAATACCGTGATGTCAGGAACATCTGGTGCCCAGTAGACCGAGTACTGCAATCCAGAATTTTGAGTTCCTAAACTGCGAACTAGTTCGAAGCCAGACATCTGGCAGACTTTTCGCCACTCACCTTTGTCTGATTTGAGAGAGGTTGCGAACCCTACACGTGATTCGATTTCTGCGACATCGTCGCAGGAGTGCTGCCTTACGTTTTCTGGCATACGAATATTTTTTCCTTCTCTGTCTAAATAGTTCGGAACTGGAGATTTGATGGGGGAGTTCATAGGAGGCACATACTAGATCGAAATTGATCCGATGCAAGATTATTTGCTGAGCTCGCGTACGAGTGCATCCAGTAGCTCCTGCCCGTTTCCTGCTACGCGCAATTCGTACAGACGATCGCGGACACGGAGGAAGAGAAGTGGCTCTTTGCTGATTGCGGGATCGATGAAGGACAACATGTCCACGGGTGGACCCGTCTCGCTCGTGATCGTCTGATCCTTCAGTTCCTTCAGATTCGCCGAAAACAGTTCCTGCAGTTGCTGCTTCAGTGTCGCAAATGTTTTCTTCACTGTTGCGCCCTGGATCATGGCGAAGAAATACGCGCGGTCGTTGTTCCGAAGGAGCACTACTTTTTTGACGCTCGCACCTGCACCAGCCGCTTGTTCGATCAAACTCTGTTCATTCGTTTCCTTTTCGATCAGCTGTAGCGACTGAAATACTGAATCGATCTGTACTCCTGATGTTTTCTGGGTGGAGCTGCCCTTCTTGATGATGCTGGGTGCGGTGCCGATGTTACTGGAGGCGGAACTGGTGATGTCTCCCGAGGTTGTGGATGCAGCTGTTGTCGTTCGTTCTTTGAAAAGGAAGTCACTACCTGCAAGCGCGACACCGATGAGGCTGAGCACGAAGAGTGAACTGAGAGTCGCACGCATTGGTATGAAGTGTAGCATGAAGAACACATTCCGTAGATGTGAATCGTGACTCGCACCTATGAGTAACGAAATTTAGAAGTTGTTCATTGCGTCATGAACAGTGATACCGTATTGCTTCATGAGCTTTGTAAGATGATCACGACTACCGTGCTCAGGGCGCCAAGCGCGAACCTGTTGTATAACATCGTCTCGTGATACTTCTACTGCAGGAGCAGCGTCCTGTTGATCGATTGATGAAGGAGTGTTCATAGAGAAAAATGGGAGAGCACTATTATAGCCATTTTCTTTCTTTCGTCAATACTCGATAGAGGGAATACCCTTGGATAAGCACTATCGAACTACGATTTTTGCATCCGCGATGACAACACCCGACTCGTCGACCAGTACGGGATTCAAATCGATCTCCGTGATGTCTTCGCACTCGCTCATGAGGCGACTCGTCTCCGCTATCACGCGAGCGAGCTCCGCGATGTCCATCGCGCCTTTTCCTCGAAGTCCCGTGAGCAGCTTCCAGCTTCGGAGTGTTGTCAGCATTTCGGTAGCACTATCCTCAGTGACCGGAGCGAGACGGAATGCCGTGTCGCGGAAGAGCTCGGTGTAGATGCCACCCAGTCCCACCATTACGATTGGTCCGAAGGAAGGATCACGCAGTGCCCCCACGATAAACTCGGAGCCGGCGGGCATCTGTTTTTGGACCAGTACGCCGTCCAACCCTGCAGTCGGTGCATGCTTCTCACAGTTCTTCACGATCTCCGCAAACGCTTTCTCTGCCTCTCTTTTGGTGTGGATGCCGACGCGCACTCCACCGACCTCGGTTTTGTGCAGGATGTCTTTGGCACTGACTTTGAGTACGACAGGAAACCCGAGAGCTTCTGCAATTTCTCCTGCGTCCTTCGCGGACTTCGCGATCTCTTGCTCGGGCATCCGGAGACCGTAGAGTGCGAGTAGCTCACTTGCGACACTGTCACTCACGTGACCGGATTTTTTCTTAAGCAGTCCGTGTGCGACAGAGGATCGATCGTCGTCCGTTGGGTGATCAGCATCCTCGCTGAGTGGCACGCGCTTTTCTCGAAGCATGGCAAGCATGCGCACGGCTTGCTCCGGTGTATCCGCACAGGGAATGCGATGCTCGCGGAGGATGGATGTTGCTTCCTCTACAGCATCGCCGCCCATGAAACAGGTGACGACAGGGAGTAGGGGATGCGTCGCTACGACTTTCACAATCGCGCGTGCGATCTCCGCACACGGCGTCATGACTTGTGGCGTGACTAAACACACGATGCCTTCGATCTTTGGATCACTCGCTGCTGCGTGCAGTGCTGCTTCGTACCTGTCCACTCCCGCGTCGCCTAGTACATCGATCGGATTATGTGTGCTCGCTGCCTCGGGGAGCGCCGTGCGTAATTTCTTCTCCACGGCTTTGTCTAATCGAGGTAGTTCTAGCCTTTCCTTCTCCACTGCATCAGTTGCGAGCACCCCTAGTCCCCCCGCATTGGTGATGATGCCTATAGAAGGAGAGGGGAGAGTGCGTGTGGTGGAGAGTGCCTGCAGCATCAGAATGAATTCACGTGCATCGTTTGCCCGCCACACTCCAGCTGCAGAGCACGCTGCGTCCAGCGCAGCAGTGGATCCCGCGAGCGCCCCGGTGTGTGAACTCACTGCCTTCGCACCCTGCATCGACACTCCCGCCTTCAGGAGCACGATCGGTTTACCCGCGCTTTTCGCCGCACGTAAGAATGCTTCACCATTCTGGATGCTCTCGACATAGAGACCGATGACACGCGTGTGTGGATCGTTCTTCAGTAGATCAATGAGCACCGCCTCGTCTGTGTGTGCTTTGTTTCCTGTGCTGAATACTGCGGAGCATCCGAGCTTCAGTTCGTCTCCTTTATCTAAAAGAGCAACTGCCATGGCACCTGATTGGCTGATGAGTGCGATCGATCCTTTTTCCTTTGGTGTCAGTGCGAACGATGCGTTCAGTCCGATGTGCGGAAGCAGAATCCCCAGACAGTTGGGTCCGATGACGGTCATCTTGTACTTGTCTCCGATTTCGCGAAGTGACGATTCTGCTTTCTTGCCTTCGTCGGATCCCGTTTCAGAAAATCCAGCCGAGATCACCACCAAACACTTCACCTTTTTCTTCCCGCACGCTTCCGCGATCGCAGGCACGGTCTTTGCTGGGGTCACGACCACAGCCAGATCGAGTGGTTTCTTGATGTCTTTGATATCCTTGTAGCATGCGATGCCTTCGATCGTGTCGTGCGTGGGATTCACGGGGAACAGATCGCCTGTGAAACCACCGTTCTTCAGATTCATGAGAATCCGATGTCCCAGCTTCTCGGGATTGTCACTCGCTCCGATGAGTGCGACTGTCTTCGGATGCAACGTGATCATGGAATGTATTGTACGCAAAAAGATGACTGACGGGTAGGAGTGTGCAGACTCTGCGCCGAATCATGTATGATTGGCATATGCGCATATTTTTCACTCGCATTTGGAAGTCGATGACGAATCCGTCGTCGTACGCCGACGTTCGCTCTCATACCTTTTGGCACGCGTACGGGTATCTCTATTTCCTACTGGTGACCATTTCGTACGTGATCTTTGGATCGATGTTGCTGACGTTTTGGCTCTTTTTGCCAAGACTCACCGATGCTGTCGAAGAAGGAATGCAACAAGCGCCATCGTGGTATCCGCCGGAGTTGGTGCTCACGTTTTCGACAGGAGGCGAATTGACCACCAATGTGCAGGAGCCATATGTCGTCACGTCACTCGATCCGATTCTGTCGTTCCAGCGCCAGGAGCCTGTGTCTCGCATGTTTAGTCACATGCTCACGATCGATACGTCTGCCAATATCGAGGATTTCTATGACTACGATTCACACATTCTGTTTACGAAGTATGCGTTTGCTGGACACGATAAAAATGAAGGATTGAGATCATTCTTTTACAGGCAATTCATGCAAGATGCGACTGAGCCACTGATCGTCGACTATGCGCTGTACTTGGTTGTCCTCGAACGAGTCTCTCCGTACGTCGCCTGGATTCCGTGGATCGCTGGCATCGGTGGCACACTTTCCTTGCTCGTAGTGCCGTGGATCACCGCGTTTTTCTGGAGCCTGTGGCTTCTCTTTTTCTTGGCTTTGTTGACGCTTGGTTCCTGGGTCTTTTCTGCGCTGCAGAAGCGCACACTCTCGTATGGTCGATTGTACGTTTACGGGATGTACGTTTTGACACTTCCGTTGATTGTGACTCCGATAATCGATTTGCTGCTAGGTGTAGAGATCGCGTTTCTCTTTACGATTCTCTTCTTTGTCATGATGTGGATGGTGCTCGGGAATGCAAATGCAAAAAAGAAGCGAGTGGCAGTGAAGAGCAGTCGTAAGAGTGTGAAGAAAAAATAGGACTGTGAAGGAGGCATTCAAAAAGAAGTTCACTGCGTTGTGTCTTATTACTTTGTCCCTTCGAGTAGCTCCCGAAGCGCAGGTCTGCTGACCTGCGCGAGGGGCGTATCGAGAAGGGACCCTTTCGCCTGCCTTTTCTCGATACGCCCTGCACCAGTCGCTCCGCTCCGGTACAGGGCTACTCGAAAAGACAGGCTTAACATTTGGGGACTAGACCAGAAGTGTGTGGGTTTTTCGAGAGAGCAAGGCTGAGAGTAGAGAAACTCGAGTCTCATAGCAACGAATGTTGTAGCGGAACATAAACT
>JBEBFT010000010.1:0-45211 GCA_040081825.1 Candidatus Peribacteraceae bacterium
TTTTTAGGAGGGGGGGGTGCCCCGCAGCGCAGGTTCGTTACCTGCGCGAGGGGCGGGGGGAGGACGCTTCCCCTATACTGTGCATCGATGTCACGTAACCGATGCATTGCGGCAATTATCGTTCTGTCACTTCTGGTACCGATGGCTCATAGAGCTGAAAGCGCTCCCCCACCCTTCCCCGACATGGAGTGGAGCTTCTACCGGTATCAAGAGGCAGTGCAATTTTTGAAAACGAGACGAATCATCGCAGGGAATCCTGACGGCACGTTCCGCCCGAAGAATATGGTCAATCGAGCGGAGTTTCTGAAGATGCTACTGCAGGGTGACCGTGACATCATCGATCCTGATAGACGCTGCTTCAGTGACGTCAATCCACGCGAGTGGTACGCACCGTACGTCTGCACTGCAAAACTGAGAACAGTTGTAAAAGGCTACCCAGACGGCAGCTTCAGACCTGCTGACCCGGTGAACATGGCCGAGGCGATCAAGATGGCAATGGGTGTCTATGGGATGCGCGTAGAGGAGGCAAAGGGTACAGCATGGTATACGACATACACGAAAGAGCTGGATGAGAAGGGCATCCTCTCTTCCCAAAGCTTCATCGCATGGGAACCTGTGAATCGCGAGCGCGCTGCGGATCTGATCTGGAGACTACTACGATATAAGGAAGAAGGATTCATCGCACGAGAGTCGCCCGGATGCAAAGCGCAAAAAGGAGATGCACCCACGACACTGGCGCTCTTTGATCAGGAGCGAAGTTTTCTCCTGACAAAACCAGACCGCGCGTCGGCGAGGAAACCTGCACCGCTTGTCATCGCATTTCACGGACGCACGAACAGTAACGAGCAAGTGCGTGGGTACTACGGCATCGATCGAGAACTCTCGGAGAGTTACATCGCGTATCCCGCAGCGCTCAGAAACTCGATCTCATCATTTTCATGGGCGAACCCAGGAGACAAGGCAGGTCAGCTACGCGACATTCTGTTCTTCGATCGCATCGTGAAGACACTCGCAGAGCACTACTGCATCGACATGGACCGGATCTCGGTTGTTGGGCATTCGCTCGGCGCGTGGATGGCTAACTCGGTTGCGTGTGTCCGCGGTGGCGTCATACTCGCATCGGCAACAGTTGGAGGAGATTCGGTACAGACGACGTGTGCTGGTCCCACATCTGGACTCATCGCACACAATCCAAACGACAACTTGGCACCGTTCAGCGGCTCCGAGCGTGCACGTGATCTCAGAATCAAAACTAATCAGTGTGACCTGACTGCTGCCGTCTCAGGTCCTGCAAGCCTACACTGCACACGCTATCCACGGTGCGGAGGTGAGGCCGAAGTTCTGTGGTGTCCGCACACCGAAGACCGCGACTATCGAGGAAACTACTATCCACACACGTGGCCAGACAGCATGGCGGAGGAAATCAAAAATTTTCTTGAGTCATTAGAATGAAATGAAGAAGAACAAGAGGAACAAAAGGAATCCAACGATCCTTGGATTCTTCTCATTCCTTTGTTTCCCCTGGTTCTTATGCGCACTGCTGCTATATTTGCCGATTTAATCGAATCGGAGTAACATTCGAAATTGCTTTCCCCCACTCTTATGCCCACCCTCACTAAGCGTAAGAAAACAGTAAAAAAAGTCATGAAACGATCCACAACAAAAACACTCAAAAAGAAGGTCGTAATGAACAAGAAAGTGATGAAGAAGGGTAAGATCACAGCAAAGCCAAAAGTGCTCGGCAAGGTGATCCACTTCTACGACAAAATTAGCGTTGCGATCGTAAAGCTTATCGCACCAATGACAGTCGGCGACACCGTCGTCTTCCGCCGTGGTGAACATATGCACACGCAGATGATTCTATCGATGCAGAAAGATCACATGCCTATCATGAAAGCCAAGAAGGGCGATGTCATCGGTATTGAGACCAGTTCCCGCATTTGGGACGGAGCGCTTGTAGTACCGCAAAAATAGGGCGTGACAGGGATGGTAAAGAGTACTATACTCGCCCTCCTATGTTTGCTTCTGCTCTTCCCCACCGGCTCTTCCTACTCGCACTTGCAGTCGTGCTCTTCGTTCCGACTTCCGCTTTTGCATATGACGCGTCTCGCTGTCTGGATCAGGCAGTGCGTGATCGCACTGAGGATCTGGAAGATGCCTACGATGACTATAACGAAATCTTGGAGCGTCAGCTCGATCGTTTCGATTCCGTAGAACGCAATGCATATAAGGAGGTCGATGATCTGCGCTATCGCTACGGTGAGGTGTACCGTGGACAATATTCCTACGCATCTCAAATCCAAGAGGCAAATCGCAATCTGAATAATCGTATTCAGCAAGTGTGGAACGATTACTCCTCACGCATCGCGCT
Source organism: Candidatus Peribacteraceae bacterium (assembly GCA_040081825.1). Taxonomy (GTDB): domain Bacteria; phylum Patescibacteriota; class Gracilibacteria; order Peribacterales; family Peribacteraceae; genus JBEBFT01. Next base: position 2,372 of record JBEBFT010000010.1, read on the forward strand.
CTGCAGCGGACAGGACTACTACAACAACGATTACCTGTACGATCGCAATTACTCGCAGCCATACAACTACTACGAGATGTATCCGACAACGCATGTACAAAGGAGCACGTACCGCTACCCATCGACACGAACGTATACAAAAGTGATTTCGCCACCAGATAGCTACAGATACGGCGTGTATCCGACATATCAAACTCACTACACGACCCATCCGTACACGTACGGCAGCTCGTACTACAACAACTCGTACTACACCTATCCCACGTCACGTCGCGACTGGTGCAAGATGCCAACACTTCGGAACGACCCAGGATGTGGGTACACCTGCACTGTCGGCAGAGACGGCTGTTACGAGTGTTCACAGTACTGTTACTAGACAATATTTTGATCCTTAGCACACTGCCATGAAAGTGGCTTTTGTGCTATATTGATCAGAAATGCACACACCAATAAACGAACGCTTCCGCATTATTCTGCCTGTCGCTCTCATCGCGGCAATCACTGTCTGTGCGCTTGGTGCAGCCGGTATCAGCTTCTATGTGCGCGGACAACGAATGATGGAGGAGCAACTAAAAGAAAAACTGAGGACTGCAGCCACAGCCGCAGTAATGCAATTCGATGGAGAGATGCTCAAAAAAATTAATTCGGGAAGCACGATGGAAAATTCTGAAGAACTTCGCAATGTCGTGTACCGACTACACGATCTACGGACACAGATCGCTAACGTACGCTTCGCATACATCATGCGTCGAACAGAGGATCCATTGATGCATGCGTTCATCGCAGATGCTGATATGGCACTCTCCGATGAGGAGCTGGATGAGAACAAGAATGGAATCCTGGAAGAGGCTGAGAAAGCAGCCGAGCCCGGCGAATTATATGAATGGGAAGGTTTTCCTGTACTCGCAGAGCAGGCATTCATGCGTCCGTCCGTCGACGAGAACATCGGCGAGGATGTCTGGGGTCCAATCATCTCGGGTTACGCACCGATCAAAACAAAAAATGGTGAAGTAGTTGCAACGCTGGGCATCGATATGGCAGCAGATGAGTACAAAGCTCTCTCAACCAGCATCTTCTCTCCCATTGCACTCCTCCTCGTACTCCTTGCTGCCATAAGCATCGCAGGGGGTACAGTGCTCGGTTTCTGGAGATCGAGAGCAAATGAGCTGCAGCGACTGGAGACCGAACGCATGGGACTACTGCGTCTGGCGTTCCATCAGCTTGGTGGACCGCTCACCATCATCAGTTGGTCGCTGGAGGAACTGGAAGAGGACGGCCCTACATCAATTCAGAGAACAGTAGAAAACATTCACGAAGGCATCAGACGATTGAACGGTATCTTGAAAACACTCAAGGAAGCAGACATCGTGCATGCGGGCAAAATCGATTACAAACCAGAATCAGTCTCACTCAGCACTATTCTGGAAGAAGTGGCAGCGCAATCGAAAATCAAACTGGATGAACGCAAGCAAACAATCAACCTGTCACTCGATCGATCATTGACCATGAATCTGGATCCCAAACTCATCGCGAGCGTCGCGCAGGAACTCATCACCAATGCGATCGACTTTTCGCCGAACGGGGCGGAGATTCGAGTTGTGTCTGTACGCGTGGGAGAAGAATGGGCCGAGTTCAGTGTCATCGACACCGGTTACGGAATCCCAAAGAAGGATCAGAAACGGATTTTTGAAGAATTTACTCGCGGATCGAACGCTCTGAAGTACAAATCCGACGGCAATGGACTAGGCATGTACATCGTGAAAGGAATCGTGGAGCAGGCAGGAGGAAAAGTGCGCCTACGAAGTACTGAAGGAAAAGGAACGACGGTTACAGTGCGCTTGCCTGTGCGTTAATTGACAGTGCTGGAAAGGTACATGTACCCTCGTAAAGGACAGGTTGATGGCTTCGCATCAACACTCCTTTCCCCATCTCTCTATGGTGACGACGGCTATCATTTCCCTGCGCGAGACATTTGAAACAGCACTCATCTTGTGCGTACTGCTCAGTTATTTCACTCGATATAAACAGTATCGAGCAATTATGTGGATGTGGATGGGTACGGGGTTCGGCATCTTCTGGAGTGTGGGATTCGCGTTCGTGCTGATACGACTCCATGCGATGATCCCAAGTGCATTCGAAGAAATCTACGAAGGAACCATGATGATCGCGGCTGCGCTTCTCCTCTCATGGATGATTGTATGGATGACAGTGAAGGGAAGAGATATGAAAGCATCTCTGGAAAGGTCAGTCGCAGAACATGTCACGAGCGGTTATCTTTTTGGCATTCTCATAACGAGCTTCCTCGCAACAGCACGAGAAGGAACAGAGCTCGTGATCCTGACACATGCGGCTTTGCTGCAGTCTGGTGAGTATACTCTCGGGATTATTGGATCGGGCATCGGGATTGCTTTTGCGATTGGTCTCGGCTGGATTCTGTTTCAGGGATCGAGAAAGTTACCGCTCAATCTGTTTTTTGTTCTCACGAGTGCCATGCTGATTGTGATTGCCGTGGCACTTATGCAACATGGTATTCATGAACTTGCGGAAGCGCACGTCGTGCCTGAGCACTGGATGATGGAACGAGGAGTGATCGCACTCTTCGGTATCGCTCTCGTAGGTGTGTGGCTTACACTCTTTCGTAGTACCTCCTCTACTCAGCGGCAGCGTGCAGAGGCTGTGCTTCACCGCGAGTAACCTGGGTCGTAAGCGGCGCCTTCTTAGGCAGTGACACTGGCAAGGCGTTATATCGAGCCACGAACTGCTCGACCACAGGCTCAGTAGAGACGCCATCAATCGTCCTCTGCCATAGAATTTCGTTTTTGCGTACCTTGGTTCCTGCGGGAGCGTTGGAAGTGAAGTACGGACCCGTTACTGTTACCGAACGTCCATCATCTTTGCCATAAACATGTACGAACGCCTCGTCACCTTCGTGATACGACTGGATCAGGAGAGGCGCTCCCGTATCGTTCAAAAACTGAAAATCCTGTTTGCCAGGGAAGACCGTCGCATCTTGTCCAACGCCATGCTTCTCGTAATACACGACATACAGACTGTGATTCTTCTGCTTCACGATCGGAAGTCCTGCGCGGAAAGCAGCGCGATACATGGTAGTAGACGCCTGACAAATTCCGCCACCCGGAGCCATGATGAGATCTGCACCATTGAAGATCGTGTACGCCATCTGCCATCCATTGCCAGTAGTGACCGCTGGTCCAATCGTATCGTTGAACGAGTACACAGCTCCTGCAGGAACGATGACATTATTCACGTGCTGTGTCAGCGCCTTACGTACGTTGGATTTGCGTCCAGCACCAGATCCTTTGAAATCTGAGTGTCCAGATGACAAGCGCTTCAGATCACCAACTGCGAGCGAAGAACCAGCAGTGCGGATCACGCCGGGTACGAAGGTAACAGGATAAACCAGCTCTTCCTTCCCCTGCTCCAGAGCAGCACGAACACTCTGCGCAAAATGCAATTCGTCGATCGTGTAACCATCCTCCGCAATGCACGATGTTTGCGCACGTTGCACACCGAACGTATCAACCCAATCAGAAAGCAGATCACACGATTGCGAAGTGGTCAGTGTGAATGGACGCTTGTTACGGACGTCCTGCAAAATCCTCTTCTCGCTCACGACTGCCGTTGGCTGTCCCGTCTTCGGTACGTCATACACAACCCAGAGTGGACTGGTACTCAGGTCGATCTGCCACACTGCGAGCGGTTCCGAAGTACGCTGATCCTGAAGGGTCACAACAAGTGAACGCGTCAGCATCTCTGTCCGCTCATCGATCGCTCGAGAATAATCCGATCCTTCTGCTGGCATGGTGCTTCGTTTCTCGCGAAGATCCGTAGATGCCGCCTGTCGTTTTTGCTGCAGGTCACCGGAAAGCGTGTTGGCACCAGTAGAGGCAATATGAAACGTACCGACCGCTGCAAGCAGCATCGAAAGCACAAGAAGTCGCAAGGATCGATGTGTGGGACTGTGAGTAGTCGAAGGAAATGGCATGAGTGATATGTGTGTTGGTTCATGGTTATTATAACATATTTTGTATATTTTGCAAATATCAAATAGGCTTAATAACTGACAACCGGCAGAGCCGGTACATGAGAAAAGCCCCTAGAGGAGATCATCCACTCACCGGCGCCTTGCGAGTTGCCGTCGTGAGATTTCACGAGTCGAGCGCCCCGAAGGAGCGCCGCACTGTTTGACGAGTCCGCGAAGCGGGTGAGGAGTTTGTGGCGCGTCGCGAGACGAGTGATTTTCTCACAGGCGACGAGCAGCGAGCCGGAACCTTTTGGCTCCACCTTTTTAAGTTACGAAAAGGTGGAAAGAAAAATCTCAGAATGGTAAAGCTCTGGAATGTTACATCGGCTGAGCGCGTGGTTTACTCGATGGATTATTATCGACAGAGCCCTTCCCTTAGCAAAAAAGAGCCCCTTTCGGAGCTCTCTTTGATTCGATATCGACGAATTGCTTATCCCAGCATCATCCCTCCTCCCATCAGGAACCTGCTTGCTGCAGCTGATCCTGTTGCCATCATCGTGAGGAGTGTGAGATAGAACGCGGTGCTAAATGGCGCCGTGTCCGTTGCCGCATCAGCGAGGGCTGTCAGCTCATCAGTCTCTGATGCATTAGCGTAGAAGGATACTTCACCTCCTGTCTCAGGGTAGACATAGATCGGTGGCGTGTACCCTGGCTTTGGCTGAGAGTAGATCGGAGGATGGTTCACTGGTGGGTAGTACACAGGAGGCTGACCACCGACAGGTGGGTAATAGACAGGAGGCTGGCCAACTGGTGGGTAGTACACAGGTGGGTAATTCGGAGGGTTGTATGTCGGAGGCGTGTACGTTGGGATCTTCTTGATCGTCGTCGCATCCGTTGCCTGCTTGGTTCCAACAGTCGCTGTGTTCGTGATCACCGTACCATCAGCAACCGAATCCTGAATTTCAGCATCGATATAGAACGTGCGTGACTGGTAACCCGCGAGCGTCAGGTTATTCCACGTCACTGTCTGACCACTGATCTGTCCACTGTCGGAGACGGAGATGATGGAAAGACCAGAAGGAACGTTGTCAGTCACTGATACATTTGTGACCGTGGTCGACTGATTGTTATTGACCGTGATCATGTAGCGGAGACGCTCCTGTGTATACGCAGTGCTGCGTCCATCGGACTTGTAGATCGAGAGCTGATCGAGCGTGCCGTTCTGACACGTGAGCGTCGATGTTGCAGTAGAACTATTGTTTCCTTGAGATGGATCGCTGTTCGTTGCAGAGACAGTGACAGAGTTCGAGATGCTGGTCTGGGTGCATGTCGCAGGAGCAGCACCAACCTGGAACACGAGTGTGAACGCGGTCTGCTGCGCTGCTGCAAGTGAAGCGAGTGAGCAGCGAACAGTGTTATTTGCCTCGGCAGTACACTGCGATGAGCTGGACGATGCAAGATACGTCATCTGACTTGGGTACGTATCAGTCACGACAACATTCGTAGCAGCATTCGTTCCGTTGTTTTGTACAGTGACGGTGTACGTTACGTTCTGGCCGTACGTCACGGAAGCTGGACCCGTTTTGATGACGGACAGATCTGTATCAGTATTCGTCGTCTGACACGTCACCGTTGTCTGTACTGCAGATGTGTTATTTGCAGTATTGGACTCAGCTGTCACTGTCGAGACGGTTGCCGTGTTCGTCATGAGCTGAGACTGGGTGCAGGTGCTCAGGCTCTTCGCACGGAACATGAACTGCACAACCTTCTGGACATCCTGTGGTCCCATGTTTCCAAGCGAACACTCTACGTATCCACCCGTTACTGTACAGCCTGAGCCAGAAGAAGAAACGTACTCAAGGTCGAGTGGGAATGAGTCACGCACCTTCACGTTCTCAGCGGTCGCAGGACCGTTGTTACCAACACGTACCGTGTACGTGATCAGTTGGCCACGCATGACAGTAGATGCTGTAGCGGTCTTCTGTACGGTCAGATCAGCTTTGTCGAGAACTGGGCACGTAAGAGTCGTCACTGCCGTGCTCGTGTTATTGGTCAAATCTGGATCGGAGACCGACGTCAGGACAGACGCGGAATTGTAGACCACAATGTCGGAGCACTGTTGCTGTGGCGCACTCGTCGAGAACGTAAGTGTGATGTACTTGGATGCGCCAGCACTGATCGTATCGAGTTCACATGCGAGGAATCCGTTGCTACCACCCAATGGAAGTGCGAGAACACACGATGCTCCTGATGCGGAAACATAGTTGAGGTTGTCAGGAATATTGTCAGTGACAATAACATTCGTGGCATTTGCAGGACCGAGGTTCGTCACCTGAATCGTGTAGAGCACATTCTGACCACGAACGACACTCTGAGCATTCGATGTTTTCCGAATGACGAGATCAGCTTTCTGCTCAGCAGTAACGACCGTTGTCGTATCCGTCGCAGTGATGTTACCTACAGCTGCTGTGTTGGCAATGACCGAGCCGTTTAGGGCAGTAGAAACCACGCGTACAGTGAGCGTTCGGGTCACGATGGCATGAGCCGGAATGGTGAGGTTCTGCCACTGCACTTCTGGACCAATGAGCTGTCCACCATCGCTAGCACTAACGTATGCGACATGAAGCGGAATCACATCAGTAAGTGTGATGTTTGTAGCATCGATATCCGAAGTGTTCTGGATGGCAATGGTATACGTCAGCGTCTCGCCGGGAGCAGCCTGCGTCCTGCCATCTGTCTTTGTGAGGCTCAGAGTTGAGCTCGGACACTTCACGATAGTCGATACAGTCTGACTCGTGTTATTCGCACTGTTTGGATCTTTTGTCGACGAGGAAACAGTAGCCGTGTTCTGTACCGCAGTCTGTGTACAGTTGTTGATGACAGGCACAGTGAATGCAATGGTCAGCGTCTTGCTTGTGTTGGCAGCAAGTGTGATGCCCTCGCAAAGAATGTTCACACCATTCTGTACGCATGATGGATCAGAAAACTGTGGGTTGAAGACAAGCCCAGCAGGCACTGGATCAGTCACAGTCACACCTTTTGCTGTGTTTGGACCCAAGTTATGAACCGAGATCGTGTAGGCAATCGTGCCACCGCGTGTGATCTGAGATGCTCCTGCTTTGACGATGGATACGTCGGCGGTGTTGTTCGTCGCGTGTGACTCATCGTTGTCCTGATTATCTGAACATCCTGGATCGTTGGAGATGTTGTAACCGAAGTCGATCAGGCCATCACCATCGTTATCGAAGCCGTCCTGACACTCGGACTGGGGGTACGTCTCGTCATTGTCGTCCGGACCAGAGCAGGAGAAGTCACCGCCAGCAAAGTCAGTTGATCCGTCACCATCGTTATCTTGCCCATCAGAACACTGAGGAGTAGTGGAACACTGAACAGTCGTATATGTGGGGTTGCTAGAACCAAAGGAGTGATGTGGACCAGTTCCTACCTTCTTTTGAACAACAGCCTTGTTTTCAATGATGGAAGAACATGGGGCGTTCTGATTCACTTTGAATGTCAGCATGTAGGTTCGCATCTGTCCTGCTGCGTAGTTCTCGAATGGGCAGAAGATAGCTTCCGGATCCGTTCCGTTGTCCTTGAGGAAACAGCCAGGATCGTTTGCTGAGACGTACGTCGTATCTGCAGGAACGTTGTCACGGATACGAATTTCTGTCGCAGGAGTCGCAGCAAGGTTCTTCACCTGAATGGTGTAGGTGATCAAATCCCCACGCTGAGCTGTGGTCTTGTCGGCAGTTTTGACTGCAGAGAAGTTCAAAGTTTCAGGGTTCGTCTCGTCGTTGTCCTCGGGCGAAGAACATCCTGGATCGTTGGTAGCACTGTTGCCGAAGTCGATCAGTCCGTCACCGTCATTGTCGTCGCCATCAGAACACTGAGGAGCTTGTGCACAGTCCACAGGTGTATAGACGTGATTGGTCCATGCGAAGGAAGTGTTATTGCTCTGAATGTCACCGAAGTTATCGAGCCGCGCACCATTTCCACACACAGCGTTCTCGAGCTTGAACTTCAAGGTGAACGAACGCGTTTGTCCTGGTGTGTAGGTGAACGCAGGACAGTCCACGCGGGTACCGCTATTGAGTACGCAGCCAGCAGTAGAGCCTGCTGGAATGTAGGTGAGCCCGGCTGGAATGATATCTACGATACGAATGCCATTGACCGTCTGATTGCCGTTGTTCGTCACAGTCAGCGTGTACATGATTGACTGACCAACCAGGATGCTATGCAGATTGGCTGACTTGGTACCAGTGAAGTTGAGAGACACTTGGTTGGTCTCATCGTTGTCCTGGAGTGAAGAACAACCAGGATCATTGTTTGGACCAGCGCCGAAGTCGATCAAATTATCACCGTCGTTATCGACACCATCCTGACACTTAGACTTTGGATTCGTTTCATCGTTGTCGTTATCGCCGGAACAGGAGAAGTCCGCGCTGTCGATCGCCCCGTCACCGTCGTTGTCGATGCCATCGGAACACTGAGGAGTAGCTGCATTCGTCTCATCATTGTCCTGGAGTGAAGAACAGCCAGGATCATTGTTGGGACCAGTTCCGAAGTCGATCAAATTATCACCGTCGTTGTCTTGCCCGTCAGAACACTGCGGAGGAGGAGGAACACATTGAACAGTGATCGTTGCGGTGTCTGTTGCAACAACTTGCTGATCACTGTTTGGAGGAGTGATGCGTACTTCAGCCTTGTGTGTGATCGTCTGACCACAGAGAGCTGTGGACGTTGCTTTGTAACGGACACCAAAGGTGCGCTGGAGCCCTGCTGTTAGCGGAGAAGTCAGTGTACAGACGATGCGGTAGCTAGCGTTTGGATGAGGAGCACACGTTGCCACCGTCTCGTTCGTGTTTCCGTCAAGCGTGAGAGAAGGGTTCTGAATCACATTCCCCTGTGCATCGAGGAAAATATTGTGAATGCGGAGTGTGCTGTTCGCGTCGACTGTACCTGTGTTCTTCACGTTCTGAATAAAGGAGACGAATTCATTGAGAGCTACAGTCGTCTTGTTCGCTGTATCTGTGATCGTAAATGTCGCAGTGTTCACAGGTGACTCATCGTTGTCCTGTGGGCCTATACATCCAGGATCATTGCCATCGGTCAGACCATCTTGATCGTTGTCTGCACCATCCTGACAAGCAGTCTTTGGAGTTTCTTCATTGTTCTTGTTTGGTTGATAGCTAGCAGAATTATTGACGTTGAGGTCCGAGTGACAGCTTGCATCCGCTGCATCAGCAGCTCCGTCGCCATCGTTATCTTGCCCATCAGAACACTGAGGGGTGGCTGCATTCGTCTCATCGTTGTCCTGGAGTGAAGAACAGCCAGGATCATTGTTTGGACCAGTTCCGAAGTCGATCAAGCCGTCACCATCATTGTCTGCACCGTCCTGACACTTAGACTTTGGGTTGGTTTCGTCGTTGTCGTTATCGCCAGAACAGGAGAAGTCCGCGCTGTCGATCGCTCCGTCACCGTCGTTGTCTGCGTTATCGGAACACTGAGGAGGAGTAGCACATTGAACAGTGATCGTTTCTGTGTCGGTTGCGACAGTCTGGTGTGCTTGATTAACGAAGACAATCACCTCAGCGGTGTGTGTAATTGTCTGTCCACAGAACTGTGCTGCGTTGGTGTCGTATCGAAGACCGAAAGTACGCTGCAGGCCAGCTGTAAGAGGTGAAGTAAGCTGACACACAATGTTGTGTGGATACTGCGCTGAGTGTGGAGCGCAGCTGGCAACTGCTCCATTCGTATTACTAACAAAGGTAAACGGAGAAGTCGTGAGCACTTGCCCCTGAGCATTCTTGAAGGTGTTATGCACGCGCAGTGCTGTCGGAGCATCGACTGAACCTGTGTTCTTGAGGTTCAGAACAAACACAGCAGTATCGCCGGTTGTTACTGTTCCATCTTGCACAGTATCGATGATCTCGATTGTCGCAGTGTTCACAGGTGATTCATCGTTGTCCTGTGGGTTCTCACATCCAGGATCATTGCCATCGGTCAGACCATCACCGTCGTTGTCTGCACCATCCTGACAGGCTGACTTTGGATTTTCTTCATCGTTATCTAATGGACCGGAACAGGAGAAGTCGGTTGGAAAATCTTTGGCACCATCACCGTCATTGTCGACGTTATCGGCACATGCGAAACAGCTATTCGTGCTCTGATTGACGCGTACGTTATCGATGAAGATTCCACGACCTACTGGATCCGCTGCTGTCGCACGGAAGTGCAAGCGACCAGTCGTACGATCGTCATTCTCTGCATAGAACGTAGCTGTACGCCACTGATCGCGATTCTGCCCATCGCCACTTCCTTCTAGCGTGCCGATGACTTGGTTGTTCCAGTACACATCAACAGACTGATGACCAGTGCCCGGACGTGGTGACCACTCAACCATGATTTTTACACCACGGCCTTGAATAAGTGCGACATCTTGGTAGAGCTGATTCGTATTCACAACATCGATTTCTGCCCACTGTGAGCCAGAAGGTGTAGATGCAGATGCACCATCACCAAGATCGATGCCATCACGCTCTAGTTCCAGCCACGATGTTGGCAGTGTCCAACCAGGCAGCGAGTTCACGATTTGGAATTTTGTTGCTGCGGTCACAACTGGATCCTCGAAACTACCGTTCTGGATCAGGTTTGTTCCATTGTAGTTGTACTGACATGTTGGAGGAGGAGTGTCGCATCCATTCGTGCTCTGCTGTACGCGCACATGATCGATGAGCATCCCACGACCTTCGGCTCCAGCCGACGTTGTGCGGAAGAGGAGCCTGCCCTCAGATCGGTTACCCGTATCTGCAAAGAATGTTGCTGTCTTCCACTCATCACGCGTTTTACCGTTTCCGTTTCCAGACAGTGTGCCAACCACCTGACCATTCCAGTGAACTTCCACTGATTGGTGCCCAGTACCTGGGCGTGGAGACCACTCAACTGCGATTCTGATACCACGAGAAGGTGTCGTCGATACATCCTGCACCAACTGATTCACGTTCACGACATCCAACTCGGCCCACTGATTTCCATGGGGAGTGGAAGCAGACGCGTTGTCACCAAGATTGAGGCCATCTCTCTGTAGCTCGAGCCACGACTGTGGCAGCGTCCAACCAGGGAGAGAATTTACAATCTGAAATCCCTCAGAGGCAGTAACAGTTGGATCTTCGAAGCTACCGTTTTGGATCAGGTTTGTACCACTGTAGTTGTACTGACAACTCTCGCCTGCGGCCTCTGTCGAGGCTGCAAATGGCAGAGTAATCCCCGGCAGAATACCGGCATGAGCCTCTGCAAGGAGCAGGGCTGCGAGTACAAAACTGGCTGTAGAGCGCTTCATTTCCATAATTAGTGAGGGAAAGAGGGCTTTCCTAGTAAAGGAAAGTTGACAATCCTACCCCCTGAGGATGGACTTGTCAAACGAAAAAACTATGTAATTATCGCACTTCATTGCGCCTACCCAGACCCCAAAAAATGGCTATCTGGAGCCTGAGAATTTGATCAATCCATCTGGTACCATAGGCAGCAATGCCCCCTGACCCCACCTCCCTCATCGAAGAGGCGTACACGCAGTACGCTGACGCCATTTTTCGTCATATTTACCTGCGGCTCCGTGACCGCGAGCGTGCGAAAGAGCTGATGCAAGAGGCATTCATCAAGGCAATGAATGCCCTCAAAAAGAATGCAGAGATTCAAAACCTCCGGGCGTTTCTGTACACCATTTCCAATAATTTGATCATCGACGATGTACGTAAGAAAAAGAGTCTGTCGCTGGATGAATTGCAGGAGAGTGGATTCGAGCCTACGGGTGCATCCGAAACGAGTCTCCATACCGTGATGGAAGGACACAGGGTTGCAGAAGTACTAGGGAAGCTCCGTGAAGAGGATCGCGACCTCATCGTCATGCGCTTCGTCGACAACATGAAGCCGCAGGAAATCGCGGAGATCCTCGGCATCGCTCCAAACACCATCTCCGTTCGCATCCACCGCGCATTAAAGGAACTCAAATCTCACCTCCGATCAGAATGACACGCTTTCAACGCTTTCTACAGGCCATACACAAAATTTGCCTCACACCAGGTGAAAAAGTCGCCTATCACCCGATTTCCGGTGTCATAAATGAGGCCGATGTCCGTCTTAACCTATCGATGGATGAAAAGCAGTTTTTCGCATCGGCATCGGAGATTCGTCTCCTTCCTCATGAAAAGGTCGCGATCCGCGAAGCACTCTTCAGGCAGGCTGCTGCCCCGTGGTGGCAGATGCGACTGATGCGGATGTCTTCCATGGTTTCAGCACTCCTTATTGTATCGATTCTGAGTGGAGGCGTGACATTTGCCGCTGAAAATACGGTTCCCGGCGACATCCTGTATCCCGTCAAAATCCACGTCAATGAACGTCTGATGCACACCATGGCACGAACAGAGGATGACAAAGCAATGGTCGAGACGAAGCGAGCAGCGAGACGAATTGCGGAGGCAGAAACTCTGGTAAAACGTCATACCTTCAGCGAAGAAAAGCAGGACATGCTTGCATCAGCTGTTGATTCTCACATGCGAGTCGTACGCACTCGGATGGATACGCTGAGCCGCGAGAATCGTCCCGCTTCCCTCCGTACTCTGTCTGCACATGTCGATGCGACACTGAAGGAAAAATCGAGAGAACTCAAAAAAATGCGTGATATATCTGCAGAGCCGCTGCTAGAAAAAGTCCGCGAAGAGCGCGTCAATGCTCAAGTGATGGAGCTCACTGCGGTGATGAATGACGAAGACGCATCGATTGCGATGCCGGAGATGCCGGCCGCATCTGACATTGCCGCATTCGAGTCAGAGGCAGTACCAGCAGCAGTCATGATGAGGGCTGTTCCTGCGCTCCTAGACGAGAACGTTGAAGCGCATGAAGAGATGGAAGAAGAGATGCTCCTTGCAACCGAGGCTCGTCTCACCGTTGTCCGCATGCAGATGGAAACGATGTCCGTTGCAGACAGTACGACCGATGATGCACCACAGGCAGCCATGATGATGATCGAAGAAGAGTCGTCATCTTTGGGTAACGAAGTGGATCCCGCTCTCCCACCAGAAGTACTTACAAAAAGTGCGAATATGGAATTATCTGTCCCCGTCGCCACATTCTCAGCCACTCCTGCATCTCCACCTGTCGAATCAACACCCGAAGAGATGGTACGGCAAGCAGAAGAAGAGATCCGCACCGGCGATGCACCCGGGGCAATGCGCACTGCAACATCCGCTCTCGAAAAAGTACGCGAGATGAAGCACAGCGGCAAAGGATCGGGGGATGACTGGAAGCCTGCTGCTCCGAAAAATGATGAAGAGCGCACACTTCCAGAATCCCCTAGTTTCTAGAGCAACAAGAACTGTCGTTCGAATCTATCGATTCATCGCGACCATAAGAGAAAAAGCAAAGAACACGACGATGATCAGGTGCAAAAGAATCAAAAATGCGAGCCACCACATTGATACGTGCTGATCAGGCAAAATAGTACTTTTGCGAAACCACAAATACACTTGGACTATTGCTACCACGATGTAAAGAACGCCAGTTATCGTTATTGCTTTTTCGGCGGACGACACCGACCAACGCTCTGCCAGGATTACTACAGCAAGACTGATGATGATATTCAATCCAATCGCAGCGAGAAAAGATCTAAGCATGCCGTGATAGTAGCGGAAGATCACTGAAATGACAGAGATGATAGAAAGGTAAGTTGATCGTATACATGCTCTCCAGTACCGTAGTGAACGTACTATGAAAGCACGATCAACAGCAGAAATCCGGCAACTCTTTCTCGACTTCTTTCAGTCGAAGGAACATGCGGTGATCCGTGGTGCTTCGCTCGTGCCCGAGAATGATCCGACCGTGCTCTTTACGACTGCAGGCATGCACCCGCTCGTGCCGTATCTGCTTGGCGAAACTCATCCTGCAGGAAAACGTGTCACGGATGTACAGCTCTGTGTCAGAACCCAAGACATCGATGAGGTCGGAGATGCATCTCACCTCACATGTTTCGAGATGATGGGCAACTGGAGCTTCGGGGACTACTTCAAGAAAGATGCGATCGAGTGGAGTTACGAGTTTCTGACGAGTGAGAAATATTTGGGAATAGACAAAGCGATGCTGGCCGTCACGTGCTTCGAAGGTGATAGTGACGCTCCAAAAGACACGGAATCAGAAGGGTACTGGAAAGCAGTCGGTATGCCCGAGGAACGCATCGGATGGCTGCCAAAAGCCAAAAACTGGTGGGGACCAGCAGGAAAAACAGGGCCCTGTGGACCCGATACCGAGATGTTCTATTGGGTTGGTTCAGGCACTCCCCCACCCGGGAGCAACCCTGCGAATGACGATCCGAATTGGATGGAGATCTGGAACGATGTGTTCATGCAGTACATGAAGAATGACGATGGCACGTTCACACCACTCGTTCAGCAAAACGTGGATACAGGCATGGGACTGGAACGTGTCGCATGCGTGCTGCAGGGAGTGAAGAGTGTGTACGACACCGATGCGTTCGCTCAGATTATGTCCGCAGTGAAAGCACGAGCGACTCAGAAATCGGAAGCGAGTGAGCGGCATGCAAGAATCGTGACCGACCACGTCAAAGCTGCGATGTTTATGATGGCAGATGGCGTACGACCTAGTAACACAGATCAGGGCTACGTACTGAGGAGAATCCTCAGGCGAGCGGTGCGATCCGCTCGTGCGCTCGGCATCGAAACGCAGGGATTCTTGTCGGAGATCGGCGGCGTGGTGATTGATATGTACGGCACGTTCTACGAGAAACTCGCGAAAGAGCGAGCGACTCTCCTCGATGAAGCAACGAAGGAAGAGACTGCCTTCACGCGGACACTCGCGGAAGGCGTAAAACATTTCGCGAAGATCGCGGAGCGGAGTAGCACAGTCATCGATGGTGTCGACGCCTTTCATCTGTATGACACGTACGGGTTCCCAATTGAGATGACGAAAGAAATGGCTCTGGAAAGCGGAAAAACTGTTGATGAAGATGGTTTCACCAAAGCCTTCGAAGCGCATCAGCAACTCTCGCGAGCGGGAGCTGAGAAGAAATTTAGCGGCGGTCTCGCCGATCACTCCGATGAAACGACGAAGCTGCACACAGCGACACACTTACTGAACCAAGCTCTCAGAACCGTGCTCGGTGACCACGTCTGGCAAAAAGGAAGCAACATTACTGCCGAGCGTCTTCGGTTCGACTTCTCGCATCCGGAGAAAATGACTGCCGAACAAATAAAGAAAGTCGAAGACTTGGTGAACGAAGCGATCAAAGCAGACGCGCCAATCAATTACACGGTGATGACAGTCGATGAAGCGAAAGCTGCCGGAGCCATCGGTGTCTTCGACAGTAAATACGGCGACAGCGTGAAGGTCTACACGATGGGAGTATTTTCGAAAGAAATCTGTGGAGGTCCGCATGTGGCGCGGACTGGCATGCTCGGCAGCTTCAAGATTCAGAAAGAGGAGGCGTCGTCTGCAGGGGTGCGGAGAATAAAGGCTATTGTGAGTGGAGGGCCTGAAAAAGTGAGTATGGCAGAAGAATTGACAGATTAATTTATAGTGTTATATTGACCTAGATGAGTAGCGTAGATCATTTCGATGGCACGACATTGCAAGAGCCTCAAGATGACGGGGCTGATGTTCATGATGAAGAAGGTGAGGAGGTTTTAGATGGAAGAGAGATGGAAGTAGCCGATGATAATGCTGACTCTGCGATCGATGACCCTGTGCGCATGTATCTTATGCAAATGGGAGAAATCCCGTTGTTAACACGTGTACAAGAAAGAGAAACTGCAGAAAGAATTGATCAAACTCGCTTTGATTATCGTCAGAGACTGCTGGCAAATGACTACATGATTTCTGCTGCATTCTCTCTACTCCGAAAAGTGCAGAACGGAACTTTGCGACTCGATAGGACAGTCGAAGTCTCTGTGACGAATAAAGCTGAGAAGGCAAGGATTATTAAGACGATCGAAACGAATCTTCCAAAACTGAAAGAAATGATGGATGAGAACAAGGAAGATGCGCTCTTCGTTCTGAACAAGAACAATGATGCTATGGAGAGGCATGCAGTATGGGAGCGACTGACGAAGCGACGTCAACGCTGTGTGCGGCTCATTGAAGAGACAGAGCTCCGATTTTCTCGATTGAATCTCTATTTAGATCACCTGCAAGCAATGAGCGTAGACATGAATCGATTGAGGGAAAACAAGATGGCAGGAATGATCAGCCCAGAAGAGAGAGGTAGGCTCGTAAATCTGATGAGAAAAACAGGTGAATCGCCTAAAACACTCACAAGAAAAGTCGGACCTATAAAAAAGAATAAAGAAGAGTTCGATGCTGCAAAAAGAGTCATGTCCGAGGGAAACCTGCGACTCGTAGTAAGTATCGCGAAAAAGTATCGCAATAGGGGTCTCAGTTTTTTAGATCTCATCCAAGAAGGGAATACCGGACTCATGCGAGCGGTGGAAATGTTTGAACATAAACGTGGGTATAAATTTAGCACGTACTCTACATGGTGGATCCGTCAAGCTATCACTCGAGCAATCGCAGACCAGAGCCGTACGATCCGTGTGCCTGTACATATGATCGATACAATGACGAAAGTACGCAATGTCACCAGAGATTTGGTCCAAGAACTTGGTCGTGAACCGAGTACAGAAGAAACGGCAGAACGTGCCAAGATTTCAGTCGAAGATGCTCGAGTGATCATGAAAATGGCCAGACAGACACTCAGTCTGGATCAACCTGTTGGCAATGATGAGGAGTCCTATTTCGGTGATTTTCTTGAAGATAAAAGTGCAGATGATACGCTAAACGATTATAACAAAGCTGCGTTGAGGGAACAGCTAGAAGCTGCCATGGAACACCTGAATTACCGTGAGCGAGAAATCATACGAATGCGATACGGTCTGGATGATGGATACCAATACACATTAGAAGAAGTAGGAAGAATATTCTCAGTCACGCGGGAACGTGTCAGACAAATCGAGGCAAAGGCAGTACGAAAATTACAACAGCCACATAACTCAAATAAACTAGCTGGCTTTCTCGACGGGAATACGGAGAATGATAAAATGTTTGCTGCTCAAAAATCCATGCAACCACTGAAATCCACTAAGAAACCCACCCCCGCACCTTCATCGTCTCACGAATCCGCTTCACTGCCAGGTTAAACGCACCTTCACGGTAGGTAGTCTCTCCACGTTTTGCTTCGGATCGCACATCATCAAACGCCGCGAGCATCACACGTCGTAGCTCCATGTCGACACGTTCGGCGGACCACTGCTCACCGCTACGACCCTGTATCCATTCGAAATAACTTACAGTGACTCCACCTGCATTCGCCAGAATATCAGGTATTGCAACGATTTTACGCTGCCTCAGGATCTGATCAGCTTCAGGTGAGATCGGACCATTGGCGAGTTCCAAAATAAATTTCGCCTGCACGTCCTTGGCGTTCTTCTCGGTAATCACATTATCCAGTGCTGCTGGGATCAGCAGGTCGCAATCGCAAATCAGCAAGTCATCATTGGTAATGGCTTCGGTTTGGTCGAGTTTCAGCTTTTCGATGTCGCAAACGCTTCCTTGGCAATACTCACCACGCACAGAGCCGGTCTGTTGTTTATACTTTTGAATACGCTGCGGATCCAGTCCCTCTTTGGAATAAATGCCACCTTGCGAATCCGACACTGCGACGATGACTGCACCCGCCTCGTGTAAAAACTGTGCAATCTCAGCTCCTGCATTCCCGAACCCTTGAATCGCAACACGCATCGATGAGAGTTCCATCGCCTCGCGCTTCGCGAGTTGCTCAAGGACGAAAAAGCCACCACGCGCAGTTGCACGATCGCGACCGAGTGAACCGCCGAAACTAAGCGGCTTGCCCGTGATCATCGCTGGAGCATAGGTACCCGTAACCTTCTCGTACTCATCCCGCATCCACGCCATAATCTGCGGAGTCGTATTCACATCGGGCGCCGGAATATCGATATCGGGTCCGACGACAGGTGCAAATGCCCGCGCGTACGCTCGACTCAGACGTTCTAGCTCGCTTGTACTTAGTTTCTTGGGATCGATCTGTACACCTCCTTTGGCTCCTCCGAGAGGAATACCAACCACTGCCGTTTTCATCGACATGAGTGTCGCGAGCGCTTTCACTTCTTCGATGTCTGCCTCGGGGTGGAAGCGAATTCCTCCTTTATATGGACCGCGAGCATTGTTGTGCTGAACGCGATACGCGTGCACGGTCTCAGTCTTCCCGGAATCCATCTCAAATGTGATGTCGTGACTGACGATATTCTGTGGTGTGCCTAGCTTCTTTTTCTCCCCCTCCGTCAGGCCCAACCGATCGAAGGCACCATGCACAAAGGACATTGCGCGTTCGTAGGGGGTGGCTGCAACCATAAGTGGAGTGAGGAAGGAGTACGCATATTCTACACCCGAATTTCACGTTCCAAAGCCAAGCTCCTGGACGTAGAATGCATGATCAGATGCGACGCGCGACGATGCTTTTCATCACTGGCATAGCGTGCGTTTGGTTACCGATACAAACTCAAGCGAAGGAAGTTGTAACGTTCGAATTTGGCGACGGCAAAATCAATGCAGAATGGAATGGAAGTGGACCGGTCACGGTAGAGAAGCGCGCTGATGGGATCTTGCTTACGACGGGAGATGGAACAGGGATGCTCCTAACAGAGTCGCAACTTGCGTTCCTGCCTGATACTGCAGAAATCGAGGCTGAGACACCAGTACCAAGCAGTATGAAGTTCATCTGGTCATACCTGTCGGACCCAGAAGAGCTGACTGCCTACATCGAGGTTGGACTCCACACAAACGGCGAGCATAATCCGGTGTTACTGTCACGTTCGCCAGATTGGAAGAGTGGCGAAAAAGAAATGGGGCTACTCATCTATCCGCGCTCTTCGATTCTCATCAAAAAAATTCATTTCACTCAATGGAATACTTTCGAGAAAGTGACGAGCTTCTTTCGGTCCTGGACTCAGTTCGATCGCATGCGTCCGTACACGATCAACTTCGTGTGGGGTCCACAAATCGGTTGGAATCCTCTGGAAGTACAGATGATGTTCAAGAGCGTCCCGCCGATCGCGACATCCGTCGTGTGGCTGCTGAGCATCGGTTTGACGGTTTTTTTTATTGTACTTTTGATGAGTCGAGTATTTGGACTAAGCACGCTCAGAAGACTACTGAATACACGCATACTCTTTGTCGCTATTGGGTGCTCTTGGCTTCTCTTGGATCTCTACATGGGTGCTCAGTATCTATCTTGGGTTCGCACCGATTACAGAACATACATCAGCCAGTCACCAGAAGATCGTACCTTCCGAGATAGAGATAATTTCTATGACTTTGCTACGAAGGCTGCAGAGCTCGTGCGAGATCGTGAAACGTACATCTTTATGTCTGAAGTGCCCTGGCCATTCCTTGGCAACATGCGTTACATCACCTACCCATCCATTCCTGCATTTCGCGTCGGATTCGATGACACATGGGTCATCTTCGATCGATCCGAAATGGACGTCGGAGCTGCAGATGAACTCACATTCAATGGAGAAGCGGTCACCTATCCAGGGACCGTGCTCTTTCGACCATCCACCCACACGATGGTCTTCCGTGGCGCTCCTCTTCCTCTACAGTCCGCACAATGATCAATCTGCTCACACTTCTTATCGGCATGGCAGTACCGACGACACTCGGGTGGCTGGTCCTCAGGCTATGCGAGGGGCAACGCGTGGTGTTGCACTCTCTTGAGCGACTGGCATGGGGTGTACTGCTCGGAAGTACACTGATGATGCTACTGGTCTTCACGCTCCACATTCTGGGGGCTGTACAACTGACACTCATGGGCTTTGCGATCCCCACTCTGCTCGTCATTATCACGATCGCGGTCGTCCTGAATAGAAGGGGGCAACTACACATGCGTGGCGTCACCATCCACGCGGAGCTGCCCGTTCCAAAATGGCAGAGTGTGCTTCTCATTCTCCTGCTTCTATGGACTGCATTCAAATTACTCGGAGGAAGCTACGTCCTCTGGAACGTGCCGACATACTGGGACGACAGTTTCAATAACTGGAACATGCGAGGAAAAGTGTTCTATACGACAGGAACTCTGGAGCTGCAGTACGACATCGGCAACGAACTGAAGCAAACCGAGGGCGGCGTTAGTTCCTATCCTCCGACTGTACCGATGACCAAAACGTGGCTTTCTCTCGTCAGGAGCTCCTGGCAGGAACCGATCGTGAACGGAGTACATGCCATTTGGTTCCTGGCTCTCCTTGCCGCAATGGGACTACGCATCGCGGTCATCCAAGGAAAGAGGCGCGGCTGGTGGAGTGTCTATGTTCTTGCATCGCTACCGCTGGTGTTGATTCACGGCATGAATCCATATGCCGATGTGTTCGTGAGTGCGCATGTGCTGATGGCACTCGTGTGTATCTATGAACGAGGAAAGGCAGCCACACCTGAACAGAGGGTCTGGACGACGCTTAGTGCCGTCATGATTGGAGCACTGATTTTCACGAAGAACGAAGCGCTCCTTCTCTACACTCCCCCACTCACTGCCCTCCTTCTTTGGAGCATGCTACGAAGTGACGCTGATGAGAATTGGTCTATGCGCCTCCGAACACTGGCACTCCCTCTCCTCCTGATTGCACTGCTCGCTCTCCCATGGATGTGGTTCAAGTGGAGCAATGGTCTCACGTTTGGGAATGCAAAAGCGGTGAGTGATACGACTTTTGTGTTTAACCAGCGAGCACTGAATGCAATCTGGTTCTCGATCTCTAAAGAGGCGATCCTGCTCTTCCTTCCACTCGTCCTCGTGATGTCCGTCATTCTGAAGCGGACACAGGCTAGGGTCTTCCCACTCCTACCGGTCACGCTGCTCGCCTTCTTCATTGTGATACTCCAGTTTTCAATCCTTGTCTTCGTCCCAGCACTCGCGAATGAAGCGATCCTGCAGACTGGAACGGCTCGTGGGCTCGTTCAGATAGCACCGGTGTGGGTTTTGCTGCTCTTCCTGCTTTGGAATCCTGGCAGTGTGCATCAAGAAAATTGAGGCGGGGCGTAAAAGAGCTACAATAGCCTACGATCTTTCCCCTCGGATTTCTCATGAACTCATACATCGCACTTCTCGGAAGTAATGCCACTCTCTCTGTTTCGGAACTCGCTGCTGTTTTTCCTAATGCCATCATGCATGGCATCGTGCATGGGTTTTTGCGCTTCGATGATCAGAAAGTCATCGATCAGTCGACACTGAATACACTCGGCGGCACAGTGCTGATCGCTCGTCGTGTGACAGACAATTCAGTCGACCTGGAGGATGTGCCAGGGCTCCTCGCAGAAGAACTCAAAGGTGCATCTGGGAAAGCAACCTTCGCACTACGCTTCGCAGGCGTCCCAACAAAGATAGCGAATGATCTCTACAAAGCATGCAAGAACGAACTGAAGCGTCGAGGTGTCTCCAGTCGCTATATCGGTAATGCAACGTCTCCGGCTGTTGCGGTGCAACTCCATGATGAAGGATTACTGGATCCCAAAAAGGGAATTGAATTGGTCTTGCTCATGAACAAGAACGATCTCCTCATCTTCCGAACAGTCGCAGCACAGAATGTAAAAGCGTACACGCTACGGGACATGAAGAAGCCAGTTCGTGACACACTTGTTGGGCTACTACCACCCAAGCTGGCACAGCTGCTTCTCAACTTTGGCGTACACCTCGCAGATAAAACGAAGAAGAATGTGGAAAAACTTACGGTCTTCGATCCATTCTGCGGAACAGGTGTCATCCCCATGGAAGCGATGCTGAGGCGTATGCATGTCCAAGCGTCAGATATCACGGACAAAGCAGTAACGGGATGTCAGAAAAACACCGAATGGATGCGCAAAACATTCAACGTACCGAAGAAGGAGTGTGAGACAAGTGTCCGCAAGCACGATGCAACGAAACCGTTTGTGCTAAAACCTCTTCCTGATGTCGTTGTATCCGAAGGCACACTTGGACCTGCTATTAGGGGCCGCCCACTTCTCAAGGACGTGTCGGAGTATCAGAAGAAAGTGGATACGATTATGAGTGCATTTATCAAGAATGCTGCAACGACATTGCCAGGAGTGCCGATGGTACTGACACTGCCCGTCTGGTACGCACAGAAGAAGCAGGTACCACTGGAAAAAACATGGCGAGCAATCCAGGAGTGCTACCTCCCCATTCTTCCTCCGATGACAGAGCCTGCAATTCCTGGGCGTTTCTCATTACTCTATCGTCGTGAGGATCAGTTCGTCGGTCGAGAAATCGTTCTGCTGAAGCCCAAAAAGCAGGTATTGAGTTGAAAATACTTGCTAGCAGCAAGATTGGGGGATAGCATTCACTCCTTTTTATTCATACAATTTTTGTGAACAGAGCAGAAGCACAAATCATCGCAGCAAAAGTGGGTACAGTCATCTTGAATAAAAGCTCGCAGTTCGGAGACTATAAAGTCCATGACGTTGCTCTGTTTGGATCTGCGATCGGTGATACTAGAAAAGACATAAGAGATATCGATCTTCTGCTATTACACAACCATCAAGGTATGGGCGATTTTGGATTGGCTACGACGTACAGCGCTGAAGCCTATGGTCCAGAAATCGACGAAGATAAAAAGGCAGAACCCTTCGAGGCTCGAAGAATTCTACAAAATTTAGGTAGCCTCGATGTAACGGGGGATTTAGATAAGTTAGAGTTCGAAGAAAGGCAACCTTTAGAAGACTATCGACGTAAGCTTACTTATGCTCACGGTAGAATGGTGGAAATGGATGATGGAAGAAGTTTTACCACTAAAGAATTGGAACAAGCGATAGAGCAACGAGAAAATGAATTTAGAGAAAAGTATGCATCTTTACGACAACATCTTGTCGTTACTCGTGTTGCAGCAATTATGGAAAATCATCGATTTACCCTTGATGACTTAGATATTCAAGCAATGCATATAGAAATGCTAGGAGAAGACTGCCGAGACGAGCGAAGAGTTGCTGTGAAACAAAGTAAGGATCCTCGGTTCTGGGGAGACGTGTTTTCATCAGGACTCTTGTTGAATCCAGAAACTGGCACGTTTGATCGAAAGATCGAAGAGAAATACACAGGTGCGACTGCGCTTTTTCGACAAGCAGAAATCGATGCTGCAAGTAAGGGTTAGCTAGGGCTAGGCAGCTCTCCTATGCTAGAGTTCTCAACATGTCGAAGGGTTTTCTCTACTATTTCATTCCCCTCTTCTGCGTCATACATATGGCAGCAGTGGGGTGTTACCTGCTACCCAAAGGAATCAGCGCTCCCACTGATTTCGTGAAGCACTGGACCTTCGGCTACGTACGTACACTCAGTCAGTGGCAAAAGTGGGATATTTTCTCTCCCAATCCACTCAGACGTGTCAGCGAGTACAGAATCGAACGAGATGCTGGAGATCGTTGGGAACCTGCGATGACACTGACATTTGATACGCTGCCTTGGTGGAAGCGGGCGAAAGATCTGAAAGTACTCGGAAGGTTGGAGGAAAATCAATGGATTCACCTCGCCGAACCGTATCTTCGTTGGCACTGCAGAGACCAGAAACTCTCACAGAGTCCGCGCATTCGACTGGTCGCTTTGACTCGTATTCTGCCGTTTACGATTGCTGATTTGTCGCGGTACAGCCTCGATCGCACGCCACCAACATCGACTGTGCTGGCCATCGTTTCTTGTCCAAGATCCATATGAAAAAAACTGTTTCCACTACTGGCATGAATGCATGGGATCAGTTCTGGTTCCAGCCGATTTCTGCTGTCGGTTTCGGTTGGATGCGTATCGGATACGGCGTCATTGGGTTTTTGACCATGGCGCTCGAGTGGTCCAGGGTATCACTCTTCTACACAGGAATCGGTGTGCTGCCTCACGAAATGCTGGGAGACGTGGTCCGTTCCACATGGCGCTTTTCCTTACTCGACGGTGCGGGGGTGGCAGTTGTGTGGTTGCTCTACATCCTCCTTCTCCTGTCGCTTCTTCTGACAGCACTCGGTCTCTGGACGCGACTGTCGCTCCTCGTGTCGGTTGTTCTCCTCTTCTCGTTTCACGAATACGCAATGATCACGCTGGATGGTGGCGATACACTCATGCGTCTCATCGGCTTCATTTTGCTTCTGTCTCCGTGTCACAGAGCGATGACTGTCACAAATCTCTGGAAACGAATGGAACAAGTGCGCGCAACCGGGACTGATCAGCCAGAGCAAGAGCGCGAGATGCCTATCTGGCCCTATCGATTACTGATGTGGCAGATGATCATTCTGTACGTCGCTTCCTCGGTTGAGAAATTCACGGGCTCCACCTGGCGTGACGGTTCTGCGGTTGCAATCACGATACATCACGGCAACTTTTCCAGGCTATCTGCAGGTGCTGCAGATATGCTCGCATGGACCAGTCCCACCATCGGATGGTTCGTCCTTGTGACGCAGGTGGTATGGATCTTCCTACTCATCGTGCCGGTGCTGCAGTGGTTACGGATCCTACCGAGCAGTACTCAGAATCATCTAAAGAGGGCACTTCTCCTCTCGGGCCTGCTGATCCACGGATCAATTTTCATCTTGATGGATGTCGGTACATTTTCACTGACTGTAATGGCAGCGTACGCTGGGCTCCTCATCGCAAGCGATTTCGAGGCTTTGCGTAAAGTATTCAATCGTGGTTCGAAAAAAGATCCCGTCGTTGTCCTCTTTGATGGACGCTGTGGTCTGTGCAGACGTTCGGTAGTGGCACTGAAGGCATGCGACTGGTTACGACGACTGTCATTCGCCAACTTCCGTGACGAATCGATCAGAAAGAAATACGCACCAAACGTTTCGCTCGAGGCACTGGATAAAGAAATCCATGTCACGAAGACGAAAGGAAAATTCTCGAAAGGCTTCGCAGGGTTCCGTGTGCTCACAAAGGAACTCCCACCACTCTGGATCTTGGTACCACTGCTTCACCTCCCAGGCATGGAGTATGTGGGATCATGGGTGTATGGATACATCGCCAGGAACCGACCGCGGTGTACGGATGATCATTGCACGTTGTAACGTCTCAGAGTCGCGCGAAGAATCGCGCCCTCATTTCAATCATTGGTATGAACCTCAGAGCAAGCTCTGGATTCTTTTTTTCCGCAGCAAGCTGCGGGGAATCAAACCATCGCCTTCGTAAACTGTGAAGCTACAACCAGATCTCTCGTCCGCCGTAGCCCCAAAAAGGGCGAAGGCGGATTGATACATGAGAGCGGCATTCCTGTCTGCCGACAGGCAGGCTTGCCGCAACTGCGCACAACCAAATTACACGCTCCTCTGTTTCGGGAAGATCGTCTCACGTCTTAGAAACACTGCAACGGAAAGAATGACGCCAAAAAGAAGTAGGAGAATAGGTCCACGTAGGCTCAGCGGTACGAGTGTTACTGGCAAAAATCGTAGCCCTTCTTTCAGTAGAATGAGTACTACTGTGGCAAAAGTCACTCCAAAGACGCGCCCTGGGCCTCCAGCGACAATGCACATCGCCATGAAAATGAGTGCAGGAAAACCGTAGTCACTCGGATGCAATAGTCCCAAGTACTGTGCAAAAAACACATTGGTAGTGAGCGTGCCGAGACCGGCTACAAGAAACGCGCCAGCGTACACACGGGAACGGCGAATGCCCAACGCTTCGGAGTGATGACGATGTTCGCTCAACGCCTGTAAGCTCCTACCGAATGTTGATGCGTTCAGTTTCCAGGCGAAGAAGATCCAGACAAGCACCACAATAACTACAACTATCGCAAACACTTCGGGTGTCTCCATTCCTGGCATGCGCGGTATCCCAGGGATGCCGAGCGCACCACGAGTCAGCGCCGTTGCATTGAGGACAATCGCAAGAAGGCTCAGATGCACTGCGATACTCAGAATGCCAAAAGCATCCTGCTCGAGCTTGAGTGCAAGCCACGAAAAGAATAATGAAATGAGTGCAGTACAAAACGCTGCAATCAGAATGGCTTGGAACCAACTGCCACTTACTTGCTGCGATAGAATCAAGCTATAGGCAGCCACAATGGCAGTGCCTACGTGTCCGAAGTGAAGAATTTTCCCTTTTCCGAACACGAAATTAAATCCAAGCGTAGTAGGAATGGTGATCGCAGCCATGATGAGGAGATGCAGAAAGTACGCCATTGTTATGTGGAACGAGTAGTGGAACCAAATAAACCTTGCGGACGGAAAAGCAAAAAGGCAATGATCACAACCATCGCGACAGTGCTTTGGTAACCCGCGGATATGTATGTACCTGCAAACCACGGCACGCCTATGACCAACTGCTCTAGTAACGCTATTGCATACGCTGCAATGACCGCACCCTTCAGGCTTCCCTTTCCTCCTGCGATCACTGCTGCATACGCTTTGATGGTGATCGAAAAACCGAGTACGGGCGTCAGATTCTGATCAATCCCCTGATACACCCCAGCCAGTCCAGCAAGTACACCACTTAAAATAAACGTGATGCGATAGAGAAGCCCTGAAGGAATGCCGAGACTTTCCGCTGCGTGCGCATGCAGTACTGTTGCCCTGATTTTCCGACCGAGTGATGTCGCAGTCAGCACCCATGCGGTTAGCGATAGAAAAATCAGTGTGCAGATAATGAGAACGATTTGTTCGAGCGAGAGAGTTGCACCGGCGATAGTGACTGGTTCAGCATTCAGAAACTGGATGGAGCGTGGACGCTCCTCAAAAAGCAAAAGAATCGCACCATCCAAAATCATACTCAGTGCAATCGTGGTCACGAGCGGAAGGAATCTGTGACGCCTGAAAAATGGCTCAACGAAGAATTCGAATGAAAGCCATGTGACAAAGCCGGCAGCAACCATGCCAATGAGTAGCGCAATCGGAAACGAAAGTCCGAGTGAAGTCGATGCCCACCACGTCACATAGCCACCCATAAGCGCAGTTTGTCCAAGCGCCATGTTGAAAACGCCGAGCGTGCCGTATACCAATGCAAGACCGCTCGCCATCAGTGCGGCGAACGATCCTGCGATGAGTGCGTTGATGAGGAGTTGCGTCACAGATTCTAGTTTACCGCAATATCATTCACAGTAACGATAGCACCGTCAACAAAAGTTTTATGTGCGAATGGAATGCCAAGTACATCACCATTCTCATCAAATGAGAAAGTACCAATAACGCCATCGTAACTCTTCATGTCGTACAACCACGCACGAATGGCTTCGCCATTCGTTCCAACAGCATCGATGGCCTTAGCAAGGACCCCCATCGCATCATACGCATGTGCTACGAAAGCGATTGTGGCCTGTGGAGCTCCATATTTTTTCTCAAATTTTGACTCCAGTGGTGTGCCGACACCTGCTGTAGGCACACTAATGATTGCCATACCCTCAACAGCGTCTTTCGCAATTTCTCCAAGCGTAGCGGACTCTGCAACTTCATGACTCATTGCATCTTTCGAAATGCCTAACTCTCTCATTTGAAGCATCATGGCACCAATAACAGCATCCGACTGACCATTGGCAAAGAATACTTCAAAGTCGGTATTTTTTAGTCTCGACATCAAGGTACGAAAATCTTTGGTTCCGGGCCCCACCACCTCGTCGAATACAAGAGTGCCTACTGGAAGATCCTTTTTGAGCGCATCGCGAAATGCGACTGCAAAATCAGTGTTTTCGGAAATGATCGCAACTTTTTTAATTCCTTGGTCGCGGATATACGTTCTCGTAGCAACTGACTTCAAAGCATCACTTGGGTAATCTCGAAAAAAGAAATCGCTAGCGAGCGTGAGATCAGGACTAGAACTAAGCGGAGAAAGCATTACAACTTTTGCAGGCTCAGCAACGCGTATTGCGGCAAGTGACTCTCCACTGCATTGTCCTCCAAGAATAGCTACTACTTTATCAATATTGATAAGTTTCTGGGCAGCACTTGTTGCGTCCGCACCATTGCAGCGTCCATCTTCTGCGATCAGTTCGATCATCATTCCATCGATACCACCACTCGCATTAATCTCTTCGACTTTTAACATGATACCGTTCAACGTATCTTTCCCATATGCTACTGCATCACCAGTCAATGGACCGATATAACCAATCTTGATCGTTTCATCTGTCGCAGGGGTCGTTACGCACGCCGCAAGAAGACCTGAAGCTACAAGCGTAGAGAGGAATTTCTTCATAGATTATTGGGGGAAGAAAGCAGGGAATCATCGTCAATTATACTCGTTCCAGGGCAAGCTGGAAATATAGCTCTCGCTGGCGAAAATGGGTCGGCAGAACATGAATGCTCTATTGCGCCGCCTATTCCGTCGGATCCGCCCCGAAATACAGCTCTTTCAACTTCTGGCTGCTATGAACTTCCTCTGGCGTACCCGAGAGAGCAACTTCACCAACATCCAGTACGATCACACGATCGCAAATCTTTCGGATAAATGGCAGGTCGTGCTCAACAATAATTACAGTCTTCCCTTCTTGTTTTAGTTTTTTGATGATCGAAGCAACATCGCTCGTCATCTTGGGCGAGACTCCAGCGGTCGGTTCATCGAGGAGGAACAGTTCTTTGCCCGATGCGAGTGTGCGAGCAATCTCCAGAAGACGCATCTGCCCACCAGAGAGACTCGATGCCTTCTTTTTTGCGTGTTCCTGCAATCCAACCATCGAGAGTGTCTTTGCGACAATCGAAGGAATCTCTGACTTTTTCGGACGTTTTCCTTTGGGCAGTGACTCCAGGGCCACTTGTACATTTTCGATCAGTGTCATCTCGCGAAAAATGCCGAAGTTCTGAAATACTCTGCCAATACCAAGACGCGAACGTTCGGGAGCTGAGAGCGACGTAATGTCTTTCCCGTGAAACATCAGAGTGCCTTTGGATGGCCTTAAGAAACCTGAAAGCACGTTGAAGAATGTCGTCTTTCCAGAACCATTGGGTCCGATGAGCCCTACGATTTCTCCTGGCTCGATCTCTACGGAGACATCCTTGAGGATTTGCTGACCGCTAAGGATGAGGGAAATGTCGCTGGTAGAAAGTAGAGACATGTACATAGTGTAACGAACAAGTGGCTAGTGGCTAGTGATTAGGACGGAACTAAAACGAGTCACTAACCACTACTCACTTATTTAGAACGAAAATGTTGCTACAATCCAATCTATGCCCTCCGCCACTATCCACTCCCCCATCGGTCATCTCAAGATCACGACGGATGACATGCATCTCAAGGCGATCGAATTTGTGACGAGTATAAAAGTATCAGAGAAAAAGACTGCACTTCTCCGTGCGGTCGTCAAAGAACTAGAAGAATACTTCGCAGGAAAGCGCATCCGATTCACGGTACCGGTAAAAGTCGACGGCACTGCATTTCAGAAGGCGGTGTGGAAGGCGATGCAATCCATCGGACATGGACAGTCCAAAAGCTACGGAGCCCTAGCCAAAGCCATCAAGCGACCTAAGGCGTTCCGTGCTGTGGGGAGAGCCTGCGGCAAGAATCCGATTCCAATTATCATCCCCTGTCACCGCATAAAAGGAACAAATGGAATGGGAGGGTACAGTGGAGGTGTGGGTAAGAAGAAATGGTTACTACAACACGAAGAGAAATTAAGAATGAAGAATGAAAAATGAAGAATATTTTTCTGTTCTTCATTCTTAATTCTACATTCTTCATTCTCCTCGCGGACACCACACCCACGAGAAACAGGGCAAGCCGTCGATCGCAAGACCGCTTGTGAGAGCATTAGCCCCAGACTGTCTATCACTTGAGTTGCGAGACGAAGAGGAAACACTGGATGATGAGCGACTACTACTGGAGGAAGAAGAGCGAGTCGCACGTCCAGTACTATGCGCTGAAGAGCTGGATGCAGACGACGGTGGGTTATACACAGGGGCGGGAGCGGGAAAATTGGGTGTGTACCCCTCGTGATACGGGATGCCAATGCCCGAAGAAACAGGATATGCGTACTGATAGACCGGCATCGGGTGATAATAGTAGTAATACTGGTACGCGTACGGATCGTAGTATGAGTACGACGGATACGACCAAAACGCAGTGAAGAGCAACGTGCCGAAGATAAGTACCCTCTGTCCCATCAGGAGGCATAGGCTGCACTAGTCACTCACGACATGCAAGCTACTCGCCGCCACTACCTCCAGTCTCGCCTCCATCCTCAGATGAAGAGCTACTGGAGGATTCTGAGGACTCTGAGGACTCTGAAGACTCTGAGGAAGCAGAAGATTCAGATGATTCCGAGGAGGAAGAAGACTCAGAGGATGCGGATGAGCTGCTCGACGATTCTTCGCTGGAAGAAGTAGATGACTGAGAGGAACTGCTGCCAGAGGCTGCGACAGTTGCTGTGTACCCCTCAGGCAAGAGGAGAAGCGGTGGCTCATTATTTGGATCGTAGACAAAGGTCACCTCCAGATCAGGGTGGAACCACTGGTGCTCATCGTGATAGCGACTGCAGTTCACAGGATCGCCACTCGCCAGGATGAGCGGATGACCGCTGATACAGCTGTTCCAGATTTGATCGTTCGACACCGGAACTCCGAGCTCAGTGACTGGGAACGGAATCTGTACTGCGACCGAAGAAGAGGAAGACGAAAGCTCGGCACGTGTTGTCTTCGGATCACGAACAGACACTGCGGTGTACGTGAAGGTGACGTCTGTTTCCTCAGCAGTCTTCATCACGATCGTGAATCCTTCAGCGGTGACCGAGCGCACAGCGTAGAGCACAGGCGTATCTGGAGTCGCCGTCACAATCGGTGTTGCAGTCATTGGAGTGTCGAACAGAACTGTCACCATCGTGCCCGTGGCTGGAATGACTGCGTATCCTGCGAACTGGTTACTGAGCGACAGTTCACCCTGGATCTCAACCGCACCCATGAAGCGTGCGATGCCTGCAACTGTCAGGTCACCGAGAACCTTGAGTCCGCGTGGCTCGAGCAATGTTCCGATTTCGACAGAGTAACCAGATGCACTGATCGCAGTCGTTGCAGCACCGGTTCCACTGAGGAGCAGTGTGCCTGCGACTGAGAGCTGGCTCTGGACCGTGAATGTATCGACAGTATCTGGAGCTGCACCATGTAGGAGACTGCCGCTTGCGAGCATCGTTTCGATATTGAGTACTCGTGTCTCCAGATTTTGTACTACTTCACGGAGTGCCACATCCGTCACCGTGATCGCAGAACCAGAACGAATCGCAGTCAGAACTGCTTCGACAGAATCGTCGATCGTGAATGTAGTAAGGGATCCTGATAGAGATCGCATTGCCTCAGAGACACGAGCCTCAACAGCAGCTTCGATGACCTCTTGCAGATTGATCGATGTCAGTTGCTCAGAAATGAGTGCTGCAATCTCTGGCAGGTTCTCGATATGTTCGAGGCTCTGCTGGAGCATGAGTGACAGTTCGTCCTCCAATTCCATCGCAGCGATCGAGTCCATCACTTTGCGTTCGACAGACTCAACGGTCAGAGACTGATTGCGGCGAGAGATGAGAACGCTCACGGAGCCGATACCGTCACCATCGAAGTTCTCGAGGGCAACACCCACAGTGGATTCACCCGGGGCCGCCTTGCGTGCGACACCAGCAATCGACGATGCAGTGAGCGAGTCACCCGGACGAATAGCACCACCCTCGGTCGTAACGTTGATAGGCACCTGACCGATCAGACCCACGAGTGTGTAGCCAGTCATATCCTGCTCCTTCGCAGCGCCGTGAATCGCGTTGCCGATAAAGGAAGGATTGGTCGAGATGACACCCATAAGATTGCCGTCTGCATCACGCGTACAGCGCTTCACTGCATTTTCACGGAGTGGATCGATACAGACGACTTCACCCTGAGCGAGTGTCGGATCAGATGTCAGGAACCACTCAGCGTAGTCAGCTCCAGGGCTGCTCATGCCACCATTGGAATACACGCGACCATTCGCAGTGACGCGATACACGATCGTGCCGGAGCCAAAGACATTGGACTTCATCACGATCACGTTGGCATCAGGATTGGTGTACGTCGTATTGAGCAAGATACCCGATCCGAACGTACCCCAGTACGCGACATTGATCGTCTGGAAGTTGCCTGCCTGCAGATCGCCCACAACAGACTGGAGAGAGAGGAACGATGTGGAGAGGGAATTGAGTTCGGTGAGTACCGCACTCAGGTCAGACGAGAGGTTCTGTACGCTTCCGGTCAAAGCCGCAATCTGGCCCTGCATACCGATACGTTCCAGATCCAACTCCTTTACTGCGTTCGTCAGCACTGCAGTGAGTTGCTTGTACTTCACACCCTGGATCAGTCCATCTTCGTTGTATGTCGCTAGTGAAGGATCAACTTGTTCTACTTCTTCAGCGATGAATCCAAGATCTTCCTCGTCGCGTCCGATCCATTTGAAAGTCACTGGACGCAATGCGTTGATCGTCGCCAGACCAAGCCCTAGGTCCAGTACATCCTCTTTGTATCTGGATGCAGAGCTGCACTCGGCAAGAGCGCCCGTGGATGAGTAACAGAGATCAGTGTTGGTGCCGCCGATACGCTTATTGACAACCAAATAACCGTCCGTCTTGAGCGTGTTGGTGGTCGCACGATACAGGTTTGTGTCGAACAGCGCTCCAGAACTAAAGACGATATGCGGTGCCGCACTGCCGCCGTACGCCCTGAGGGCAAGTGCTCCAGTACGGTTACTCTGCTGCATGACGCGAAGAGCGTAGGAACCTGTGCTCGTGGTGATAGAACTTTGGCCAGTTACATGCATTCCTTGTCCTGCAGTGATGGATCCGAGTGCCGAGATATCGTTACCAAACCACGCATTGTCTGTGACGGAAAGTTGATTGGTAAGTGTGGATCCGAAGGACGCAGCTGCAGAGTCCAGCGATGCCAAATTGACAATGATGAAGTCGATTCCTGTTCCTGAATCCGCAGCAATGTAAAGTTTGCTACCGTAGACACGCACTTTGTTCGATCCCACTCCCGTTGGGATCACGTACTTTGTTAGGTAACGGATATCCGCAGGATTAGAAATGTCGAAGATTATCACGTCCGGCGAATCCAGTGCGACGATTGCGTAATTGCCCGCAACAGTAACATGGCGTGCAGGTGAAGCTGTGAAGTATGAGTCTACTTGAGAGAGCGCAGTAGGGTTTGAGATGTCTTGAATAAAGAGCCCATGCGCTGTCAAGCTTTCAGCATCATTCGCGGTGGTAAAGGCATACCTACCGGAGATAGTGACAGAAGTTGTGTGGTTTTCAGGACCTATGGCTACTGTGACCGCTGATTTTATGTCGTATGGATTTCTCACATCAAACGTGGCCAGACCTCCGGCACCGTATTGCTGAGCGACGTACATGTAGCCATCTCGAACATAGATATCATAGATAGCCCCAGGACCCACACTATCGGTAATATAGGGAGTCTTAGGATTCGAGATATCTACAACATAGATAAACCCTGTCGACGTGCCAACATACGCATAGCTACCTGCGACATAGAGTGCATCGACTTGAGCTCCGATATCTAGACTTCCG
This sequence comes from Candidatus Peribacteraceae bacterium, assembly GCA_040081825.1. GTDB lineage: Bacteria > Patescibacteriota > Gracilibacteria > Peribacterales > Peribacteraceae > JBEBFT01. The sequence goes on from JBEBFT010000010.1 coordinate 35,903, forward strand.
ATGAGCGTTGGCGAGTTGTAGCGTTTGGTATCGTAGATGGAGAATTCGTTCCCTGTTGAAAGACCAAGGTACAGTTGTTCGCCTTGGATAACCACTGCGGTCACCGAAGCAGAGAGATCGATACCTCCCATCGTTTTTGGTCGTGCAGGATTACGGATGTCAAGGATACGGAGATCATTGCCTGCGGCACTGGTAAGACCAACGTAAGCCAACGAATTTTGGAAGTCCATGGAAAGTATGTTCGTACCGACGTTCGCACCGGTGAGCGTAGTCGTAGAACCCGTCGATACAAGGAGCGTCAAAGCACCGGTCATGGTGCCACCTGATCTCTTCACAAAGATACCGGAAGCCGTAGCATACGAGAGACTGCCGCCACCGCTGGTCTGATCCGTTCCACAGGAGAACTTCTTCGTTGCTGAGTCCCAGAGAAGTTTGCTGGTTGTACCGTTATCACAATCAGAGAGGTTGCCGCCTGCGAATGTGGATGTTGCGTTTATGTGCGCACCAGTAATAGAAAGAGTAGCAAAGAGGTTGGTACCAGAAATAGTTGCAGCCTCGATCACGGAACCAGATAGTCCACGGACAACACGGAGTGATCCTGAGAACGAACCGTTACGCGAGATCGTGAGTGTCGTACCAGAGACAGTGCCGAGGACATCCAGTTTTGCTTTCGGCGACGTAGTACCGATACCCACCGTGGTGGACATCAGGTACGACGTGTTACCTGCCATGATGCGAAGTGCCGCACCGGAGAGTGAACCCACTGCTGCGAATGAGTCATCAGTCTTCAGCGTATCAACAGCGGAGCGATATAGATTGACATCGAAGAGAACGCCGGAGCCGAAGACAAGGTGTGGAGCGGAAGAGCCACCGTGTGCGGTGATGACCAGAGCACCCGTGCGGCTAGATTGCTGTGTGACACGCATCGCGTATGAACCAGACGATGCTGTGAAGCTGCTAAATCCGGTGGCATGAATGCCCATACCGAATTCAGCATGACCTGCAACAGAGAGTGAGTTGCCGATCGTCGCACTGTCCGTGACATCGAGCAGGTTACTGAGCAGCGATCCGATTGTCGCAGCTGCAGTCTCCAGGCCAGGCAAGTTAATGAACCACACATCAGGGCCTGTTGGATTGTTAAAAGTGCCAAGATAGAGATGATTGCCATGCACCTGCACTCCTCCGCTGATGACGGTTGTGCCGAACGATTTCTTCACCACAAAGCGTGGAGACACAGAGTTGCTGATGTCGATAACGCGCAACGAACCTGCATCGTCACCCACGTATGCATACTTACCCGCAATTGCAAGTTTAGGACCTATCGGAGCAGTGGCAGCCCAGGTGAGCTGTGCTACCTGCGCAGGAGCTAAAGGATCAGAAATGTTGTATATCCCCAGTGCCTGATCATCTGCAAGAAGATTGTACGAAAGATACGCGTATCGACCCGAAATTCTGATATTTCCATATATTGTTCCTGCAATCGGGCTAGCCCCGAAGAGTAATTTTGGGGCATTAGGATTGGAAAGATCGACAATCGTGGGTCCTGAACGTTCATCGATGGCTAGATACGCGATGCGATCGCGAACTTGGATATCCTTAATTGGTTCGGTTCCAATATCCAGTGTCCCGATGCGCTTGGGGAGACGTGGATCACTGATGTCGACGATGTTCAGGTCACCAGCATTATCACCCATGTAGGCAAAGCGACCGTCTACTGTCATCGCTGTCACAGTATTGGCATGAACGTTGATCGACGACAGAAGGACGGCGCTGCTTGGACGAGAAATATCGTAGATCATAAACTCGTTCGTTGCACTGGTACCAACGTAGAGGTAGCGACCGATGACTTCTACTTCTTCGGCACCTGTAGACAGGTCGATTCCACCCATCGTGGCTGGGATTGCAGGATTGCGGACATCGAAGATACGAATGTCGTTGCCAACAGAGTCTGTGCTGGCGACGTACATCACAGCACCTTGTACCGCGAAGTCATTGACGTTTTCAGCCACGTCGATGGTCACTCCGCTGGATGTTGTGAGAGCGCCTGTAGACATGGTGAGTGTGAGTGCACCGGTCATTGTCCCTCCACCACGCTTCAGGAAGATGCCGGAGGCAGTCGCGTAATCCAGTCCACCGGATGAGCCACCTGTTTGATCGGTGCCACAGGAGAACTTCTTCGTTGCTGAGTCCCAGAGAAGTTTGCTGGTTGTACCGTTATCACAATCAGAGAGGTTGCCGCCTGCGAACGTAGATCCAGCATAGAGATGCGTACCGGTAATGGATCGATTGGCGAAGACGTTTGATCCAGAGAGCGTTCCACGTGTTGTGATATTGCCAACGACCATGAGTGCTCCAGAGAAGGAACCGTTATTGGAGATCGTAAGACGTGAGCCGGAGATCGTGCCGATAACTTCAAGAGCGACATTTGCTTCGGCTGCTCCGCCGGCGAGAGTGCCATTGCGACTGATAATCACACCTCCAGAAACAGAGAGTTTGGAACCAGGAGTGGTGGTACCAATGCCAACGTTTCCTCCCAGGATCACATCAGTCGCAGGAAAGAATCCCGAAGACCCCGCTGCACCGACATAGAGTCGATCATCCGAAGCGTTCACGTACATTCCAGTTCTATTGAGAGAGTTTGCTGCGTTGCGAAACATAATGCCGTTCGCCTCACCATTACCAAGTCTGACGCCTCCACCATCTGCTGGGGCACTCGTCATATTGAGCACTCCATAGATCGTTGCATTATTCGTCACATTGAGCGTACGACCAGATATAGTGCCAATAACATCAAGCTCCGCCTTCGGTGCAGAGGTTCCAATACCGACCTGTCCAGTGGAGAGTACGACCAACTCCCCTGCTCCCGCACCGTTGCTGTTTACCTCGAAACGATTCGCGGATGAGTTGTACTGTAGGAACGCCTCATCTCCTGATGCGCCGAGTTTGATCGTGCCACCAGACAGGTAGAGATCGCGCCAGCGGAGTGCGTCAGTACCGAGGTCGAATGTATTGGTTGTCGTTGGAACGAGCGAACTACCGAAGCGTCCAGTTGCTGTAATAGTGTCAGAAGTCGCATCACCAAGTGTCGTACTTCCCTTGAGGAACGACAGTCCATTCACCGTGAGAGTGCCAGATGAGGTGAGATCTTTCTCGGCGTGGAGAATGTTTCCAGAGGCGGTGTTCACGAGCTTCAGTCCCAAGAATCCAGAGGTTAGATTGATGGTGAGCATACCGGTCATGCTGTCACCAGATGTGTTGACGTAACGGTTGTCGAAGTAGGACTGGAGGGCACCTGTGCCAGACCAGTTGGAGGCGGAGACGGCTGCACAGCCGAATGTTTTGGTTGCTGAGCTGTACGTCAGACGAGAAGAGCCGGAACAATCAGCCAATCCTGCACCAGCAATCGTAGAAGCAATGTAAAGGTGTGAACCGGTGATCGAAGACTTTGCGAAGAAGTTGGTACCAGACGCAGTGCCCAGAACTTCCAACATCGCACCAGTAATGCCACGAGTAACAGATAAATTATCTGTAATCGAAAGATCGTCAGAAAGTGTGAATGTGTCAGTGGTGTCATCCCACAAAAATTCTTCATCAGTTCCTGCATTCATGAAAGTAATGGTGACTCCCTTTCCACTTTCATCATCTGCGTTCAGTGTAAGGTTGCCATCGGTTCGGATAGCGCCAGAGGCATTGAGAAGACCGTGAATGTCAGCGCCACTCACTCCGACGCGCAGTCCAGATCCGGAGATTGTTCCGAGAACATCGAGAGCTGTTTCAGGGCCAACTGCATTTGTGATGCCGATTCCTACCCTTCCTGTAGAGGTGATAGTCATGCGTTCTGTAGCATTGCCGTCACCTGACGCAACGGTGAAGAAGCGGAAGTTTGTCGGGTCAAACCCGCCGAATTCAGCAGCGATAATATCGTTGTATTTCGCACCTGCACCAGTACGGAACGACTCAACACGGAAACCGTCGATCATGTTTGCCTGAGCATACGATGTTGGCAAAGAAACAGCTGTAGTACCACCACCGATATGGAAACTACTGACATCGCCGCCCTGTACGTGCAATTGTGAAATTGGTGTTGAAGTTCCGAAACCGACGCGGTTGTTTGAAACATTTGTGTAGATGAGAGGAGCGGTAGAAGCACCGGTGCCCGAGATAATAAGACTACGACCAGACATTGTTGCTGCAATATTCAAACCAACAGTCGTAGAACCTGCTGTAGGTCGAATGTTCAGTGCACCCGTCATCGTGTCTCCCGAAGTATTGACGAATCGATTGTCGAAGTACGTCTGAAGAGCGCCGGTTCCGGACCATGCGCCTGCGTTCTGATCGGTACCACAGGAGAAGCGACCAGTTGTTGTATCCCAGAGCAACTTCGATGTTCCACCAGTATCACAATCGACCAAGCCAGCACCGTTGAGCGATGTGCCGAGGTACAGGGAGGATCCAGACGCAGCACCTTCGAAGACGAGGGTGCCCGATGTGGTGAGAGATTTCTCAGCATGAATGGTGTCGCCAGATGCGGAACCGAGGATACGAAGAGTGGACTTGAGTAGTGCGGCACCATTCACGATGAGTGTTCCGGAGCTGGTGAGAGATTTTTCTGCATGGATGACCGAGCCAGAGAGCATCTGCATGACACGAAGTCCGAGGTAACCAGAGGTGAGATCGATCGCCAGAGCACCAGTCATGTTGTCGCCACTGCGATTCACGAAGCGATCATCAAAATATGTTTGAAGGGCACCCGTGCCAGACCAGTTAGCTCCAGTGTCTGTTCCACAAGAGAAGCGTTTGGTAGCTGCGTTCCAGAGAAGTTTGGAGGAACCAGCGGTGTCGCAGTCTGTGAGTCCTGCACCTGCAAAGGTGGAGGAGGCAGTGAGGTGAGCACCGGTGATAGAAGACTTGGCAAAGAAGTTGGTACCAGAGGCGGTGCCGAGCACTTCGAGAGTTTGTCCGGAGATGCCTTTGGCTACGGTGAGGGATCCAGAGAATGATCCAGTGCCGTCGATGACAAGTGAAGAGCCTGAAATACGACCTTGGATCAAGACGCTTCGGTTGAATACGAACTCTCCAGTGTTATCCATCCAGCGCAACGTGCCATCCGTTCCGCTGTTCATAAAAGTTAATGTGACGTTCACGCCAGAAGCATCATCAGCACCAAGCGTGAGATCACCATCTGTACGGATGGAGCCTGAGGCATTGAGAGGTCCTTGGATATCAGCACCACCTGCACCAGCTCGAATCGTGGCACCAGAGATGGTCTGTTTGACATGGAGACCAAGGGTACCAGTCGTAAGATCGATGACGAGTGCACCAGTCATGGTGTCACCTGAGGTGTTGACGTAGCGGTTGTCGAAGTAGGATTGGAGAGCACCGGTGCCAGACCAGTTGGAGCCAGCGTCAGTTCCACAAGAGAAGCGCTTGGTAGCTGCGTCCCAGAGAAGTTTGGAGGAACCAGCGGTGTCGCAGTCTGTGAGTCCTGCACCTGCGAAGGTGGAGGAAGCGTAGAGATGAGAACCTGTAATAGAGGAAGAGGCGAAGAGGTTTCGTCCGGAGGCGGTGCCAAGAACTTCGAGGGTTTGTCCGGAGATGCCCTTGGCCACAGTGAGAGAACCAGAGACAGAGGCATTGCCAGAGACGATGAGCGTGCGACCAGAGATGGTCTGTTTGACGTTGAGACCGAGTGAGCCTGTGGTGAGATCGATAGTGAGTGTTCCAGTCATCGTGTCACCATGTGTGTTGACGTAACGGAGGTCACCGTCTGTCTGAGAAAGTCCAGAAGCAGCAGTTTGATCTGTGCCACAGGAGAAGCGACCAGTCGTAGTGTCCCAAACAAGCTTGCTGCTTGCGGAGTCACAATCGTTGACCAGTCCTGCTCCACGGAGTGATGTGCCAAGGAAGAGAGACGAACCAGAGGCAGCTCCTTCGAAGACGAGGGTGCCGGAAGTAGTAAGAGATTTCTCAGCATGGATGTTGGCACCGGAAAGAGTGTTTAAGACATTGAGTCCAATAGAGGAGAGGTTGCCTCCTTGGATGTTGATGACGAGTGCACCAGTCATCGTGTCACCTGAGGTGTTGACGTAGCGGTTGTCGAAGTAGGATTGGAGAGCACCGGTGCCAGACCAGTTAGCTCCTGCATCGGTTCCGCAGGAGAAGCGCTTGGTAGCTGCGTCCCAGAGAAGTTTGGAGGAACCAGCGGTGTCGCAGTCTGTGAGTCCTGCACCTGCGAAGGTGGAGGAAGCGTAGAGATGAGAACCTGTAATAGAGGAAGAGGCGAAGAGGTTTCGTCCGGAGGCGGTGCCGAGCACTTCGAGCGTTTGTCCAGAAATGCCTTTGGCCACAGTGAGAGAACCAGAGACAGAGGCATTGCCAGAAACGATGAGAGTGCGACCAGAAATAGTCTGTTTGACGTTGAGACCGAGTGAGCCTGTGGTGAGATCGATGACGAGTGAGCCCGTCATGTTGTCACCACTCCGATTCACGAAGCGATCATCGAAATAGGTCTGAAGGGCACCCGTACCAGACCAATTGCTGGATCCAGTCTGATCTGTGCCACAGCCAAACTGTTTCGTTGCATCATTCCAGATGATCTTCTGCGTAGTACCGTCACAATCGGTGAGGCCAGCACCACCAAAGGTGAGGGACGCGTTGAGATGAGAACCGGTGATTGAGCGAGTCGCGAAAATGTTGGTACCAGACGCGACACCTGTGACTTCCAATCCAGCACCTGTGATTGTTCCCTGGAACAGGTTACGTGCATTGGTACCAGCTTGGTAGATGCCATAGTGATTGGTTGAACTAAGGTTCACTTCGATCGCTCTGTAGTCTGCTGCGGCAGTGAGCGAGGGGTTGAAGTAAAGATCTCGCGTGATACCACTCGCGCCACCCGTTTGGTTGATGGTTGTATTGGCTTCCAGATTACTAAAAGTTGCGGTACCGCTTGTTGGCGCGAACGTTCTGCGGAAAAAGAAGTTATTTTGAAAGCCTGATGTTGCAGACATTGTTTCACCAGTAACAACAGTGGAATATACGTTCGCAGTTGAATTGTTGTAATTATAGAGAGTCAAGCCTCTACCGGTCGTGTTTTCGACTGTGTATGAAGAACCAAGAAAAGGAAAAATGTATGGAGATGTACTTGCAGTTGGACCAAATTGTATACCACCATTCACTGTAAGCTCCTGATCTGGAGTCGTATCTCCGATTCCGACTCGACCATTGCCTGCTTGCACAACGAGAGACGTGCCTCCGATATACGCTCCTGATTCGGTAACAAGAGTACCCGACGAAACCAACTCTTTCTGTGCACGAATAATCGCACCGGAAAGAGTGTTTAAGACATTGAGTCCAATAGAGGAGAGGTTGCCTCCTTGGATGTTGATGACGAGTGCACCAGTCATGGTGTCACCTGAGGTGTTGACGTAGCGGTTGTCGAAGTAGGATTGGAGAGCACCTGTGCCAGACCAGTTGGAACCAGCGTCAGTTCCACAAGAGAAGCGCTTGGTAGCTGCGTCCCAGAGAAGTTTGGAGGAACCAGCGGTGTCGCAGTCTGTGAGTCCTGCACCGGCGAAGGTGGAGGAAGCGTAGAGATGAGAACCTGTAATAGAGGAAGAGGCGAAGAGGTTTCGTCCGGAGGCGGTGCCGAGGACTTCGAGGGTTTGTCCGGAGATGCCTTTGGCTACGGTAAGAGAACCAGAGACAGAGGCATTGCCAGAGATGATGAGGGTGCGACCAGAAATAGTCTGTTTGACGTTGAGACCGAGTGAGCCTGTGGTGAGATCGATAGTGAGTGTTCCTGTCATTGTGTCACCATGTGTGTTGACGTAACGGAGGTCACCGTCAGTCTGAGAAAGTCCAGAAGCAGCAGTTTGATCTGTGCCACAGGAGAAGCGACCAGTCGTGGTGTCCCAAACAAGCTTGCTGCTTGCAGAGTCACAATCAGTGACCAGCCCTGCTCCACGGAGTGATGTGCCAAGGAAGAGAGACGAACCAGAGGCAGCTCCTTCGAAGACGAGGGTGCCGGAAGTGGTAAGAGATTTCTCAGCATGGATGTTGGCACCAGAGAGAGTGTTTAAGACATTGAGTCCAATAGAGGAGAGGTTTCCTCCTTGGATGTTGATGACGAGAGCCCCAGTCATGGTGTCACCTGAGGTGTTGACGTAGCGGTTGTCGAAGTAGGATTGGAGAGCACCGGTGCCAGACCAGTTAGCTCCTGCATCGGTTCCGCAGGAGAAGCGACCAGTTGTTGCATCCCAGAGCAATTTCGATGTTCCACCAGTATCACAATCGACCAACCCAGATCCACGCAGTGACGTGCCAAGGAAGAGAGACGAACCAGAGGCGGCTCCTTCGAAGACGAGAGTTCCGGAAGAGGTGAGAGATTTCTCAGCGTGAATAGTGGAGCCAGAAGTGGCGCCAAGAATCGTGAGCATGGACTTGAGACGAGTAGCACCATTCACTACGAGAGAACCGGACGAACGAAGTTCGGTGCTGGCGTGGAGAATGGAGCCGGAGATTACGCCACGAGAAGTAATGTTTCCGACGACCATGAGAGCGCCGGAGAAAGAACCGTTTCCGGAAATGGTGAGAGTCGTGCCGGAGATGGTACCAAGGACGTCCAGTGTCGCCTTCGGAACTGTGGTCCCAATTCCAACGGGACCGCCACTGAATAATATATAGTCATTACCAGTCAATTGAATTGAGGGATCTGCGCCACTTGTAGATATAGTAATGAGTTCGCCTGCCACCATCTCAATGGTGCCTCCAACCCACACATCGCCATCCACTTCAAAACGATCTTGCACATACAAACTACCATTCGTAGACGCAAAACCTCTGCTCACAGTGCTGCCAATGGCAGCAGTTCCTTCAACGACGAGTCCTCCCGAAGAGGTCAGGTTTTTCTCCGCGTGAATAATGGAACCTGAAAGAGTATTCAAAACTTTAAGGCCAAGCGTGGTATCGACTCCATTGAGGACGCTGATTGTCAGTGCACCGGTCATCGTGTCGCCTTCCACGTTTACGTACTTGGAGTCGAAGAATGCTTTGAGTGAGCCGGTGTTTGACCAGTTGCTGCCACCGTCAGTACCGCAGGAGAATCGACCAGAAGTTGAATCCCAGAGCAGTTTTGAGGAGCCCGCAGTGTCACAGTCAGTCAGACCTGCTCCATTCAAACTTGTGCCGAGGTAGAGCGATGAACCAGAAGCTGCACCTTCGAAGACGAGGGTGCCAGAGGTTGTCAGAGATTTTTCAGCGTGGAGAATATTGCCGGAAGCTGTGCCGAGTATTTTGAGTGTGGTGCCCGAG
>JBEBFT010000011.1:0-43918 GCA_040081825.1 Candidatus Peribacteraceae bacterium
TGCGAATGACATACACGGTATACATGATGGGTAGTATGATGAAGAGTCGTGCGCGCCTGCCTGCCGGCAGGCAGGTCTGCCAATTCCGCCACCGTGGCCAATGGAAGAAAGATCTGAGTAATATCTTACCACGTCAGAATCCAAAATCTCCTTAATAAGATGATGCTAATTGCTTTTTCGATCACCAGCTTCGGCACCTATACTGCTACTGCCTTTAGCTAGCATCCTAAGTAAACCACCAAACGTTTCTTGGTTACTAAGTGCGTTTCCTACCCGATGTATTTCACGTTTAAGGTTATCTTCCGCGTTCGAATGAACGGAAGGCATACCATTACCTTGCATCTTCTCAACTGCTTCAAGTACCTCCACATAAAAATCCTGTGCCCTACGGTTAATATCAGTAGGCTCCAAAGTCGAAGGCATCCCTTGTAATGCGGACTCGGCTGCTTCTTTGATCAGTAATTTCAGATTAAAACCTCGTACGTTATTGCGACGTGCGTATTGTACTATTTGGATCAGTCGTTCAAATGTGCGACTCGGTTCAAGCATGGCTTCAAGTAAGTCCATCTCTTTTCGGGAGGTTGGTTTCTCTTGAAAAGAACGACGCTGGTCCCTAGTTGATACATCTCTTGCTGCAAAGTATTGCTTCACCGCAGATGCAAGGTCAGACTTAACTCTTTCCAATCCAGAGGGTTGTATTGCTTCTAATGACATAAAGACATTAAACATGTACAACTTTATCTAGTCAAGTATTCCTGTCTTTCTTGATGAAGAGCATTGCGCACTACCACACGAAAGTCTGTGAGATCGGGTAGAATGCAACTCTCATGAAACAGTACCCCACCTTCCGCTTCTCCGGCTACTCATGGAACCACCATGCGGGCAAAATTAGCCTCAGGTACTGCTTGGGCGATGACCTTCGGTTCGAAGAAACGCTGAAGCTGCCCGAGCCTGTGTCGGACGAAAGATTAAAGGCACGGCACTGGCAGATCGAGCGGCTCCTCAGAGCACTCCACCTGATTGGTGGGATCAGTTACTTCAAAACATGTCTGCCGAAAACGATCCTCTTCGATGAAGACAAAGCACTCAGCAAGTTCGAGCACCAGTTCTGGACGACCGTGTACGAAGAGGGGCTGGGTGAATTCTTCTACCGAAACCAGATCGACTTCCGCGGGCTCATCCGATTCCCAGTGGAGAAGAAAGCTCAGAAAGAAACGTTGCTCCCGCCCGCTCCCCCACCACGCGGCTCGCAGCCTGCGCTCGCAGAGCGCATCCTCGTCCCGATCGGTGGCGGGAAAGATTCTGTCGTGACTGCAGAACTGCTAAAACAATCGAACATTCCGGTCACACTCTTTCGCATGAACGCGGATGACAAGATCGAAAATCTGGCGCATGCGCTCGGACTGCCGCTCCTGAATGTCCAGCGAAGCATCGACCCGACACTCTTTCAGCTGAATAAACAGGGTGCGCTGAACGGTCACGTGCCGATCACGGCGTACGTCTCCATTCTTGCGTGTCTCCTTGCCGAACTCTACGACTACTCCAGTGTCGCAATGAGTAACGAGTCGAGTGCGAGCGAAGGAAACGTTAACTATCTCGGCAAGGACATCAATCACCAGTGGAGTAAGTCACTACAGTTTGAGAAGTTACTACAGCGATTTCTGCTCGAAGTCGTGGGAACGACGCTCAGCTACCAGAGCTTGCTACGCCCGCTCTCGGAACTGAAGATTGTGGAGATGTTCTCGAAGTATCCGCAGTACTTTCCACTCACGACGAGCTGCAATGCGAACTGGAAAATTGCCCCCTCGCTCTCGAAGACAGAGATGTGGCCTGCCAACCGAAGCTCTGCGGAGCGGAGCGTAGGTTGGTGTGGTCATTGCCCAAAGTGCGCCTTCGTTTTTGCATGCATGGCAGCGTTCAATGACAAGAAAACGCTCGAGAAAACATTTGGCAGCAATCTTTTTGATCGAGATGATCTCTTGGATCTCTTCCGGGAACTGCTTGGCATCAAAAATTTCAAACCCTTCGAGTGTGTAGGTACGCCCGAGGAAACGAAGGCAGCGTTTCTGCTCGCCATGAAACGTGGAGAGCTGAAGAATACGGCGGCGATGAAGATGTTTGAAGCAGAAGTCCTGCCAAGTATCGCGAATCCCGACGCGCTCATCGAACAATGCTTGAAGTCCGAAGATACAGATGTCGCCTCGAACATGAAAGGCTAGATAGATATCGAAAATCGCAGGTCTGTAGACCTGCTCTGGTGTATTCTGTTATTCTTCTGAATCTTCTGGTTCCTCTGTTTCCTCTGATTCCTGTCCGATGAAAATCTCCGACCTCGCCGGCCGCACCATCTGCATCCTCGGATTTGGCAAAGAAGGACGTGCGATGGCAGACGCTCTCGAAAAATATGCACCGGGATGCAAAATCACGATTGCTGATCAGAGCGAATCGCTACCCCTGCCTGTCCGGCAGGCAGGCGCTACCCGCTACCCGCTTATCACTGGTGCTGACGCATTTAAGAACCTCAGCCAGTTCGATATTCTCATCAAGTCTCCGGGCATTTCGCCGTACGAGCTCTCTCCGAGTCTGGTCTTTACCAGTCCGACGCAGATTTTCTTCGACTCTATTGCTCACACCGGAGCAACGGTGATCGGCATCACCGGATCGAAAGGGAAAAGCACAACGTCATCCCTCATTCACCAGATCCTCGCTGCCCGCTACCCGCTACCCGCCCGTTCCGGGTCTGAGGACCCGTCAGGGTCTCGAACGACTACCCGCACATTTCTCATAGGCAATATCGGCAATCCAGCCATTTCGTACATCGGCGAAGCCACCAACGGCACAATCTTCGTCATGGAGATGAGCAGTTACCAGCTCATGGATTTGAGCGTGAGCCCAAAGATCGCGATCCTCACCAGCTTCTTCCCAGAGCACTTGGACTATCACCGATCACTCAAAAGTTACATGGATGCCAAGAAGCACATCACCAAATTTCAGGGGCATGGAGACAGCGTCTACTTCAACGCCGCCTCTGCCGAATGCGAGGAGATCGCCGAAGAGGGAGAAGGCAAAAAAATCGGAGTGTCGGGTGACGATTGTCCGGTCGACCTTAGCGAAACCAAGCTGATTGGAGGGCATAATCGATCAAATATCGCACTCGCATGGAAAGTCGCAGAAGCACTGGGGGTCACGAAAGAGAATGCGACCAGCGCGATCAAGACATTCACGCCGCTCCCGCACCGACTGCAGTCGCTCGGGGTGCATCACGGGTACGAGTGGATCAACGATTCGATCTCAACGACGCCCGAATCCTGCATCGCAGCCTTGGATGCTCTGGGTGATCGTGTGAGTGTGCTGATCCTCGGCGGAAAAGACCGAGGCTTGGATTTCTCAGGTCTTGCCGAACGCATCATGAATTCAAATGTGCAACTCATTCTCACCATCGGCGAAGATGGCAAACGCATTGCAGAAATCATCAAAGAGAAAGAGGTGCAGTACGTTGAAACTTTGGTGGCAGCTGTACGAATCGCAAAAGAAAAATCATCAAATATCAATCATCAATCATCAATTGTCCTTCTTTCTCCCGCCTCACCTAGCTACGACCAATTCAAGAACTTTGAGGAGCGAGGGAACGCATTCCAATCGTTCATCAAAAACTTGTAACATGTGAACCTTCAAACCTTTCAACCCACTACCCTCCTCCCGCTTTCACTTTCGCAGGGCGAATCACTTTGCCGTTCAGTTCGTAGCCATCCGAGAGAACTTCGATCACCATTCCCGTCTCTCCTGCTCCCTGCATCAAGACTTCATGCTTTTCGGAATCGATCGTTTGACCGAGTGATTCGAACCGCCGTAGTCCGAGCGATTCCAATTCTTTCAGCAGCTGCTGCTCGGTCGAGACGACACCTTTCACCCACTCGTTTTTCTGCAGATCCTCAGGCAAGTGCTGAATCGCTCGCTGTAGATTGTCGATCGTCGGAAGCAGTTTCAGAATTACGCCTTCAGCCACGAACTTACGCAGTTCTCCCGCTTCTTTCTCCATACGCGCCTTTGCATTGAGGAGCTCCGCCTGCGACCGAGACGCAACTTCTTTGTATCGCTCCAGCTCCTTCAGAAGCTGGTCGTTATTTGGCTCGTCTGCACCTGTGTGATCATCATTCGTCATACCTGAATGCTACGAATCTTCGCGTGAATACGCAAGATGGTTAGTATAAAAGTGGAGAAAGTTGAATGGTACAAGCTTTAGGAGTCGAACCGTCTCACTCACCACACTACAACTCTCGTTCATCTAACCGATACTCTTCCTGAGCACTGCCGCCTCCACGATGTCGTGCGTGATCCGATCGGCACTCGCATGTTGTTTCAGGCGCTGATACACCGACGATGTCAGATTGCGGTGCAAAATATGGTGCGGTTTGGTGGGCTCCAGTGTGATACCGAGGATCTTTTCGATTGCATCGATGTCCTGTTCTATATCCCGGAAGGTAGGCGACCTGCGTGCTAGCAAACGCAGGTTCTCACGGTTTAGGTACTTACCTGCATGCGTCAGATCAGCTCTGAGTGCTGGATAAAACTCTTCGATGGTGTCGAGTAAGCCCGCTTCCGCAGCCTTCACGAGTCCCCTGCCAAGCGAGATGAACTCCGGAGGAATGCCAACAGAGTAGAGAGAAGCCGTAAATCCGATGGCACGGGGCAGACGTACTTTGCCAATCCCGCGACTATATCCAAAGAGACCGATGTGCTGCAGACGCTCGCGTCGAGGAGGGATGTATGCGGCGACTTCGTTAATAAGTGGTGCGATGGACTCGATCGTCGGTCGCCAAAGCTCTGAAAAGATCGTACAAATTTTTACAATCTTTTTCCTGTCCGCTTCCGAGATCTTCTGAACGCGTCTCTTCGGCACCTCGCGCTTCATCTTGGTGAGTGCTTTTTTGACGGTATCGAGCGCATAGTCGTAGCGGAATCCCGACTGAATGGAGTACGTGCGCACTCCAGAGTACTGCTCCAGAAAAGTATCCACATACTCGGGGTTCACGGAGCCGCGAAAAGGCAGCGATCCTGTGCCGAGCACCGGATACACCGAAAACCCGAGGTCATGTGCGGTCTTAGACGCCACGCTGAGTGCTACTTTCACAGCCAAGACTGCAGGTACCAATCCCGCATTCATCGCAGGATCGGACCGTGCAAGAAACAGACGCTGCCCACGTGTCCTGACACTCGGCTCTTCCTTCACGAGCGACGACCAGTAGGGTTTGAGAATGCGATCGATCGAGAGCAGAGACTCTACGTCCTCCACAAGCGGCGTCACATCGACGCGTCTCAGGAGATCGGCATGCTTTTTCTTGTCTGTCTTGAACGCTGCGTGATGATATCCCGCGATTTCGCGAAACGTAGAGCGCACTTTCATCGGCTGCGACGCGTGAGTGGTGAGCGGCAGGAACATTTCGGTGACGGGTGGTTTTTTGAGTCCCAAATCCCAGCCCAGATCTGCGAGAGAGAGGATATTCATGAACGCTCTCGCCATACGATGCATCTTCTCTCCGTCAAACGAAGGGATGCGATACGTAAGGTGCAGGTCGGTTCCGAGTGGGTGTCTCCGGAAAAGATCGTTGCCTCGTGAAAAGAGTTTCTCACCCACGGCTTCATCGACATACTTTCCTTCCCAGTCCCACATGTATTCATCGATTGGCAACTCGCGGAAGAGGCGCAGGACCTCATCGATCTCATCGAGCGTTGAAAAAAACGCCTGCCCACCCCACCACGGAGGTGTCGCATTGTCCGGATGTTGTGTCGCCATGGTGACGGGCACGTTCCTGCTCATGACTCTGATCCTAGAGAAGGAGGAAAGAAAAGTGAAGTGATGGTATACTTTCTTCCATGTCGCATACATCCAAGGGAACTCATACCATCGCATCGACCTACGGAGAGAGATGGGCTCTTACATTTGTGGCGGTCATCACAATGGGAGGATTACTTTTGCTGATGAAGGAATCGCAACTTCTGGCCTTTTCGATTAGTAATCAGGGGTCACTCAGCATGCTCGCGATCGTCATCGTGGGTCTGGCAGCATCCTTTAGTAGCTGCTTGGCACTGGTCGGTGGACTCCTGCTCGCTGTTTCGGCTGCTCGAGCAGAACAATCAGAACATCTCTCACGCTGGCGCAGACTGGACCCGCTGCTGCACTTCAATCTCGGTCGCCTACTCGGGTACGCTCTCTTCGGCGGTCTGATCGGACTCATCGGTCAGAGTATTTTGCCGACACCAGAGGTGAACGGTCTGATTCAGGTAGTGGTTGCGATCATCATGCTGTGGCTGGGAGTACGCATTTTGCATCTGCTCCCCAAGCAGTTCTGTTCATTCCCTTTGCCGCAGTCGTGGAAAAGAGCTCTCCATAAGCTGGCAACGACAGATCATGTCCTGGCTCCTTCGTTCCTTGGTGCAGCAACGTTCTTCGTACCCTGCGGATTTACGCAATCCATGCAACTCATCGCACTGTCATCGGGATCATTCGCACGCGGTGCCACGATCATGTTCCTCTTCGCGCTCGGAACACTGCCTGCCCTCCTCGGTATTAGCTTCGCGAGTGCGAACGTAAAGGGAAGGTCGCTTACTCCTTTCTTCCTCATCGCAGGCAGTCTTTCACTCATACTTGGACTCACCGGAATCAGGAGTGGATTACTCCTGACAGGGATCGATATTGCAAGACTGCTTCCTGCTCCGACTCTCTCGGCAGATAGCGATCCGAATGTCTCGGTTGACGAGAATGATCAGCAGGTCATCTCTGTGAGCGTCAGTGACAGAGGGTACAGCGTGTCGCGTTTTGTGGCAGAGGCAGAGCGATCAACCTGGATCTATGCCAAGGTTGAGCGAGAACTATCCGGGTGCCTGAATACACTCGTGATCCCCGGTTACGGTATCAGCAAACCCCTTGTCAAAGGCGACAACTGGATCGGTCCATTTGTACCGAGGAGCGACTTCTACTTTATGTGCTCGATGGGAATGTTCAAGGCGAATGTGTACGTGAAGTAATCCTTCTACCACTCTCGAATTGTTTCAGCTTGCTGATGGAGAAAAGATGCTCGTGCAGTTTTTATTGAAAAATACACTGCACAGAAAAACAGTAGAGCAAGAATTTGATTCGTCCAAAAAAGTACATCAGCGAGTGCGATGTTCGAAATTGCATAATACTCGAATAGGCCGAAGCCCAGGATTGAAATCGTTGCCTGAACATACGTCATCCACTTCACCAATGGATTGACGAGTCCAGCAAGCAAGACCATAACCAGCATGCCCAAAACACTGACGAAATCGGGATATTCGATCCGCTCTTTCAAAAAAGGGTATGTAATGAGCATGACCAAAGCTATGGCAAAGAAAAACTTGCGTACGATGTCTCCGTAATAGTGAATGATCGTCTTTTCCTTGTGGTGAGAAAAAAGTGTGGCTACCATGTTTATAGGCTACTACCAGGAAAAGAATACGAGAAGAGGAAACTAGAAGATTTTGGACCCAAGAGGCATCCCTTCGCGGTCAAATGAGAGTAAGGCTATGTCTCCACTCTGATCTGCTGCCCCGCAGGTCAAACATTCAGAAATAAATGGTCCGATCTGTTTCGGAGCGAAGTTCACAACACACGCAACAAGGCGTCCGAGTAAATCTTTTTTGGTGTACAGTTTTGTAATCTGTGCCGATGACTTCTTGATGCCGATCTCGGCTCCAAAGTCGATCGTCAGTTTGTACGCGGGTTTTCTCGCTTTCGGAAAATCCTGCACGTCGATCACTCGCCCGACGCGCATCTCGACTGATGCAAAAGTGTTGTAGTCGATCGTCTCCATGCTACTCAAGACACGGGATAGAAGGATCAGCGATGCAATTCTCGGTCGGTGGATCCCCTTTCCATGGGCACGTGCGGGAGTAGAGGCATGCTTCGTCTGTGAGGAGCGACAGTTCATGATCGATCTCTGTTTGCTCCGTTGCATCGGTGATCAGGATCTGATCGACATCGGTGAAGACATGGTTCGCACTATCTTTGTTCTCTACTCCGTTCACAAAGAGTCGCACGGTCGCAGCCACTCCATCAATCGAAAACGTAGAACCCTCATACCGCACTCCCGGAAGTGAACTAAAGAAGGCCCCAATTGTAAGAGCGGGCTTATGCCGATGCAGCACATCGCCATTGTTATCGTGCAAATGTAGATGTTCGTCATGGTACTCATTTTCTTCATCGTGCGTTGTATCGTCTGTCGACAGGCCCGACATGTACTTGGCGAGCGAGAAATCGACCTTCTTACCGCCCAAAAATACCGCGAAGTCCGCATGCGTGTGATTGGGATCAGGATTAGGTACTGGTGTGTGTGCTCGGTTCATGAATAGGAAAGTGCCAAGCAAGACACCCACAATGATCATAACAATGGAAACGCGAGACTTCATAGATGCAAGAGAAGGAACGATGCTAGTATACACCTCGTATGTCACTGCTTTCGATCGTCGTTTTGGTTCTCGGGAATGTGTCCTGGGCACTCGCATGTCTGTCACTACTGATGACACAGGGACAAGTGAATGCTCTCGTGGGTTGGACGGGCTTCCAAGTCGGCGGCTCCCCTGCCGCGTACCTTCCGCTCTTTTTGATTATTGCTCTCGGATTTCAGATCATTCTCTTTTATCTGATCTCGAAAATGGAATCGAAGAAGAAGTCACTTAGTTCCAAGTACCGCGAGGTGCGAACCGAGAAGCAGACGCTGGAGGAAACCGCAGCGATGAAAGAACGAGAGCTCTTGAATCAGTCGAAAATGCTTCAGAAAACGCAGAATGAGCTGACGAAGCTCAAGGAAGAGAAGCCAAAGGAACCGTGGTGGAAGGGCATCTGGCCACAGAAGTAAAGAAATTGTTGCTCCCTCCCTCAGAAAGTAGCAGACTCTATGTATCTTCCTTCCTCCTATTTCTATGCAGAAAACTGCTGTCATAGCTAGAACGAGACTCCCTGCACTACTCGTAGCAGGTTCGTTGATTCTTGCCCTGCTCCTTGGTTCGTGGACTATCGTTCGAGCGGAAGGCGGGTCCATCTCAATCTGTGTAAAAAATAATGGCAAAGTTACCGTGGGAACGAGTTGTGACCCAAGCAGCACACTCCTCACATGGAACATCATGGGACCGCAGGGTCCAACTGGTGAACAAGGACTACAGGGAGAACAGGGTGAGCAAGGCGAGCCTGGTGCAGATGGCATCGATGGGCAAGACGGTGGACCGGGACCTGCAGGGCCACAGGGCGAACCAGGACCGCAGGGCGAACCAGGACCACAGGGACCCGCGGGTTCAGCAGGAAGACTTGTCACATACCGTGTGACGTCGCCCATTCTTTCAATCGGAATCTTAGGAACGGAAACTGCAACTGCAACCTGTGCTCCGGGAGATCAGGTTTTGTCCGGCGGTTTCGCGATAGGCGGTTCCACAGTGCAGATTCTCCAATCGAGACCGGCTGTGACAACGGAGGCATGGCAAGTTGAAGCGTCCACCGCGAATCCTCCTGCAGGGATCCTTTCAGGAATCGGTTATGTAGCGGCATATGCATGGTGCAATGATCTGACGCCGTAGAGACGAGTCGAATGGTGTCACGAGCCGGGATTCCTGGCTGCCGGACTATGAGTCCCGTGCGCTGCGCGCAGGAATTTTTTATTGATGCATCTCGCTCTGCTCGATGCAGTCAACTGAGCTACCGTTTCAAAAAATGGTGTCACGGGCCGGGATTGAACCGGCGACCCCGGGCTTATGAGTCCCGTGCTCTACCAACTGAGCTACCGTGACAGGGTCGAATGTACTGAAGAAAGAAAGATCGAGGACCGAGCAGTTATTTTCTGACGACTCGCACAAGTGCTCGTCGGTCAACTGAGCTACCGTGACAGGGTCTGCTTTTTCTAAAAAAGAGCCAGGAAATTGTGGCAGGAAACAGACTTAGAAGCAATAACCAGAAACCAAGGCACTCACCCAAGAGAAAGATGTTAGGATGCTTCCACCCATGAAACTAGTGCGCCTTTCCATTAGGCTGACGATTATTGCCGGGCTTGTGTGTCTGACTGCAATTCTAGCGTCCAATGCGATCGTTCTCTCAGCATCGAAAGGACTGATCATCCGTGATATAGCCGAAGCTCCGTCTGTAGATGCCATTCTGGTACTCGGTGCGAGTGTCTATCGATCGGGAGTACCATCTCCCATTCTCGAAGATCGATTGATTGTCGCAGCAAACCTGTACAAGCAGAAGAAAGCTCCGAAGATTATCGTCTCAGGAGATCATGGAACAGATCGGAATGACGAACCAAAAGCCATGCAACGAACTCTGATCGACGCAGGTGTTCCTGCACAAGATATTTTCTTGGATCACGCCGGTTTCGATACATTCGACAGCGTCTATCGCGCTCGCGAGATTTTTCAGGCCAGCAAACTCCTGATTGTCTCACAAGAATTTCATCTCCCTCGTGCCGTCTATCTGGCTGCAAAACTTGGAATGGATTCGACTGGTGTCACCTCAGACCTCAGAAACTATGGCGAGGAGACCAATCGTCGCAATTCGATCCGTGAAATCTTTGCGAGGGTAAAAGGAGTGCTGGATGTCCTCCTTGATGCCAAGCCGACGTATCTAGGGGATCCTATTCCTCTCTCCGGGGACGGCAGAACGACTGATACATCACAGAAATAGTCGCTCATCGCTCTATACGCACGAGAGATTACATGTCACACTGTGCAAACATGACACACCCCATCCCGAGTAGTTTCGAGTCTCTGGGTCTCTCACCCGAGGTATTAAAGCTACTCACAGCCAAAGGCATCACGATCCCAACACCCATCCAGCACAGTGCGATTCCGCCTGCGCTCAAGGGCAATGATGTCATCGGCATCGCACAAACTGGCACAGGAAAAACTCTCGCATTTGGCATTCCGCTGCTCGAGTCTCTGCATAAGGGAAAGAAGCGCGCACTGATTGTGCTTCCCACACGTGAACTGGCATTGCAAGTCGAGGAATCGCTGATGCAATTCGCACGGTCGTTTGGTATCGGCATGGCCGTCTTCATCGGAGGAGCCAGCATGTACAGGCAACGCATGATGCTGAAATCGAACCCGCGTATCCTTATCGCGACTCCCGGCAGATTGATCGATCACCTAGAACAAAGAACTGTCACGCTGAAGGAAGTCGAGATTCTGGTGCTGGACGAGGCTGACCGCATGCTGGACATGGGATTTGCACCACAGATTCAAAAGATCTTCAAAGCCATACCCGAGAACAGGCAGACATTGCTCTTCTCTGCGACAATGCCGAGTGCAATCACAACAATCGCGATGAAGCACATGCGTACTCCACTCCGTGTCGAAGTGGCACCCTCAGGCAGTACCGCAGCCGGTGTCGAGCAGCACGCACTCATCGTGTCCAAGGATCAGAAAACTACGATGCTCGTGAGTCTACTCGGCGAGACCGAGGGAAGTGTTATCGTCTTTTCGCGTACCAAGCACGGTGCGAAGAAGCTAACTGCCTCGCTCATTGCGAGTGGCATTTCCGCTGCCGAGATTCACTCCGATAAATCACTCGCGCAGAGAAAGGCAGCTCTTAGTGGATTTAAAAATAGAAAGTACAAGGTGCTGGTCGCAACCGACATTGCCGCACGCGGCATCGATGTCATCGGTATTGAACTGGTCGTGAACTACGATCTCCCGATGAATCCCGAGGACTACGTGCATCGCATCGGTCGAACCGGGCGCGCTGGAAAAGAGGGCCAGGCGATGTCATTTGTGACACCAGATCAAATGTCGGATCTGCGTGCCATCGAGCGACTGATCAAAAAATCGCTGAATGTGAGTGAGCATCCTTCGGCTGCAGGTGCATCACGCAGGTCTGAGTCACCCCACCATCGAAGTGGAGGAGGTAATCGAAGAGGGGGCGGCGGTGGCGGTCGCTTTCGCGGACCCCCAAGAAGGAGATAATCACTTTTCCGCTCTTTCTAAGATTTCAAGAGCCGCTTTTCTGTTCTCCATCAAAAAGATCAGACTTGCTTTAGGCATGCATGGCTCAATACGTCTACTACCTCTGTCTAAGCGTTTCATTCTAGTAAGCAACGAGGAAACTTGCTGCTTAGTCAGCGACTCCAGAAGTAACGCTGCATTTGCAACGTTCGTTTCAGCCAACTGCTCCACAGTTTGAATTCCAATGGCATCGAGCACTAGTGCGGTACTCCGCGTAAACGAGGGGCACTTCGTTAGTTTCATAGCAGCAACAGATTGTAAGCCAAGAATAGCGACATGCAACTATTTTCAAATGCATTCCTGTAGAATGAGCATGTGAATCACGTTCTATTATGCCTTCATGGGTGGGGTGGCTCCAAGGAATCGTTCACGGAACTCCGTGAAGCTTTGAAGAATGATCCGATAGATATCCTATCGCCTGATCTTCCGGGTTTTGGTCAGGAGCCAGAACCGGAGCGTCCTTGGACGACAGATGATTACGCTGACTGGGTCGCACATTGGATCATGAAGAATGAAGAATCAAGAATGAAGAATATGAGTGTGTGGATACTTGGTCATTCGCACGGCGGGAGAATTGCTCTGAAGCTCGCGTATCGAAAAGCCAAAAGTCAAAATCCGATAGCCGATTACCCTATTGAGCGCCTCTTCCTCTGCGCCTCCGCGGGCATTCGGCATCCTCGTCATTTCAAACGTATCCTCGGTCTGACTCTCGCTAAGATAGGTAAATTTTTCCTGAGCATTCCAGGTATCCGTGCTCTGCAACCCATCGGAAAAAAGTTTCTGTACAAACTGGTTCGTGTCCACGACTACGAGCAGGCTAGCCCCATCATGCGACAGACGCTGATCGAAGTGAGCCGCGAAGACCTCCGACCAATACTTTCCTCAATCACTATTCCGACCGACATCTTCTGGGGAGAGAACGATAGCATGACTCCTGTCTCTGACGGTCATCTGATGCATGACAAGATCCGAGGCAGCACCCTCCATGTCTATCCAGGCGTTCGACACCGTGTACATCGCGATAAAGCGAAGGAGATTGCAGAGCTCATTCGAGGTAGAATAGGGACATGACGACATTGTTCATTGCAGGTGCGCTGACATTCTTGGCATGCGTTTCACCGCTGCTTACGTTTTGTTGGCTATGGCAGGTCAAAGAATGGCGCCTGGATCGACTGGGTGAGCATGTGAAACAACAGGGCTCATTGCTGCTCTTTGGGAAAGCCCGATCGATCATCGTCGGACTCTCGCTGCTTTTATTTTTCTTCTGGATCGTGACGGCGATCGATTTCATGAAATTTGAAATACTCACTGCTTTCCTCATTGTTCCCTCGCTACTGTGTATTGGTGTCAGTCTGCTGCAACTTCTACGGGGAACACACCGCTTTCCTGTCTGGACCATCAAAGCTCTGATGATTCTGTGTGGGGTACTCGTTTTGGATGCCGTTCTTATCACGTTTGCTGTGCTCTCCTTGAATATCTTCGGTGTGATTCTGAGTTCTCTGCTGATTCCGCTGCAATTCTTCATCGTGATTGTCGTCAAGACAGCTCTGCATCCCATCGACTGGTTTCTGAAACAGAGGGTGCTCAATACCGCACGACGTCTTCGTGCCAATCAACCCAACCTGACGATTATCGGCATCACAGGAAGTGTGGGTAAAACGACAGCCAAGGAACTCTTGGCACACATTCTAAAAAATAAAGGAGCACTCGCGACCCCTCTGCATGTGAATACCGAACTGGGAGTCGCTGCGTGGCTTACCCAGACACTCTCCAAAGAACCGTCTGAATCGGAACGTATCCTCATCATCGAGATGGGTGCGTATCGCATCGGCGAGATCGCACTGCTCTGTCGAATCACAAAACCAACGATTGGCATTATCACGACAATCGGCACGCAACATATCGGACTATTTGGATCGAGAGAAAACATCATGCAAGCAAAGGGCGAGCTCTTCGCTGCACTTCCCGAAAAGGGTCACGCATTCGGCAACGCGGATAATGATGCGTTCTCAGCTCTCTCCAAGCGTTGCAAATGCCCCATCACGTCAGTCGGCACTGCTCGAGGCGCAGACACGGTCGCACAGGATATCGAGGAAACCTCTTCCGGTATTGCGTTCACCGTTGATGGAACTGGTTTCACGGTTCCTCTCTTTGGCACGCACATCGTGACGACCGTCCTACTCGCCATCACCGCGGCCAGGCACCTAGGCATGGCACTTCCCGAGATCGCCGAAAGACTCCGTTCGTTCAAAGTAATAGAGCACACATTCGAAGTGAAGACGCTACGCGGCATCACGCTTTTGGATGACACGTACAACTTAAGTCCTGAAAGTTTCCATGCAGCGATCGCATGGGCGCGTACTCAGCCACACAAGCGAAAAGTACTGGTCACAGAAGGTATCATTGAGCTTGGAAAGAATACGGAGAACGTCCACCGAGACATTGCGAAGGAAGCGAGTGCGATATTCGATCTCGCGTTCGTGACGCACGAACACTTGCTCCCCTATTTCCGGGAGTACTTCGGAGAAAACGTGAAACTTGCCAGTAGTGGTTCTCGTCTGTCGCCGGGTGACCTACTCGTCTGCTCAGGGCGACTCTCCGCATCAGTAATACATCGATTCCTCCCTGCGTAGTATGCCACGCACCATTCATCACACATTTGGGCCGCATGTAGATAGGGCAAGCGTAAGCCGCATGCTCAGGCTTTCGTACGCACCTTGGAAGTATGTGCGTGGAGGAGAGGGAGAGAAGCTCCGCACGGAGCTGAAGGAAGTCGTGGATGGAGAGGCGTTTCTATTTGCATCAGGAAGAGAGTCGCTGCTCGCAGTACTGAAGGCGATGAACGTGCAGCCTGGAGATGAAGTCATCGTCCAGGGGTATACCTGTGTCGTCGTTCCGAATGCGGTTCAGGCTGCGGGTTGCATCCCGATCTACGCAGACATCGATCCAGACACACTCAACCTGACCGTAGAAACGGTGAGTGAGAAACTGTCGCCTCGTACTCGCGCCGTGATTGTGCAACACACGTTCGGTATCCCCGGGCCTGTCTCAGCACTACGCACTCTTCTGCGTGGCAAGAATATCGGGCTGATTGAAGACATGGCACATGTGCTCGTGGATCGAACGGACGATCGCTACGGACGCGAAGGCGACTACTGCATCTTGAGCTTCGGGCGGGACAAGGCGATTTCGGGAGTTGCGGGCGGAGCTGTGGTATCCCGAAATCGTGTGACGAGCAACGCGCTGCGCGTGCTAGAGGCAAAAGCACAGGACGTGTCCTGTTGGACGGTGCTCAGGCATCTCGAGTACGGACCCAGAATGCACTCGATCGTTCGACCTTTCGCAGGCACAGTCTTCGCAAAAATCTGTATCAAGATTCTGACATACCTACAGCTGATCGAACCGGTGCTGACTGCACGCGAAAAAGAAGGTGTGATGCCGAGGACACTTCAGCGACTGCCGAATGCCTGCGCAGCACTCACTCGCGACTCACTGAAGAAGCTTAAGAATATCAATCAGCATCGCCGGATGCTGACCGATCTGTATTTGGACGCTGCGAAAAAGAACGGTTGGACCTATCCAACATCGATTTCAGCAGATCTGCCTTTACAAAAATTTCCAATCTTTGTACAGGGCGCAGACCAGATCAGACGAGAGCTTAGGAAGCAGAAAATATTTTTAGAAGACGGGTGGAACACCTGCACAATCTGTCCGATGGATGTGTCCGCTGAAAAAGTGGGATACACACAGGGTAGTGACCCTCAAGCCGAGTCGGTGTGCATGCAGATTCTGAGTCTGCCGACGCATCCGCTGACCACGCGTGAAGATGCGGGAAAGGTACTACAGATCGTCAAAACACTGCTTGTAAGCAATTAGTACAAATTCAGTATTTATGTTATAATAAAAGAGTTTTCTCACACACAAACATATGTCCAAACACCCACACTCTCCGAAGAGTCGACTGTCCGCTGCGGGACTGAGCGTTATGCTCCTTGCTGCTGTCGGAGTTGTCACGCTCAATGCACTCGCTAAGAATCCACACCACGGACCTTCAAAAAACACGAATGTATTGCAAGCGTTCCATGATCAGAGTAAGCACTGTCCAAACGGAATCTTTGAACCCCATTTGGGTGAAGAGTGTGATCCAAACATCAATCCTAAAAAAGCCCTCATTCTAGGATGCAAAAAATGTAAGCTTCTCCATTCAGCTCCTGGCTCTTCATCGTCTAGCTCTTCTTCGCACTCATCCGCACATTCCTCGAGTGTCTCCAGCTCAGCATCGAGTAGTTCTTCCAGTAGCTTGAGCTCGTCTAGTTCCTCGAGTTCTTCCAGCAGTTCTTCAAGTAGCTCCAGTTCGTCTTCCAGCTCCTCAAGCTCATCCTCTTCCAGTTCCAGCTCCTCAAGCTCATCCTCTTCCAGTTCCAGCTCCTCAAGCTCATCGTCTTCTAGTTCCAGCTCATCGAATGGTTGGTGGCTTGTTCCTCCGACGACTTCTAATAGCGCCTGTACGTCAAAACCTGCTTCCGCATTCCCTACTGGCACAGAATTCGTCGATGAGGAGTGGCTGAATAGTCGTGGCCCTGGGCCCTACTACCTGGATCAGCCAGGAAAAAAGTATGCGCTCATGACGAACGTCGCGACACTGGGGTCTGCATTCGCTGTCATCGCTCGCGATATTACCTTCGATCTCAACTGCTACACGGTTACCTACAACAACTCGACTCCTATTATCATCACGAATGCAGGCTTCGAGCAAGGTACCGGAACCAGTGCAACCGGGTGGGATATGAGTAACGCACCCGATGCATTCCGATCTGCAGGTGAATGGATTAAGAACGAAACATTTAGCGGTGACTACGCACTACGTTTCGCAGTGCCAGCACCCAACCAGTACGTGCAGTCGCTTGGAACAGTGACGCTCCCTGCCAACACGGCGCATAGCCTTTCGTTCATGGCCAATAAGAAGAATCTTGAGCAGTTCACTATGTACGTCGATCTCATTGGGCTAAACGGCGCCCCAAACCGACGTGTGTCTTATGCCGGCAACAATAACCGCGGTATCCAGTTTGTCGAATCTGTCTTCACGACAGGTGGAACATCTGAGACGTACACTGTTCGCGTGGGCATCGAAGGTGCAGAAGCTATCACGACTGCAGGAAACGCAATCGTCGACGATGTACGCATTCAGCGAACAAAAATACACGGCATTATCGCAGGCGTATATAGCCTCTCCAATTTCACAGACCTTACACGTGCTGGCGATGCCGATCGCGCGGTGGTTCGTGGCGGTACAGTGAAGCAAGGGCTGGACGGAGCAACTAGAAGTCACACGTTTGTGTCGAAAGGATGTGACGATTGTGTGCTACGCGACATGCAGCTCACTACGAGAGGTTCTGATTCCAATGTGATCAACTGGGGAGGACTTCGTGGCATTGTGTATAACACCGATCTCACCAGTGTGATTCCAGCTATCACAAGCAGAGATCAGGGTGACGGTACAGTCGGAGAAGTGCTTGGTATTGTTACCTACAACAGAATTCATAATGGTCCTCACGTAGGATTCAACTTGGATAATAAGCATGAGAGCCTCATTGCACACAATACGATCAGAACACAGTGCAGGTACACAAACTGCTTCGCCATCATTGCCAGAGGCAAGAGAGAAGGGACAGGAACCGGCACCGTGGTACGCAACAACATCATCGATAACGCAGACGGACTTTATCACTCACGCGGCATTATGGCTGCAAATACCGATAATCCGACGACTATGCTTGTGCACTCGAACCGGCTTCGCATACAGGGCCTGAAGAGAATCCAAGAATACGGTGGTGGCACCAATGCCGGAGGAATGCTGGGTGGCATGTATGCCTTCCAGGCGGAAACCTCAGATGGCAATATTCATGTCTACGATAATGATATTACGCTCTTTGGTACCGAGGTAGATGTGTACGGAATCCGCATGACCGACGATGCTCCCGGAAACCGTGTCTACAACAACACGATACGTGCGATTTCCAATGGAGTAGCACGTGCCGCTCCTATGAAGTTCGGCAGCGTGTCCGATGTGGGCCTCTTCTTTTCGGACAATACAATCGAGACAAATGATGGCATCTTTGGACAGACAAACTATTCCGATGTCACAATTCGTAACTTGCACATTACTGCACCGACGCTCGTTTCTAATCCCTTTGTCATGGAAGCAGGCTACGTCAATGCGAGCCTCACAGCACTACATTCCTCCATCCGATTCTTAGATCCGCTGTTTGCCGATTCGGCTTCCCGCGCGACACTCGAAAATGCTCTTGTAAAGAAGGATCACAAGTACGCAGCAAACAATGAGGACGATCGTCTACAGTTTTCTATTAATTGGACGACCACCATCCGTGTGAGAAACACATCTGGGGCGCCAGTCGAGGGAGCTACGGTGACTGTTACGAATAGTCCACTAGGGTTGGTGTTTAGCGGTACCACGGATAGTCAGGGCATAGTCACGGTTCCGCTCATGCAGCAGCAAACCCGCGGGTTCGTGAAGACGATGATGAACCCGTACACCATCTCTGTGACAAAAGACACTTCGTCTGCACAGCAATCTGTCACGGTGACGAACCCATCGACTGTCATCATCACGCTCTAAGTCTTAGAATCAGCATACGTCTCTCATCCACGTACCTTCTCGATCGCCTCACTGTCGATCTTGGGTACGTGGTTTTTGTAGCATTCAATCGGTGGGCCCAGGGGCTCAAGTTTTCTTGGGATCCAAAGAACGCGATTTGTAAGGTACAATCAGAAGGATGACGATTCGAGATATCACCGACGCAGCTGCCTGGGACGCATTTCTGGCTTCGGAGCCCTGGTCCCCCTTCCTGCAGAGCTTTGCGATGGGCAAGGTGTATGAAGCGGTACAGCAGAAAGCCGTTCGGATCGCAGTAGAAGATGCAGGACAGATCATCGGTATCGCGTTTGGACATGTGGTCCCTGCACGTCGTGGCAGGCACATTGCAGTGCCGTATGGCCCTGTGATTGCGGACGCACTTCCGGTTGAACGCAAAAAAGAGGTGGCAAAGCACCTCGTACAGGGGCTATATGATGCTGCGAAGAAACATGGCTGCACGTTCCTGCGGCTTAGTCCCTGGCAAGAGGCAGAGAGTGAGCCTCTCACAATGGGCATCCCTTCCCCTCTGCACCTCCTAGCAGAGCATGTTTGGTACCTGCCGCTCAGCGGCAAGACCGAAGAGGAACTGCTCGCGGGCATGAGGAAGACAACCCGAAACTTGATCGGTCGTGCAGAGCGTGATGGCGTCACGGTGGAAGCATCGGTAAACCCGACAGCAGACATCGAACATTTCCTGAAGTTGCACGATGAAACCAGAAAGCGTCATGGCTTCACGCCCTACACGAACACGTTCTTCCGGGCGCAGGTCGAAACCTTTGCTCCGTCCAATCACTGCACGGTCTATCTGGCACGTCACGAAGGCAGGGTGATCGCAAGCAGCATCCACATGCATATGTTTGGCGAAACGAGCTACCACCACGGCGCATCCGAACACTCCAAAGTCCCTGCCAGCTACTTGCTGCAGTGGCGCGCGATACAAGATGCGCTGAAGAGAGGCGACCAGGTCTATAACTTCTGGGGCATCGCTCCGACGAGTACCGACCAAGAGGGCAACACGATCATCACAAAAAAACACCCATTTTCGGGTGTAACGCTGTTTAAAACCGGTTTTGGAGGAACGCTCCTGAACTTGCAGCATTGTCACGACATACCGATCTCGCTTCTCTACTGGAAGACATTCGCAATTGAATTGGTTCGCAAGTGGCGTCGAGGATTCTAGGCAGGTAGACTGAGCTTCGTATGCCAACCAACCCAAATACAGCGATCGAAGAAAAGATGGATCAGATCCTGCTGCACCTCAAGAAAATTGATGATCGTGACCGCCTCAGAATGATTGGTGGTACGGTACGATTTTTCATCTCTCTGATTCCAATCATCATTCTCGTCTGGAGCGTGTGGTACACGATTGTGAACGGCCCGGAGCTTATGAAAGCACTCAGTGAACAAGCGGCATCCGCTGCAGCCAAGTACACGCAGCAGCAGGGTGGTTCGCTCTATGATCAGGTGATGGAGAAGGTGAAGAGGTAACACAATACGGCGAAAACACAGGTGCTTAGCAGACTGCCTGTTCTCGATACGGTCGCCTTCGGCTCCCTACTCGAACAGACAGTGGCGCGTCACTGCATCACCGTAAACAAAGATACTGCCTTCATGCCACTTGCGAAGGCGATAAGAAACGCACCGAAGCCCGCCCGCACTTGGCACGCGGGCTGGAGGTGCCACCTTGCCCGAAGGATGAGATAAAAAGTCGGCGAAGACCGAATTTACTTCGGTCTTAAGCCGCTCCTTGAAGGGAATGGGGGTCCGTGGGGGAAAACCGTCAAGGTTTTTCCCCACGCAATTCAAAAGAGCGGGAGCCCCCACCCCCGCTCTTCGCTAGGAGAAACATCACTATTGAATAAGCTTCACCACGTCCTCACCATCCATGCCTGAGCCGACCATGAGTGTCGGGAGGCGCAGGAACTGACTACGCGTGAAACGACTATCTGGTGACTGACTGATACCGAACAGGTACGCACGCTTCTCGGCCTCGCTCAGAATACGATCATTGATCCCACCTCTCGCATACTGAATAACGTACACCTCTCTCTTCGTCATATCTTCGATCAGCTTCTTGCTCTGCGCGAGCTCTAGCGAGACCTGTGCATCTGTCATCGTTCGAAGATCATCGCCTGTGTGACCGCCTGATTGGATCTCGTTACCGTTTGCGAGCAGTGTCAGTACCGTCTTCTCCGTGATGCCTGTGATACCCAGATCTTTGGTCTGGATGAACAGCGTCGCGTTCACGCCTGCCTCTGCGATCGCAGCAGTGACACCTGAAAGGTTCATGGCATTGACGCCTGCTATCGTGAGAACCACGACATTCGGTGGCAATCGTGTATCACGCGACTCCTGACCCAGAACAGTATCCATCAGTGTTTTCATCGTGACGATACGCTTGCCTGCCTGCTTCAGCGCTGCGATATGCGCAGGGAGAGCCGCGATACTGGCGGAATCATCAGCTGTGTACTGCAAAATAGGAAGTGAATACGACTCTTGCCTGACGAGGAACGACGGCATGAATGCAGTCAGATACTGCATCGAAACGTAGCCATCCTTCCCCTCGTAGGACACACGTGCCCAGCCATTACCGATCGATGAAGGCTTCAGAATCGTTTTCCCTGGTACCTCGATCACCTTCTCAGCCTGTGTGGACGGCTCTTTACGCATGTTCACGAATCCGTAGTCGACGAAGTACTTGCCCTCGAATGCCTTTTTCTCAGCGGCTAACTTCTCTTCTGTAGTCATGCGAGCCAGATAGCGGAATGCAACGTAGCCTTCCTTGTCGTCTTTCAGTTTTACCTTCGCCCATTCCGCATTGGGCATCTCTAGTACTGTCACCAAGTCGCCTTCGTAGAGCGTTGCAACCTGCGCCGATGTAACGATCATCCCTGCACGTACATTCAAAAACTGATTATTGACGCGATAGATGCCTGCCCCCTGCTCCCCCACTGCAGTCCGTACACCACTGTAGAGTGATCGTACTGACTCATCCACCGCGGGGAGTGTTGTATCCGACAGCGTCGTGTCTGTCCCCTGGTCAGTGACACTCAGTACGACTCCTGATCCAGTCTCAGAAGCTGCGTCCGGCTCTTCTTCATCAGTCATCTGGTGGATCGCCTCCAGATCCTCTTCTGTAAAGGTAAAGTCCTCGAAGGCTGAATCGGGCTCACTCGCGCCACACCCGGCAAAGAGAATGCCGAAGGAGGCAATGAGGAGAAAGAAGGAGAGAGACGAGCGGGACATGGGAAGGAAGGTAAAAGGAATTACATGCGTTCGGGAACGCGGAGAGTAAGGAGTTCGGCACCGGTCTTGAGGACTCGTGCCGTGAATGAAGTAAGGGAAAGACGCGCACTACGAAGTTCTGACGATGCGCCCAGAATGTCATCGGAGTTGTAGAAGCTATTGAAGCTCTGACAGACCTCGTACAGATAATTGGTAAGTTTGTGCGGAAGATGTTCACTGCGAGCAGTTTCAAGAACTGCGCCGAAGGTGAGGAGCAGTTTGACGAGCGTGCGCTCGTGAGTTGTGAGTTCCGAAACTGTCACGTGCGGTAGATCCTTCACCTCCGCCTTACGCAGCACGGAACGAGCTCTCGCATGCGTATACTGCAGATATGGGGCACTATTCCCCTCGAAGGAAAGCATCTTGTCCCAATCGAACACCATGTCGAGCGTACGATTCTGCGACAGTACTCCATAGACAACCGCACCCGTGCCCATCATCTCCGCAAGAGCAGCAGTATCATCTGTCATGATCTTGTCTCCGCGTGCAGCAATCACTGCTTCAGCTCGTTTTACGGCCTCGTCAAGCACATGCTCGAGCCGCATGATATTTCCCTTGCGTGTACTCATCGTGGCATCGGCGAAGCGCATGCGACCGAAGTACACGTGTTCCAGATGCGGCAGATCCCACCCTAATTGACTGAGTGTCTCAAAGAGCTGACGGAAATACAGCTGTTGTGCGATATCAACGACGTACAGCATCGACTGAGGATGCCACGTATCGATGCGATATCTTGCAGTCGCAAGATCGCGGGTCAGGTAAATGGTGGAACCGTCACCCTTGAGTGCGATCGCGGGCGGCATTTTTGCTTCTTCTGGAAACTCAACGATCAGCGCGCCCTCTTTTCCTTCTTTCAACACACCTTTCTTCACACCTTCGTCCAAAATTGGCTTCATCTTATCTTCGTAGAAACTCTCACCCTGTGTCTTGTCGAATGAAATATGAAGACGCTGATACAATTCCTCGATCGATCGCATGGTGATGGCTACAACTTCAGACCAAAAACTCTTGAGTTCTGCATTTCCCTTTTCTATTTCAGAAAACGCCTCCCGAGCCTCTTTTTCCAGCTCTGGATGCGATTCTACTTCTTCGTGAAAACGAACGTAGAGTGCGAGAAGGTCATCGAGCGAGTGATCTTTCACAGGTTTCTCTCCCCATTTCTTATACGCAACAGCCAATTTGCCGAATTGCGTCCCCCAGTCACCAATGTGATTGACCGAAATAACCTCATATCCCTGATGACGATACACATTCGCAATCGACTGACCAATAACAGTGCTCAAAATGTGGTGAATGCCGAGCGGCTTCGCAATATTGGGTGCGGAGTAGTCCATGACGACTGGCTTCTCACCATTTGCTTTCTTAGGCTCGCACGCATCAGTGACTATATCGAGCGATGCAAACAGAATCGGTGCCTTGAGCGTGACATTCACATACCCAGGATTCACTGCTTCCACTTTCTCCACTGATTCGTCGTTGCTGAGTGCATCTGCGAGTAGGTTGGCCAGCTCCATTGGTGCCTTCTTGACCTTCTTCGCCAATTGCATACATACGCTTGTCGTCAAATCCCCTCTCCCCTTTTCCATTGAGAACTCAAAGTGGATAGTCGGCAAGGGCTCCTCAAACACACTCAAACACTGCTCGGAAATCGCCACTAATTTTTTTTGAAAGTCGAACACAGGAAGTGATCAGAAAACGTCGCAACTGTATACCATCGACAATGGATGTATAGAAGAAATAAAAAATTGCTCTTGTACACATCATTTCTTCATTTTTTTATCATACTTTGAACAAATTTTGTGTGCACAATCGTACACCCCAAAA
This sequence comes from Candidatus Peribacteraceae bacterium, assembly GCA_040081825.1. Lineage (GTDB taxonomy): Bacteria > Patescibacteriota > Gracilibacteria > Peribacterales > Peribacteraceae > JBEBFT01. Next base: position 23,768 of record JBEBFT010000011.1, read on the forward strand.
TCTGAACACATTGTGGAAACGTGTGCACACTTTTTACCCCTCCAAAATCATTTACTTTAAGCTAATATTATAGTATAATATACATGTATGAAGAAGGCACTCTTTCGTTTTCCTGTCGCGCTCGTAGCAGTATTTTTCCTCGCTAGTTGTGGAAAGTCCGCTCCTACAGAAACAGTACATGTTGAAGGTGCACGTAGTGCAATTTTCGGTTTAGAGAAGGTCATGCAAGTAAGTGAGACGGGTATGAAAGCGGTTCGAAACGGTGCTCTCCTCGGCATTCAAGTTGCAGAATACATCTCCATGACACCAGCGGTCGCAGTCGCGAGTGGACTCACCGGAGTTACGGCAGCGAGTGCGGCACAGTCAACGCAGTCCACAATCACTGATCCTGACTTCAAGCTACTCGCAGCGTTCAGTGAGGCGCTTTCTGTGAATGTTGCAGAACTCCTCAATAGAAGTACGGAGAGGCAACAGCAGCTAGATGTGTACTCTGAGGCGCTCAGCAACGTGGCAACAAAGGCAAACGATCGTTACAAAGAGCTGAGTGCCGTCGAGGAGCAAGCGAGTAGCGAACTACGTACGCTGAAACGTGATTTGTCTTCCGCGGAACGTGAACGTAAGGCAGCAAGCAGTGCAAAGGACTTTTCGCTCGCAAGTGAAAAGCAAAAAATCATTCTGGATCTGCAGAAACAGATAGCCGACAAGGAGCTGCAAGTAGAGCAGTCAGCGGATATCGTGACGCAACTAGAGCAAATGCTAGAGCTGTATGGCGAAAAGATTCTGGCGATGGAGAGCAACCGAGAGGCGCTCATTCTGGGTGTGCAGGTGATCGATGTGCCGGGTGTGGAGGAACTACAGCTGATTAAACGAGAAAAGTCGCCGCGCAAACGTAGCCGCGGAGGAGGCCTCTTTGATGGATTATTCTAGCCCTATTTCCTCTTCAGGAAGCCAAAAAACGTTCCATTCCCCCTCTTGGAAAGCGGGCCTTTTTCTGGTATACTATCCTGATGGCTGAAAACCCACCAAAGAGCACGGCACTGAACCCAAAGGGGCAGAAATTTGTGGGTCTATTGGATGAGCTTCTCGGCATTCACCCTGCAGTCGAAGAAGCGATGACAACACAGAAGGTCACAGGAGACGAATTTACCAAGGAACAGAAAGAGGTCATCCGACGCTACGAGGAAGGACTGCAGAAACTGTTGGACGTTATCGCTCCAGCGGGGCTAAAGTTTGATCGTAGTCACATCGAGCTGAATGAGAATCTGGTGGCACGCAGCTTCTACGCGTACAACTGGCCCAGCCAAATCTATCCGAACTGGATGTCGCAGTTTATCAACTTCGACATTCAGGCGGATATCTCGATGTTCATCTATCCCGCGTCGAACAAAGTAATTTTGAAGATGCTTCGGAAGAAAGTCGCAGAGATGCGATCCAGCATCCGCATTCTGCAACAGCGCGGAATCGTGCGTGATCCTTCACTCGAGGCTGCGCTACAAGATGCAGAAGAACTGCGCGATCTGCTCGCACGCGGCGCTGAGAAGCTGTTTCAACTTGGTTTCTATTTTACAATCTACGCCGAGAATGAACAGAAACTGAAGAAGGCGCAGACAGATGTAGAAGCAGTGCTGGGCGGTAAACTGATTCTGACGAAACCTGCGGCGTTCCAGATGGAACACGGGTGGATCAGTTCGCTCCCCTACTGTCTGGATGAACTCGCGTTCAGTCGCAACATGAATACGCAGGCGCTCGCGACGAGTTTCCCGTTCAGCTCCTCGAACCTCACAGACGACCACGGTATTTTGTACGGCATCAACCGGCACAATGAATCCCTGATCATCTTTGACAGATTCGATCTTCCGAATGCGAATGCAAACGTCTTCGCGACATCCGGAGCAGGTAAATCGTACGTCGTAAAACTCGAGATTCTTCGATCACTGATCCAGGGCGTACAGGCGTACGTCATCGATCCGGAAAATGAGTACGTGGATCTGTGTCAGTCGGTTGGCGGGACAATGATTCCGATCTCGCTCCAGAGCTCGTTTCGCATCAACCCGTTCGATCTGCCAAAGGCCGTCCGTGGTGACGATGCGGAAGTGGGTGAAGTGCTGCGCGCTTCAATCGTAAACCTGCACGGGCTCTTCAAACTGATGCTCGGCAGCATCACACCATCTGAGGAAGGAATTTTGGACAAAGCAATTCTGGACACCTACGCACTCAAGGGCATCACGCTCAAGACCGAAAGTCCAGGAACGAAAGAGCCGCCAACGCTCCATGACCTGGTCGAAGTGCTACTCACAACACAGGGCGGCGAGACCATGGGCCAGACGCTGCAGAAGTACACGACAGGTAGCTTCTCGGGTCTCTTTGACCGTCAGACCAACATCGAACTCGAAAATGAAATGGTCGTGTTCCAGATCCGTGACCTGGAAGATGTGCTCCGTCCGATTGCGATCTACGTAGTGCTGAGCTTCCTCTGGAACAGAGTCCGTAGCGAGATGCGCAAACGCATCCTGGTGATCGACGAAGCCTGGAACCTGATGCAACACGAAGACTCGGCACAGTTCCTCTACGGTCTGATCAAGCGCGCTCGCAAATACTATCTGGGCGTCACGACCATCACGCAGGACGTGGACGACTTCATCAATTCGCCATACGGCAAACCGATCATCTCCAATACCGCGTTGCAGCTGCTACTCAAACAATCCGCCGCGAGCGTCGATAACCTAGCGAAACTCTTCTATCTGACAGATGGAGAGAAATACGTACTCCTCAATTCCGCCGTCGGGCAGGGAATCCTCTTCGCAAATAACACGCACGTCGCGATCCAAGTTGTCGCGAGTCCGAGCGAACACCAGATCATCACGACGAAGCCAGAGGAAGTGATGAAGAAGAAAGCCGATGAGAAGCTTGAAGAGAGCAAAAATGCACCAAAAAACTAGTAGTGATGAGTGAATAGTGGTTAGTGGCTAGTGGTTAGTAATGTGAAAACTAATCACTGACCACTAACCACTTACATCTTCTTGCTGCACCTTCCACCGCACCTCGGGAACTAGCTTGCCCGAGACCGCGAAACCTGCGGCTTTCTTGTGCCCGCCTCCCTGGAACGCAGATGCCATTGCGGAGACATCCACATCATCCTGCAGTGTTCGGATGGATCCTTTCACTTTACCATGACGCTCGGCAAGGATGAGTGAGAACCGCATGCCCGGGATCGCATTCACGTAATCGATCGCACCTGTGAGCTCGGAATAGTCTGCACCGGTCGAACGAAAATCGCCTTCTGTGAGAGCCGAAATCGCTCCCTTTTCTTCAGTGATCGTGATTTTCTCAAGCACTCTGCCCCAGAGTCGGAGTGTCGAAACTTTGGCAGTACGAAATACATGCTGCACGATCGTCGACTGTCTGGCTCCAGCACGGAGCAATCGTGCCACGGTGCGATACACCGTCGCTGATGTGTTGCTGTGGAGTAATCCACCCGTATCCGTGTAGACACCGAGGAGCAAACTGGTCGCGATCTCCGGAGAGATCCTCCAGTCGAGCTGATCCGCGAAAGAGGCGATGATTTCGCAGGTTGATGCCGCACTTTCATCGACGATATTCACGGTGGCATACCGAGGATTGGTTCGATGATGGTCGAAACACACAGAGGGATACTCGTTTGTAAAAATCTGTGGGAACCTCTCATGAAATTCGGTCAGCTTCGGCTCCGCACTATCCACGATCACATACGCATCGCCCGGTGCAGGCTCTAGATCCTGACGAACCTGGAGGGCGGAGGAGAGGAAGTGAAAAGAGGGCGGAGAGGGATCAACGCAGTACATTTCCACGACTGCATTCGGCAGGTACTCTAATAACAGTCCTGCAATACCCGTCATCGATCCAATAGCATCTCCGTCTGGATTGCGGTGGCAAATCACCTTGATGCGCTTGGCACCCGAGAGGAGGGCGACCGCCTGCCGACAGAGAGAGACATCAACCATAAGGGCGGGAGTGTAAAACGGGACCCTGGGGACATCAACGTGATGGGCTTTTCAAATACGTTCAATGTGACGAAATGAGGCAATGTGAAATTCCTTCACTCCTTCGGTAATGAAGCCAGCAAGCTTCGATCTCTATCGAAGCGAATCAATCAGCGTCTCTAGTTCATGCGTCTTCCTGCCAGTCTCGTCAGTGTGGAAGCGGAGGATCGGGATGCGAAACGCCAAAAACTCGGCACTGAGCTGTTTCTTCATTTCCCGCATGTGTTCACGTTTAAGGTATGACACTGCCTCTTTTGGGTTCTGGATGGCACTGATCATAACGTCGGCAAAGGCTAAATCCGGCGTCAGTGTGACACCGGTCACACTCACGAGTGTCGCAACGGACGGCGGCACCTGAGCGGCAAAGCGCCCGACGACAGCACGGATACGATCTGCCAGTTGTGTGGGGCGAAATGACGTCACCGACTCAGTATAGCTGAGTTGAATGAGGTACACTGAAGAAGATGAGTGTTTCGTCGGTTGTTTTCCTCGGCACGTCAGCATTCGCAGTCCCAGCACTACGCGCACTACACGCGGATCCTCGTTTTCGGATCGATCTGGTCGTGACCCAGCCCGATAAACCCGTGGGGAGAAAGCAGATCCTGACCCCCTCACCAATAAAAGTACTCGCAGAAGAACTAAAGCTGCACGTTCTGCAACCAGAGAAGATAAGCGAACTACCCGCTACCCGCTACCCGCTACCCGCTACTCCGGATTTTCTGATTGTCATCTCCTACGGACAGATCCTCCCACAGAAACTCCTCGACTGGCCGAGGATCGCACCGATCAATGTGCACGGCTCTCTCCTGCCTACTCTTCGTGGTGCCTCTCCAGTGCATCATGCCATTCTGCAGGGACTGACGGAAACTGGTGTGACCGTGCAACGCATGGTGAAGGCACTAGACGCAGGCCCGATTCTGGCGAGTCAGGCGATCTCAATTGATACACGAGAGAAGACAACGACATTGATGGAAAAGCTGGCAGAGATGGGGGCTTCGCTCTTACTCAAGACTCTCTCTCAGTCACTGAACGAGACTCCGCAGGATGAATCAGCGGTGACGTTCTGCAGCAAGCTCAAGAAAGAAGACGGCATCGTGGATCCAAGCCAGCAGGATGCTCAAACGATCGACCGAATGGTGCGTGCCCTCACGCCGTGGCCAGGCGTCACCATTCGCGGCAATAAAATCCTGGAGACGAGTCTGGAGCAAGGTGCTGATGATCTAGCTCTTACCTGCGCAAACAACACGAACGTATTCATTCGATCGATTCAGCCACCGTCAGGAAAGCCGATGACAGGAAAAGCATTTTCGCTTGGACGATCGTTGTAATACGAAACAAAGGAACAAAAGGAAAAAGAGGAATCCAAAGATCCTCGGATTCCTCTGCTTCTTTTTTTCATCTATTTCCTAAATCTTCCCCTGCATCTCCTGCAAAGCAGCGATGATAGGAGCCAGATCCTCGACATCGAAGACGATCGTCGACTTCTTGCCGCCGCGGGACTTCTCGGAGACTTTGAAGAACTTGCCGTTTCCGGATTCCTTCAGGTCGATGTAAAACGTGCGCTGACGAGCACGAACGGTGATGGAGTGGAGCTCCTGACCATACTGAGCATCACCTCCGCCGCTGCGTGGTGGACGGGATGAGTGAGGACGTGAGCCACCGAATGAACCGGTTGGCGCAAGTGGGTCACCAGTTGGCGGACCCGTGAGTTCTGACATTGGATCAAACATACAAAACGGGGAAATAAAATAATGTGCTCTTCGTATGAAGTGTGAGCGTCTTGCTCCTCCCTATACCGTCGATCTCGGTCAATGGGTTCAAAGGTTTCTTCACGCCCGAAGAAAGCGTGACTATTCTATCACGTCACGTCAGAAATGGACCAGCTGGATCTTGTGGGCGCACACTATCATCAAGTACTGGAGGAGTGGCCGACTTTGGCCGAACAACCGGTGGCATTTCCTTGATGGCCTTAGATCCTTCTGAGCCACACCCTGCGCAGACAACTGCATATAAAAGTCCAAACCCTGCCGCTACTTCCACGACCGCACCAACAGGCCCCTTCATCACACTTATAGCGCGAGAAATTATCGTTTGCTTTTCACTAGGAGTACGCATAGAAGGTCATTATAACACTATTTTATAGTATTGCAATACCATCCCGAGCAAGCTCCTGTAGTGCCGTTCTCACGTCTCCGCCGCACTGATCTGTCAGCTCTTGCACCCAGTACAGTGTCTCTCCGTCACCTCGGATATTTCGCACCAATACAATGTTCGGCCCTGCTTGCACATCGACGGTACAGTCTCCAAATAGTGCAAAGGGAGCCTCGACAATTTCGGGGATAGAAGAATTCATGGGTGCCCGACTCTACGAGTGGACCCACACGAAAATCAAGCCTCTTTTTTCTGCTCGAGCGGTGCGAAAAGGATGCGCGGCTCCCCTACTCGTTTCCACTCTTTGACGCCGCCCCACGTTTTCATTTCCTTGGTGATGACAAAGTTTTTGTCGAGCATCTTCTCTGCGTACGGCACACCAAGTTGTCTCGAAATTTCCTGTGCGGTTGCAGGGATAAATGGAAGAAGCATGAGGGAAAGATGCCGAAGACCCTCAGCGCAGAGTGAGAGAGTTTTTACTTTCTCTGCGTCCACTTGCTTCCAAGGAGCAGTCTCGTTGAACCATGCATTCATAGTGTCTATCGCTTTCATAATTTGTTGCAGTCCTGCATGAAGATCGAATGCGTCCATACTTTTCTCATACGTTTTCCACGATGCTGCAGTTTCACCACTGTCATCTGCAGCATTCAGCAAAAGATCTTTCTGTTCTTTCTGCAGCATCACAAGAGCGCGATTGAGCATGTTTCCGAGCTGGTTCCTGAGCTTGCTGTCGTAGATTTCATCGATGCGCTTCCAGCTAAAGTCACCGTCATTCCCAACTGGCACCTCGTGCGTGAGGTAGAAACGGAGTGGATCGGGATTGCCACCGAAATGCTTCAGAACATCCTCAGGCTTCACAACATTCCCGAGTGACTTACTCATCTTCTGCCCCTCGCTCGTCAGAAAACCGTGAATGAGCAGACGATCGGGCGTTCTGACTCCTGCTGCCTTAAGCATCGCAGGCCAGATCAGCGCATGGAAACGAGCGATGTCCTTGCCAATCACGTGTGTGACCTCGGCATCGTTCCACCACTGTGTCTCCTCGTGATCGGTAAAAAACCCGAGACCGGAAATATAGTTCGTGAGCGCATCGCACCACACGTACATGGTCTGACCCTCGTCACCAGGGACCGGTACACCCCAACTCAGACTACTTTTAGGACGAGAGAACGACACATCTTCCAGGCCTTGCTTGAGGAGTGACAGTGTTTCCGCCTCTCGAAACTTGGGTTCGATCGTGTACTCTTTTTTGAGAAGTTTCTGGAGCCACTTCGTCTCCTCGGAGAGCAAGAAAAACCAGTTCTCCTCCTCCACTTTCTGGGGCGGAACTTTGTGCGTCTCGCAGGCACCATCGATCAAATCTTTCTCGGTCACAAACCGCTCACAACCGCTGCAGTACAGGCCCGTGTACGTTCGCTTCGCTAGCACTCCTGCTGCCTCCAGTTTCTTCCAGAGCTCCACTACAGTTGGAAAGTGAACCTTTTGATCGGACGTCCGGATGAACACATCCGCCGAGATCTGTAACTCTTGGTACAGATCCTGAAAGAGCGGCACATTGCGATCAACGAGCGCCTTCGGTGTCATCTTCTCACGGTCTGCCGTCTGCTGAATTTTGATGCCGTGCTCGTCGGTACCAATCTGAAAGCGCACCTCATGCCCACTCAGTCTCCACCATCTGGCAATAACATCCGCAATCACTTTTTCTAATACGTGCCCCATATGCGGAGCGGCATTGGGATAATCGATAGCAGTAGTGATATACCGTCTGGTCATGCTTCAGAAAGAAAAAAATTGTCGCGAGGACCGGACTTGCTCCGGTCTGGAGCGACACCATAAAGGGAAAGGATGGTCCATGGAAGGAAAACCGCTAGGTTTTTCTTCCGTGATTGATGTCCCATATGCGGAGCAGCATTGGGGTAATCGATCGCCGTCGTGATGTATTTTCTAGTCATAAGATTTAAAGAGTTGTCGCGAAGTCCGTACTTGCTGCGGACTGGAGCGACTCCTTGTTAGGGAAGGAGAGATCGCGAGAGGAAACCGTAGGTTTCCTTTCGCGCAGCATCGCCGTGGTGATATATTTGCGCGTCATAAAAAAGCTGCAGCAATTGTACATCTTCATGCCAGAGAAGCGAACGCATCAGGACTTAGCCTCCCGCACCGAGGGCGTAGAGATAGTCAGAGATGAAATCGATGATCGCTGCGGTGAGAAGCGCAAAGACGAGACCGAGCGAAGCATAAATAAGTGCTTTCTTGCCTGCTTCTTTCCCCTCTTCTCCACGAGAAGTCGCCATCCGGAGCCCCCCGTACATGAACACAATGACCGCAAGAGCGACGATGAACGTCGCGACAATATCAATCATACTGAGAGAGAGGCCAAATACCGCATCCATACCTGTGCCACAGTGCAGGAATCCTGTGCAATCGAATCCGTATTCAGTCAGTCGCACGGCGTGAACGCTCAGTGGGGCGAGAAGGCCGACGATGAGAGTGAGGATTCTCATGACTAGAGCGTAAGAATGGCAGAGGAAATCGCGTCAGCAAGGTTGATGATGATGGCACCAACTGCAGCCCAGAAAAGACCCATGTATGCCTTCTGAAACTCGTCCTCTTTGCCACGTGCGACGACCATCCACATACCTGAGAAGATGGCAATTCCGAGGAGTGCAACGTACAGCAGATCGAAAATCGAACTCTGCAGCGTAAACCCGATGGATTCGAACAGATCTCCTCCTGAAAGGCGCGAGTCGGTTTCATCGAATACAAAACCGACCATCTGCACCGAGAAGTTCATGACGAAGATACCGATGATCGCCCACGTGATCGTCTTTTTTCCTTTCTCGACACGTTCGGAGTTGCCGGCACTCATCACCATGTACGCGCCACCGATCATCAGAAAGAGAACGCCGAAGATGGCAGTGTAGACAGGAAGGCGCAGCAGGAGGACTACGAGTGCGCCCGTGATGTACTCTTTCCAACCACTTCCGCAGCCAGGAAGGTTACTACAGTACACATACAGTTCCTGCGCTGCAGCCGTTTCAGCGACAACCGCGAGAAGGAATGCCGACAGTAGAAGAAGTGTACGCATTATCCGTTCACGAAACCGACAGGATTGAGGAAGGAGAGAATGACACCAGCGAGGAGGAGAACAATCAACGCATAGATCGACACAATGAATCTCTTTTTTCCTTCGTCGATCTTGCTGGAGTCGCCATTACTGATGATGATCTGGAATCCACCGAGAACGCCGCTAAAGACTGTGGCAGCGACACCAATTTTGTACACGAGCTGCCAGACGCCGTTATTGATGTAGTACTCAAATGCCTTCAACCCAACATCTCCAGATGGGATCTCTGTAACTCCACCAGGAAACGGTTCCAGGATGCAGATGGATGTCGACGGAATACATTCGCCGTGACACATCTGCTCACCCACTTCACATGCTAATGCAACATCGGCTACAGACATCAAAAATATGGGCGCAATAACCGCAAGAAGTGTGAGCCGAAGAAGAGAAAGTCGTACGTTCATAGAATCTCATTATTATAGCAGAAACAAGCCAAGAGAACAATGAATGAAATCATCAAAATCCAATCATCAAAGAAGGGTCAAAGAAGCAATTTCCACGGGCAAACTGAGCTTTTTTGGCTTTGGTAATTGATTCATTCCTTGCGTGATTGGTGATTCGTGCTTGGTTATTGGTGATTCGTGCTTGGTTATTGGTGATTTATTTATTTCATCAGAATACTGCCGAGCCCCAAAAACGCGAAGAATCCAACGACATCCGTTGTTGTGGTCACAAAGACGCTGCTTGCAACAGCGGGATCGATCTTGAGTCTCTTCAGTAGGAACGGAATCAGTGCGCCGAAGAATCCTGCGACGAAAAGGTTGATCACCATCGCTGCGGGGAGAATAACTCCGAAGATCAGTGGAGCACCGAACGCAATTGCAGCACCTGCAGCTGCGAGTCCGGTGATGAGTCCATTGACAATCCCCGCTCCCGCCTCACGAAATACAACGCCACGTGCCTTATCCCACGTGATTTCGTTCATCGCGAGTCCACGCACGACCACTGCAAGTGCTTGTGTTGCTGCATTGCCTCCCTGTCCTGCCACGATCGGCATGTACACAGCCAAGATCGCGAAACGAGCAATCGTATCTTCGAAGAGAGAGACGACAAACGCAGCCATGAACGCTGTCACCAGATTGAGAAGGAGCCAATTGTACCGACGCTTCACCTTGGTCAGCACTGGGTCGAGTGGATGCTCCTCCACGTCCACACCCGCGAAACGGTAGATGTCCTCGGTCGCCTCCGCTTGCGCCACACGCATCAGGTCACGGAGGTGAATGACACCCAGTACAGAACCACTCTCATCCGCCACTGCCACGATCTCGGTACGCATCTGGGACATGATCTGCATTACTCTTTCTCGGTCTGTTCCATGGTGCACGGCCGGAATCGGCTGCATCTGACTATCGGCGGTCGAGCTATGTGCAGGGAACAGCAGCTTTCGCTCGACGATGCACCCAAGCACACCCCCAGCCTGATTCACGACGACGACAGTCGGCATGTCGCGCTTGCCTTCAACGTGTTTACGGACGCGATCGATCACATCATTGAATGCATCTTTTGGATCTACGGCAAGAAAATTGAGGTCCATCAGACCACCGGCTGTCTCGGATCCATAGTGGAGTAGCTTCTGGATCTTTCGACGCTTGTCTTCTTTCATGAGTGCGAGAACCAGCTCTCGTTTATTCGGCTCCAGGTGTTGCAAGATGTCTGTTGCCTCGTCTTCCGCCATGAAATGCAGAAAACGAGCGATGGTTGCATCGGACAGGCGAGCAAGAACTCGCTTCTTGCTGTCCTCATTCATCACGACAGCGACCTCTGCCTGCTTTTCGGGTGGCAAGAGCGCAAACGTCTTACGCTTGCCGGAATGCAATGCATCGATGACTTCCGCAAGTACGTGAAAATCCTGCTTCGATAAAAGAGGAATCAGCTCGTGATCACTTTTTGTGCCGAGAAGGAGATCGACTTTCTCCAGAAGCTTCTCAGTGCTCATGGCTTTAGAATACGGAAAAGTTGCCTACTATATACCTGAGATTAGGCGACTGAGGGAAGGTGAAATGGTGAGAATGATACATTGCCAAAGCATTGTAAGGAGGATCCCAGTTACATCATCCGTCCGAGTGCCAATCCAAGATAGTAGAATTGCTTGCAAAAGTGATACACTTTTGATACACTAATGATACACTTTTCCATCATAATCTATGTCAACAACAAAGAAGCGGCTCAACATCACGCTTTCTGATCATCTGGCAGTATTCCTGAAGAAGGTCGCACTACGCGATGAAGTTCCGCAGGCAACCAAAGCTGCCGAGATGCTAGAACGTGCAATGGAACTGGAAGAGGATGCCTACTTCAGCATGCTTGCAGAAGAGCGAGAGAAAAAAACGTCGAAACTTTTGTCGCACGATGACTTTTGGTCCAAGGCGCTATGACGTACCAAGTGCAGTATTCGGATGCCTTGAACATAAAAGAAATCGCTCGATTTCCTGCTGCTGACTTGAAGAGAATCAAAGCTGCAATCGAACGAAAGCTACCATCCAGACCTGAGATATTCGGCAAACCACTGCGCTTCTCGCTCAAAGGTCACCGAAGTCTCCACATCGGAGAGTATCGCGTCATTTTTCGGATCGAAAAAAGGATCGTACGAGTGCTGATCATCGCCCATCGGTCGACGGTGTATCAGGACTAGGAGGGGCTGGGATAGGTGTGGAGCGGGTAAGGGGAATCGAACCCCTATCTGCGCCATGGCAAGGCGCCGTACTACCATTGTACGATACCCGCAGAATACATCTGCAGATGCTTTGTATGAGAAAGAAAGAGCTGCACCATGGTACCCAAGCAGCCATCGACCTGCAAGAATGATTTATTGCTTCTGTACGCGGTACGTGACTACTCGTAGAGCGCGATGAATGAAGACTAACACTCCACTATCGCCTCGAATCCTCCGAAAGACATCTTCTCCATATCGAGAGGCATGTTGTTAGGATCGTACGCATTCATCTCGGGATCTGCCATGACTGCAGCATTCACCTGATCGCGGTGCGCTTTGTCCTTGTACACAATAAATGAAAAGAAGACAGTTTCATCCGCAGAGCACTTGGTCAACGTCGGAAAGGGCAACTTGCAATGCTCGGAGTGCAGATCATCTCCGCGACACTCCATGTACGAGAGTGCACCGTGCTTCTTCCATAAACGACCACCGATCGTCGCCATCTCTTTGTACGCATTGATCTTGTCGTTCTTGATTGTTAAGACGAATCCATCGACGTAGCTCATATAAGTTAGGGAAAGATTTAGGAAAGATACTTGGTCAGAATATCCCACTGATTTTGGCCGAGAACAAGGGTGAACACGAGTGACCCCAGAATACCGTGCGCGGTACCGATCAAAAGTAGATTGGGGTAGCGATGGTAGAGCGGCACGAAGAAGAGCCCGGCAATAAACGTCGTGGCAGCCAGCGGCATTGATGGAAGATGTGCAACGGCGAAACACGTTGCAACGATCAGCGATCGAAGGGCGATGTGGGGAACCAGTGGCACCAGGTTGCGCGCGAGCAGATTCTGAAGCGCAAACTGCTGGGCGATGCCCCACACCGGATAGAGCGCGACCAAATACCAAAATGTCACCGGAAGAGATGTGTGCCCCATGTATCTACCGAGAAGAATCACGCATACGCTCCCGACAGCGGTAAAAATCGCGTACACGGGAAACATCGGAAGAAAGGTATCTGTCCTGATCCCCCACTCTCTTAAGACGACGATGCCCGAGCGAGAAAGTGCATACACAACGTATCCGAGCACACACACTGCAGCGGAGACATTGAACCAAGTTGCCGTTCGTGAATCCGCAAAAACCTCGATGAGTGGCTGGAGTGCGCCGAGCGTGAGGATGAGTAGTAGTTCAAACATAATCCGGTATGAAGAATGGTCGTAAACCATGAGCGAGTCCGCCTAGGCGGACGAGTCAAATGGTGCTCCCGGTAGGAATCGAACCTACATCTCCAGCTTCGGAGGCCAGCGGTCTATCCATTGACCTACGGGAGCAAGTAAACACGATCTTAGTCTATCCATTGCCTGTCCCCCGAAGTCTCGAGCTTGTCGAGAGACGTAGGAGGAAGCTACGAGCGCTAGAGATGGAAAAACTCTACCGTATTCTTCGTTGTTATTCGATCCGCTTCCTCGACTGAGATGCCTTTGATCGATGCAACAAGTCTCAGTACCTCAGCAACAAAGGCAGGTTCATTACGTTTGCCACGATGTGGAATGGGGCTGAGGAACGGAGCATCCGTCTCGATCATCAGCTGATCCATCGGACAGTGCATGATCGTGTCTCTGATCACGTCCGATTTCGGATACGTCGCGATGCCGGTAAAGGACAGAAAATGACCAGCATCGGTGAAGCGCTTCACATCCTCCCACTTCTCGGTGCAGCAGTGGATCACGATGCGAGATGGCTTCACGTGATTCACGATTGTCCACAGGTCCTCTACTGACTCGCGACAATGCACGACCGCAGGCTTATGAAGTTCCTTTGCCAGCACCAGCTGCGTTTCGAACACACGTTGCTGTGTATCTTTGGGACTATGCATGTAGTGATAGTCGAGACCAATCTCGCCAACTGCAGCACATTTCGGATGCAGGCATGCCTCACGAATGACTGGAAGGTCAGCCTCTGAAAAACTGGCAGCATGATGCGGATGCACGCCGGCTGTGAAGAACAGGTTGTTCTGAGATTCTGCGAGCGACTGACACTTCGCGATGTCCGATACCTCATCAGCAATGGTTACGATGTGCGTTACACCCTGTGCACGGGCACGTTCGATTACAGTATCGCGATCAGTATCGAAGTCCGAAGCCGTGAGATGACAGTGCGAGTCGATCATCTAGAATAATCGTAACCCGAGCATCTTCTCTTTCGCAGGATGACCATAACGGATGAGTGACCCTGCGATCACAACGCCGATCAAATTGAATATCAGATCCCATGCCGTGTTTTCGTACCCACCGACGTTCGTATCTTCGATGAATCGTTGTGCAAAAAACTCGATGATCTCATTCACAGACCCGAGTCCCATGCTGGCAAGACCACAGAGAACCAGCACCCCGAGTGTGGGGCCAGAGGTGTGGTATCGGCTTTTGAACCACTGATACGAAAGCCACATACATATAGCGTAACCATACGCATGCACCGCCTGATCGTATTTCAGGACATCGGGAATGAGCCAGAGCGTGTAGAGAATGCGTCGTCCTCCCTCAGTCTGAGCAGGTAGTGAGTCAGATATCATCACGAGTCCGCCAAGCATGTGCACCAAGCCCCAGAGCACCAAGCACCAGAGAAGTCCTTTTGAGAAATGTGCGTGTCGGTCGATACCAAACACCATGAACGCGAGGAAAACGAGCACGAAGACGTAGAGAAGAAACTCGACATTCTGCTGATGCCACGTAAGCACGAGCGAGAGTGCAAGCGTCGAAATGAAGCCAAGAAGTATGGGACGTCGTTCGTGTTGCATATGAAAATGGTACAGCAAAGAAGGTAACGAAACACGCTTTCGTACGTCTTATCTCTGTCTATAGTTTTCCCCTCTCGTTTTATGCGACTCTTTTCTATGCTGCTCATGAGTTTGCTCCTCGCACCAATTGCGAGTGCGCAGGACTCTCCATTTGAACCGTTTGCACAGCAACAGTTTTCGGATGTGCCTGAGTCTCACACCTCTTTTGAGGCTATTGAGTCTCTCCGTGAGCGCAACATTCTTCAGGGCTATCCGGGTGGAACATTTAAACCGGGTAACCGAATTAATCGTGCTGAGTTTGTCTTTCTGATTACAAACCCCCTCTTGATGGATACGAACGAACTAAACACATGTTTGCAAAATGAACAGGTCAAAGACAGTCAGACTGTTTATTATCCAGATGTTGACCGTGGTGCGTGGTATGCGACAGCGGTATGTCATGCGACTGTGAAGGGTCTAATCAAGGGTTACCCCGATGGCAGATTCCAGCCGGGTGAATATATCAACTTTGCAGAAGCAGCGAAGATTATGTCGAGCGCCATGGCACTGCAGACAGCGGAAGAGCCGACTGAACAGTGGTTCCGCCCGTATGTGAATGCTCTCTCAAAAGAGCGCGCAATCCCCGTCTCCATCAAGTCATTCGACCAAATGTTGACACGCTCTGAAATGGCAGAGATGCTCTATCGCCTACTTGATGATATCACCGACCGCGAGTACCGAGATATCAGCACGATGAAGTAAGTTAGAAGAGAACGACAATCAAATACAGGGGCATCCACCGAAGAAGTGGGGGTGCCTCTTTTGTACATGGTGGGTCGGGAGGGATTTGAACCCTCGGCCAATGCCTTAAAAGGGCACTGCTCTACCAGCTGAGCTACCGACCCAAAGTTACTGCAATAGTAAATCAGCTGCTGGCAGTATAGAGAAAAAAGCTACACTATGCACACCTATGAAAGTAGCCCTGGTTCACCCTTCGACTCGTCCGCCTAGGCGGACTCGCTCAGGGCAGGCGAACTTCCTCACAACTTTATGAAGGTGGCACTAGTACACGAACTTCTGACCATGCGCGGCGGTGCCGAGCGGGTACTGCGCGTGCTCGCAGACATCTTTCCAGATGCGCCGATCTACACGCTGCTGTATGACGAGAAGAAACTAGGTGACTGGTTTCCCACATCACGAATCAGAACAAGCTCCTGCCAGCCGACTAGCCACTACCCACTAGCCACTAACCATTCGTTCAACCACCACCACTACCTCCGCCGCTTTCCAAAGGCCGCCGAGTCGTGGAACTTCTCAGACTTCGATCTTGTTATTTCATCTTCGTCCGCGTTCGCGCATGGGATTATCACGAATGGAAAACCGAAACACCTCTGTTACGTACACTCCCCTGCTCGGTATCTGTGGGATCGTACGCATGATGTCATAGGGCAAGCGTCGAAGGGACCGTTTGGGTTCCTGAAGAAAAAATATGTGGAGCATGTCTTTCACAAGCTCAGAATCTGGGATGCTGAAGCCGCGTATCGACCCGACATGCTGCTGAGCGCATCCAAAACCGTGCAGAGGCGATGCGAACTTTACTGGCGACGAGAGAGCGACGTGCTCTATCCGCCGATTGATGACGCGTGGTTCCAGGCTACCCGCTACCCGCTACCCGCTACCCGCTCAGGCTATCTACTCGTCTCTTCCCTCGTCCGCTACAAGCGCATCGACCTCGCAATCGAGGCATGCAATCAGTTGAAGCTACCACTCACCATCGTCGGAGAAGGTCCGGATGAAATGCGACTTAGAAATTTGGCAGGTCCGACCGTCACATTTCATGGGTACACAGATCAGGAAGAGTTGCGATCCCTCTATGCATCGTCAGTCGCAACCATTTTCCCGGGCGATGAGGATTTTGGACTCGTTCCACTCGAATCGATGGCATGTGGCACACCCGTCATTGCGTTTCGTTCGGGCGGAGCGCTGGAAACTGTTATCGAAGGGAAAACAGGAGTGTTTTTTGATGCGCCAACGACGGATTCGCTGGTACACGTACTACAGTCATTCGATCAAAACACATTCTCAGCTGAGGCGTGCCTCTCCCAAGCGAGAAAACACTCGAAAGAGCGATTTGTCGAAGAGATGCATCGAGCGGTGACCACACTTATGGCAGATTGATGCGCTCTAGAATCCAGAGGGAGGAGCGGCCAATCTCATAGTAGTGTTCAGGAAGTATGCCGTCCTCGGCGGTATCCTAAATTGCTGCCCTGAGCTCACTATTTGATCCACCGTGCCGTTGAAGATATGCCCAGCAATCACTCCAGTGGCAGGGATGATGAGCGTCTGAGGTGATGTATCTGTATTCACAAGCACGTATCCACGAGTGAATTCACGTGTGATAAGTCCGGTAGGTTTGAGATACACGAAATCCCCAACTGGTTCTCCAAAATCGACGTTGATACCTCGTGGCCAGAACTGTAGTGCTGTTAACACTTTATAGCGTCCACCCCCCAGTCTGACATTCTCCTCGTAACCTGCCATAAACACACCGAAGCAATAATCCTCGACATGGTCTACGCTACTCGGATTCGCAGCATCGACTGCATTCATCTGCATGAGCAGTCGAACATCTTCACTTCTTTCTTTCATAATGGTGAGGTCGTCCACAATCTGGTCAGTTGTTGCGTATACCGTCTCGTCCTGCGCGCCATCCCACGCACAAAATTCTTCATGCAATGAGAATGAAACACTCGGTGAATCCAAATACGGGAGATTTCGGCGTTCATCTCCTAGTCGAAACTTCTTCTCGGAGATGCCATTGAATCCCACGACCTTGTCCGAGTCGATTTCTGCAGCTTCATCCAAGAGAGTAGGGAGTGACTCATCCAACGCGTCGATCTTTGCATCAGTCAGATGTGTCAACCAATACTCTCTACCCCGCCAGTAGTCAGGATCGTATGAACCGATGGAGACGCCGTATGGATTGAAGCTATCGAATACCACTCCGTCATACGGGGCAGCTTTGTATCTTTTCATTTCAATAAAATGCATGAGCCACTCCCGATAATTTTCGTTCGTCGTATCGACGTACTTGGATGGATTGGAAGGACCGAGCGTCAGTACATTGCCTGCCTGTGGCCCTCGCTCAGCACGCAGGTACCACTCATCTTGAAAGCCCTCAGCCATCATCTCATTTTGCATCACTGGTGGAACGATCGTCGCATTTACATACGCGATGACCTTCATGTCTGGAGCACGTACTTTCAGCTTCCATACATCCTCCAGTATCCCTGTTATCTGACCCTGATTATGAAACGGGGAGAAGAACGTGAGACGAGTGCGATTCGCGATCTGCCCGAGCTCAGCACTCGTGAACTGTCTGCCCTGCGATCCGAGCCACAGAAACAGAATCTTGTGTGATGGCTGACTGCCGGAAGAAAGGAAAGCGGAGTAAATATCCGGAGACTGGATTTTGGCTACCAACACTGCAACCGCTACCAGCAACGCGATACCAAATGACAAGAGATGATGGCGATGGCGTGACATACAGTCTGGATGAGAAAAGATTAAAGAAGCGTTGGTGGTGAAGTGGGCATTCTATTCCGTCTGTTAGAGTTATTTTCCAGCCTGCTCCGATGGGAGAAGCATACCGCGAAAGGCAGCAGTGAATAAAGCTCCATTCATGAATATCAAATAGAGCGGAAAGGCGGACTCAAAAATGGACCACATACTGAGGGTAAACAGTCCAGTAATTGCACTCATAAGTCCTGCTGCATACGTAATTTTTGTTTCAGTATCCGGATACTTCCAGAGTTTTACTACCGTCGGAATACTCGCAAAAAGATCAGCGATGATAGAAAGCACAATCGCAACCGAAGCATCGTTCGTTACATACCAAAGCACTAGGGCAAGAATCGACAGTGCGCCGCATAAATAGTCAAAGGGACGTAAGCGCCAATACGCTCGAGGATCGAAAAATGACGCTAGAAAAATACTAAATGGAATCAGACTCGCCGAAATGACCGGGACGAGTGCCCACGTAACACCCTCCGACCACGACGCGGCAATACCAATAAGAGGAATCGCAAACCAAAGGAAGTACGATACTCGATTTGGCTGCGTCTTCCCGATCAAGGTATCTCTGATATAGGGAATTGCGCACGCCAAATTGATGATCAATCCTAAAATTGCAATATGTTGAATCTGCATAGACTAAAAAAGCGAGGAGTTCCCCTCTGGCATATCCATCCCCAGAAGCTCATACGCATGCTTGGTGATCGTCCTGCCTTTTGGTGTCCGATGCAAGAGACCGCACTGAATCAAATACGGCTCGTATACGTCCTCCAGTGTCTCCTCTTCTTCAGATAGTGCAGCAGCGAGTGAGCCTACACCGACAGGACCACCCGCAAACTTCTCGGCGATCGTGAGGAGAATCAAGCGATCCGTCGTATCCAGTCCACGGTCGTCGATTCCGAGCGACTGGAGAGTGGAACGAACGCGCTTCTCGGTGACAGTTGGCTCGTTACTGACGGCGGCGAAATCGCGAATCGCACGCACGAGCCTATTTGCGATACGCGGTGTGGCACGACTGCTGCGTGCAATGCAGCCTGCGGCGACGGGGTCCATGGAGAGCGAAAGAATGGACGACGTACGCTCGACAATCTGAGAGAGGTCAACGTCGGAATAGAATCCGAGTTTGAAGTTGTGTGCGAAACGATCGCGAAGCGGCGTACTCATGGTGCCGATTTTGGTCGTCGCCCCTACAAGCGTGAACGGTTGTAGATCAATTCGCATAGAACGTGCAGATGGACCCTTGCCAATCATGAGATCGAGTACGTAGTCCTCCATCGCGCTATAGAGCACCTCTTCGATCACAGGACGCATGCGATGGATTTCATCGATGAAGAGGATGTCTCCTGCCTGTAGGTTCGTAAGGAGCGACGCCAGATCTCCTGGCTTCTCGATCGCAGGCCCCGAGGTCACCCGAATCTGCGCACCCATCTCACGAGCGAGAATGAATGCGAGTGTTGTTTTGCCGAGTCCTGGAGGCCCATGCAAAAGCACATGACCAAGTGGCTCGCTCCGTTTCTTCGCTGCTTCTAAGTACACGGTTAAGTGATCCTTGATCTCAGCCTGTCCGACGTAGTCTGCCAGTTTGGTCGGACGCAGCGTCTGGTCAGCTGGGTCATTCTCGCGCTTCGTCGGCTTCACCTCCATCGTCTCGTCTGCCCGTGCACGCTTCTGGATCGCCATGGTCCGCAGTATACGATTGTTCACCCGTAGTGGGAAGTGGATAGAAGAAGGGCATAGAAGAAAAAACAAATGTTGGTAATGGACCAGAAGTGTGTGGGTTGAGAGGGTAGAATTTGGCTTCTACTTGCTCTCCCCATCATGTTTATGTCTGCAAAGATGATTTTCTGCCGCTT